>NZ_CAUQWC010000158.1:0-8377 GCF_963521695.1 uncultured Microbacterium sp. | reverse complement strand
GTACGGCCGAGCGCGTGGGAGCGAAGGGATCCGCATGAGCACCGACCTGACCGGCCGTCGCGCCCTCGTCACCGGGGGAGCGAGCGGCATCGGCGAAGCCATCGCGCGCGCGTTCGCGGACGCCGGGGCCGAGGTCACCGTCGCCGACCTGAACGCCGAGGGTGCCGAACGTGTGGCCGCCGACATCGGCGGTCGCCCGTGGGTCGTCGACCTGTCCGACACCGCGGCGCTGCGTGAGCTCAGCCTCGACGGCGACATCCTCGTCAACAACGCCGGCATCCAGCACGTCAGCCCCATCGAGCAGTTCGACCCCGAGCGTTTCTCGTTCATGCTCCGGCTCATGCTGGAGGCGCCGTTCCTGCTCATCCGCGCGGCATTGCCGGGCATGTACCAGCGCGGCTTCGGGCGCGTGCTCAATGTCTCGAGCGTGCACGGCATCCGCGCGTCGGCGTTCAAGTCGGCGTACGTCACCGCCAAGCACGGCCTCGAGGGCCTCTCGAAAACCACCGCTCTGGAGGGCGGACCGCACGGCGTGACGAGCGTGTGCATCGACCCGGGATACGTGCGCTCGCCGCTGGTCGAGAAGCAGATCGCCGATCAGGCCCGCGCCCACGGCATCGCCGAGGAGGAGGTGCTCGAGACGATCCTCTTGCAGGATGCCGCGATCAAACGTCTCGTCGAGCCGACCGAGGTCGCCTCGCTGGCGCTGTGGCTGGCGGGACCGGATGCCGCGATGGTCACCGGCGCGAGCTACACGATGGACGGCGGGTGGTCGGCGCACTGACGCGTCGCGCGCGGTCAGGACCCCAGCACGTCGAACACGATGGTGAGGATCCACCACGCGCCGATCGCCACGGCGACGAGCACCGTCACCCACGAGAAGCCGCGTCGCAGGCGTCGCCCTGGCGCTGCGACACCGACCGGGGGAGGAGTGAGCAGCGCGGCCGGTGCCGTCGACGCCCCCGGCAGCCCGGATGCCACCGCCCCCGCCGTCGGGGCTGCGGCCAGGCGCTCGTCACGCCACCGCGCCCACTGCGCGAGCTTGTCGTCGAGGGCGCCCACGGTCGACATGACCCACTGCCAGGTCGCGGGGTCGAGCGTCGACAGGTCGCGGCGGGAGTAGAGGAAGAGCCACTCGTCGATGATCTCGACGTCGAGCTGCGCGGCGTTGTCGATGAAACGCGCCATGACATCGGGTGTGAACAGGTAGAGGGCGTCACGCTCGTACCCCTCGGGGCAGTACAGCGCGAAGTGCTGGTCGAAGTCGCCCTCGAGGCTGAGGCGTTGCCCGCGGCCGAAGCTGACCGGCAGGTTGGAGCCGCCGAACAGGCCGTTGTTGCCCACGGCATCCAGCACGATGTGGGGGAGCGGAGTGTCGAGGCGGAGCGCGGCATAACCCCACCGGTGGGTCTGCTTGTTCTTGCCCGAGCCGGTTTCGTAGCGGTAGTTGGCGACCTCTATGAACCGCGGATGCTCCCGGCGCATGAGATCGTGCGTGCCCCGGTCGTTGCCGATGCCGAAGATCATGCCCGGGAGCGGGGGATTCGTGTATCCCGGATGCCAGGTCATGCCGTTCGCGCGCGCGAAGCGGTCGAGCCGGTAGCGGCGGACGGCCGAGCCGCGGAAGCCCCGCACGATCGCCACGGCGACGACCGCGACGATGGCGAGGATCACGAGGAGGGGCAGAGCGACGAGGGCGCTGCCGCTGCTCTCGGTGAACACCGTGACGACGATGGAGAAGAAGAGCGGGACGCCGATGAGGGCGAACGCGAGTCCCACGACCACGAGTATCACCACCGACACGGTGCGGCCCCGCAGCGCGCCCCGCTGCCGCAGCTCGGCGGTGAACGCACGTACCGCCGCCTTGTCGACGGGCTCGGTCAGCGGCGCGGTGTCGAGCGCTGCAGGTGTCGTCATGTGTCGCCTCCCCGTTCGACCGTATCGGGAGCGTCCGACATCGGGGAGGGGGAGCGCAGGCGTTCCCGCCCCGTCGCTGCGGCCGGGGGAACGCCGACGCATGGCATCCGCTAGACTACGAAGGTTGTCCGGCGACGCCCATGCGCGTGTGAGCCCGTGACGACGTGCACCACACCCTCCTGCTGCCGGGAAATGCCCGTCAGCCGTTCTAGTCCGAAGGAGGTGGGTTAGTGACGCACCAGTACGAACTCATGGTCATCTTCGATCCCGAGGTCGACGAGCGCCAGGTCGCTCCGAAGCTCGACGGATTCCTCAAGGTCATCACGGCCGATGGAGGAACCATCGACAAGGTCGACATCTGGGGCCGCCGTCGTCTCGCCTACGAGATCCGCAAGAAGAACGAGGGCATCTACGCCGTCGTCAACTTCGTCGCGACCAGCGAGGCCACGAACGAGCTCGACCGTCAGCTGAAGCTGAACGAGCAGATCATGCGCACCAAGGTCCTGCGCGCCGAAGAAGCGATCGCTCAGGTCGCCGCCGAGGCCAAGCGCTCCGAGGAGAAGGCTGCCCGCAAGGCCGCCGCTCCCCGCAAGGTCGAGTCCGCCGAGAAGGCTGCGAAGTAACGACGATGGCCGGCGAAACCGTCATCACCGTCGTGGGCAACCTCACCGCCGACCCCGAGCTGCGTTACACGCAGAACGGTCTGCCGGTGGCGAACTTCACGATCGCGTCGACCCCCCGCACGTTCGACCGTCAGGCGAACGAGTGGAAGGACGGCGAGGCGCTCTTCCTGCGCGCCTCGGTGTGGCGCGAGTTCGCCGAGCACGTCGCCGGTTCGCTGACGAAGGGCAGCCGTGTCATCGCGACCGGTCGCCTCAAGCAGCGTTCGTACCAGGACCGTGAGGGAAACAACCGCACCTCCATCGAACTCGAAGTCGATGAGATCGGCCCCTCGCTCCGCTACGCGACCGCCCAGGTCACCCGTGCCGCTTCCGGCGGCGGTGGCGGTCAGCGCCCGCAGGTGCAGCAGTCGAACGACGAGCCGTGGTCGACCCCCGGCTCGAACAACGGCGGCGGCAACAACAACAGCGGCGCCGACGCGTGGAGCACTCCCGGTTCCTACGGAGACGACACCCCGTTCTGATCTTCGCTGCGCCTCACGGCGCGACGACCCCTGAAATTCCGGATGCCATGCCCCGGTCCGCGTGACCGGCTCGGCATCTGAACCACACGAAAGAAGGAAGCATGGCTGGCAAGGCCACTGGCGACCGCCGCAAGCCGCGGAAGGGCGCGAAGAACGCAGCCCCCGCGAAGGCGATCCGCGTCGGCGTCATCGACTACAAGGACGTCGCAACCCTCCGCAAGTTCATCTCGGAGCGCGGGAAGATCCGCGCCCGTCGTATCACCGGTGTCTCCGTGCAGGAGCAGCGCCTGATCGCCCGCGCCATCAAGAACGCGCGCGAGATGGCTCTCCTGCCCTACGCCGGCGCCGGCCGCTAAGGAGCACCCGATGGCAAAGCTGATTCTCACGAATGAGGTCACCGGGCTCGGTAGCGCCGGTGACGTTGTCGAGGTCAAGAGCGGGTACGCCCGCAACTACCTCATCCCGCAGGGCTTCGCCGTGGCCTGGAGCCGCGGTGGCGAGAAGCAGGTCGCGTCGATCCGCGCGGCCCGCGAGTCCCGCGCGATCCACGACCACGAAGACGCCGTGGCCCTGAAGAACTCGCTCGAGTCGAACACCGTCAAGCTGGCCGTCAAGGCCGGCAACGAGGGTCGCCTTTTCGGTTCGGTCAAGACCGCCGATGTCGCCGACGCCGTCAAGGCCGCCGGTCTCGGCGAGCTCGACAAGCGCAAGATCCAGATCACCTCTTCGATCAAGTCGGTCGGCGAGCACGAGGCGACCGTTCGCCTGCGTGACGACGTCACCGCCGTGATCACCCTCCAGGTGGTCGCCGCGAAGTAATTCGCAGCACTCTCGAGAACGGCCCCGTTCCTGCTTCGGCAGGGCGGGGCCGTTCCGCGTTTCCGGGCGGTGCCGGCTTGCGTTGGGGCGGGGTTTGGGGCGCGTTTCGTGCCTTTGGGGCGTGTTTTGTCCGCCCCAATGCACGGAACCCGCCCCAAACAGGGCTGGGGCGGCGGCCGCGAAACGCGGAGCCCGCCGCAAACCGGGGGAGCGGCCACCGCGACGTGAGGACCCCGCCGCGTGTCGCCGGGTTTCCCAACCGACGACCGGAGCCTCGCCGCTTAGGTACGATTTGCTCCACACAGCACTCCGGGGATGCCCCCGATACGTCCACGAGGAGACATCGTGACCGCTTTCGCACGCCTGCGCCGCGCCGCCGCCCTGACCGCCGTGGCCGCCGCCACGGTCGTCTCGCTCACCGCCTGCGCCTTCGCCCCGACCGGCTCCGACGCCGGCGATGCCCCCGCCTCCGAGGGCGCGTTGCAGACCGTCACCGCCGGCAAGCTCACCATCGCCACGGGGGAGCCCGCGTTCTCGCCGTGGGTCGAGAACGACGACCCCGCCTCGGGCGAGGGCTTCGAAGCGGCCGTGGCCGACGCCGTGGCCACGCAGCTCGGCTTCTCGAAGGATGACGTCGTGTGGGTGCGCTCCACGTTCGACAGCGCCATCGCTCCGGGCCCGAAGGACTGGGACCTCAACGTGCAGCAGTTCTCGATCACCGACGAGCGCAAGAACGCCGTCGACTTCTCGTCGCCGTACTACACGACCACGCAGGCCGTCGTGACGACCGGGTCGTCGCCCGCTGCGTCCGCCACCACGGTCGACGAGCTGAAGGGCATCCCGGTCGGCGTGATGAGCGCCACGACCAGCTACCAGGTCGCCGAAGACCAGCTCGGCACCGCCAACCTCAGTGTCTACAACTCCAACGACGATGCTGTGGCCGCACTCCAGGCGGGCCAGGTCGACGCGATCATCGTCGACCTCCCCACCGCGTTCTACCTCGCCGGTGCCGTGCTCGACGACGGCAAGGTCGTGGGCCAGCTGCCCGACTCCTCCGTCGGCGGTGACGAGCTCGCGTTCGTGCTGCCCAAGGACTCGGCGCTGACCACTGCGGTCAGCGAGGCCGTCGACGCTCTGCGCGCGGACGGCACGCTCGACGAGCTGCAGCAGACGTGGCTCGGCGGAACGGCCGCCGCTCCCGTGCTGAAGTAACAGCCGTGGCATCCACCCCCCTCGATGCCGAGTGGCGTCCGAGCGAGCTCGAGCTCGGTCGGCGTCTCGAGCGGCGTCGGCAGTCGATGACGTCCGTGCTGATCGCGTTCGTCAGCTCCGTCGTCTTCGTCGTCGTGGTGGGGTGGGCGGTTCTCTCCAGCCCCGGCTGGGAAGACGTTCGCCGCAGCTTCTTCGACGTCGACATCGCGATCGCGAGCTTCCCGTCGATCCTCGTCGGGCTGTGGGTCAACATCCAGGTGCTGTTCGTCGCGGCCTTCGCCGTGGCGATCGTCGGCACACTGCTGGCAGTTCTGCGATCGCTGCGGGGGCCGGTGTTCTTCCCGCTGCGCGCTCTGGCCACGGTGTACACCGACCTGTTCCGCGGCATCCCGTTGCTCATCGTGTTGTACGTCGTGGGCTTCGGTCTGCCCGCGCTGGGTATCTTCGGACGTGTGCCGGTCGTGCTGTGGGGAACGATCGCGATCGTACTGACCTACTCGGCGTACGTCTCCGAGGTGCTGCGCGCGGGCATGGAGGCCGTGCATCCCTCGCAGCGGGTCGCCGCCCGCTCGATGGGCCTCACGCACGGGCAGACGCTGCGCATCGTCGTCATCCCGCAGGGCGTGCGCAAGGTCATTCCCGCGCTGATGAACGACTTCGTCTCGATGCAGAAGGACGTCGGCCTGATCTCCGTGCTTGGAGTGGTGGATGCCATTCGCGCGGCGCAGATCGCCGCGGCCGAGTACTACAACTTCACGCCGTACATCGTGGCGGCGCTGTTGTTCGTGGCGCTGGCGCTGCCGATGATCCGGCTCACCGACTACGTCTCGGCGCGGCTGGCGAAGCGCGAGCAGATGGGCGGGGTCGTGTGAGCGTGCTCGACGTCCGCAGCGTCCGTAAGACCTTCGGCGACCACGTGGTGCTCGACGGCATCGACCTCGCGATCGACCAGCACGAGGTCGTCGTGCTCATCGGCGCGTCGGGGTCGGGCAAGTCGACGCTGTTGCGCACCATCAATCTCATCGAGCGGGTCGACGACGGCCAGATCCTGCTGAACGGCGACGACCTGACCGATCCCACCATCGACGAGGACTCCGCCCGTGCACGCATCGGCGTGGTCTTCCAGCACTTCAACCTCTTCCCGCACCTGCGTGTGATCGACAACGTCACGCTCGCCGCGCGCAAAGTGCACCGGATGCCGAAACCCGACGCCTACGCCCGCGGCACCGAACTGCTCGAGCAGCTCGGCCTCGGGGCCAAGGCGCGGGAGTTCCCCGACCGTCTCTCCGGCGGCCAGCAGCAGCGCGTCGCGATCGTGCGCGCGGTGATGACCGATCCAGAGCTGCTGCTGCTCGACGAGATCACCTCGGCGCTGGATCCGCAGCTCGTCGGCGAGGTGCTCGACCTGGTGCGGGTGCTGCGCGACCGCGGGTCGACCATGCTCATGGCGACGCACGAGATGTCGTTCGCTCGTGAGGTGGCCGATCGCATCGTCTTCCTGAAGAACGGACGCGTCGTCGAGCAGGGCACGCCCGCGCAGATCCTCGACGCCCCGCAGCATCCCGACACGATCGCCTTCCTCGAGCGCGAGCGTCGCGGCGGCGCGCTGTAAGACCGGGCTCTTGGGTCGGGGGTGGCTTCGACAGGCTCAGCCACCATGTGTCAGCGCTCTGTGTGCGGCGGAGGTTCCAGAGCCTGTCGAAGGGACGGCACCCGTCACCGAGCCGCGTGCTCGCGGAGGTCCCTGAGCTTGTCGAAGGGGCCGGACCCCCGTGGGTGTCCCGACACCCCGGGCACGCCACGACACCGGATGCCGCCCCCAATAGCCGGCATCCGGTGCCGCCTGCCGGGGAGGGGTCACCCCCTCCCCGGGGTCAGTGCGTCAGACGGTTGCGCGGTGACGACGCAGCAGCAGCGCGCCTCCCAGCACGAGGGCCAGCAGACCCGCCGTGCCCAGGCCGGCGGCCGCCGATCCATCAGTTCCTGTGACGGCGAGCGTCTTACCGGTGCCCGAGCGTGTGCTCGTGCGCGAGGCGACGGGCGCCGCGACCGAGTACGACGTCGACGAGACGGATGCGGGGGAACCCATCACCGGAGTGGGGGTGCCGGACGTTCCGGGCGTGCCGGGGGTCCCCGGTGTTCCGGGGTTGCCGGGCGTCCCAGGCGTCCCAGGCGTTCCGGGGTTCCCGGGCGTTCCGGGGTTGCCAGGGGTACCGGGCGTTCCAGGGTTACCGGGTGTTCCGGGCGTGGCGGGCGTGCCGGGTGTTCCGGGGTTACCGGGTGTTCCGGGTGTTCCGGGATTCCCAGGCGTCCCAGGTGTCCCAGGCGTTCCGGGGTTGCCGGGCGTTCCGGGGTTGCCGGGCGTCCCGGGGTTGCCCGGCGTCCCAGGCGTGCCCGGGTTATCGGGCGTCCCCGGCGTTCCCGTACTCGAACCGTCCGTGGTGCTGTCGCCGATCACCGAGACGGCGTTGCCGCCGATGGTGACGGGCAGGCTGATCGGGACGATCAGTTGATTGCCTCCGAGGAGGCTGTCGCTCCCGTCGGTCGAGATACCGCCCAGCAGGCCGCCTGAGGTGCCGCCGGTGGTGGTGGCATCCTTCGAGGTGCTATCGCCGATGACCGAGACGGCGTTCCCGCCAATGGTGACGGGCAGTGACACCGGCAGGATCGCCTGGTTGCCGCCGAGGATGCTGCCGCTTCCGTCGGTGGTCACGTCGCCGATTCCCGCACCGGAGGTTCCGCCGGTGGTGACAGCGCCTTCGGTGGAGCTGTCACCGATCACGGACACGGCGTTGCCGCCGATCGTGACGGGCAGCGAGATCGGGGCGACGAGCTGGTTGCCGCCGATCAGGCTGTCGGTGCCGTCGGTCGTGACGTCGCTGCCGGTGCTCGGGTGGTTGGTGCCGCCGGTGGTGGTGGCGTCCTTCGAGGTGCTGTCGCCGATCACCGAGACGGCGTTGCCGCCGATGGTGACGGGCACATCGACCGGTACGACGGCCTGGTTACCGCCGAGCAAGCTGTCGGATCCGTCGGTCGAGACGTCGCCGCCGATGCCCGAGCCGGACGATCCGCCCGTGGTCGTGGCATCCGAGGTGGTGCTGTCGCCGATCACCGAGACGGCGTTGCCGCCGATGGTGACGGGCACCTCGACCGGCAGGACCGCCTGGTTGCCGCCGAGCAGGCTGTCCGACCCGTCGGTCGAGACGTCCCCGCTCGAGCCGGACCCGGAGGATCCGCCCGTGGTCGTGGCATCCGAGGTGGTGCTGTCGCCGATCACCGAGACGG
>NZ_CAUQWC010000157.1:0-8379 GCF_963521695.1 uncultured Microbacterium sp. | reverse complement strand
CCGCTGGTGAGCGTCCAGGACACGCCGCGGGCGCCGGCGCGACGCGGCGTGTCTTGGACAGTCGACGCCCCGCGTGCGTGCGGCGGGATCTCGACGGCACGACCCGCGAGGCGCCGGCGCAGCGCGACTCGCGTCGGGCGTCGACCGCGTGGCATCCCGAAGTCGTCGTTGACAGCGCGCCCCGCTCATGGTTTCCTCTGAACGTACCGGTTAGTACATAGCCGGACCCACGGACACGAAGGAGTACCGTGATCGACGCGCATCCCTACCTCGTCGGCCTCATCGGCACCGGGGTCCTCCCCTCGCTCACCCCGCCGATGCACATGGCCGAAGCGCGCGCCCTCGGAATGACGTACGTCTACCGCCCGCTCGACCTCACCGCCCTCGGCATCGACCCCGAACGCATCGGCGACGTCCTCGCCTGGGCCGAGCGCCTCGGGTACGACGCCGTGAACGTCACCCACCCCTGCAAGCAGAGCGTGCTCGCCCACCTCGACCGCATCGACCCGGTCGCCGCCGCCCTCGGCGCGGTCAACACCGTGCTGTTCACTCCCACCGGGCGTGTCGGCCACAACACCGACACCACCGGCTTCGCCGCCGCGTTCGTCGACGGGCTTCCGGATGCCGACACCCGGCACGTCGTCCAGCTCGGTGCGGGAGGTGCGGGCTCGGCCGTCGCCGATGCGCTGCTGCGCCTGGGCACCGCGCGGCTGAGCATCGTCGATCTCGACCCGGTGCGCGCCGCTGCCCTCTCCGACGACCTGGCGTCACGGCATCCGCTCGCCGTCGTCGACACCGCCGCGCCCGACCGGCTCGCGGACGTGCTGGCCGGCGCCGACGGTCTCGTGCACTGCACCCCCATCGGCATGGCCGAGCACCCGGGACTCCCCCTCGACGCCGCCCTGCTGCGTCCGGAGCTCTGGGTCGCCGACATCGTCTACCGCCCGCTCGACACCGAACTGTTGATCACCGCGCGCGAGCGCGGCTGCCGCACCCTCAGCGGCGGACGCATGGCGGTCCACCAGGCCGTCGACGCGTTCGCCCTCATCACGGGGACGCGACCCGACCCCGACCGCATGACCACCCACTTCCTCGACCTCGTCGCCGCCGACACCACCGTCGGACCGGCCGTCGCCCGCTAAGGAGCATCCGTTCATGACCACCACCGCAACGACGCGGAAGACTCCCGTGAAGGCGGCCACGGCCAGCTTCATGGGCAGCGCCGTGGAGTACTACGACTTCTTCCTGTTCGGCTCCGCCGCCGCTCTCATCTTCCCGACGGTGTTCTTCCCCTCGGGCGACCAGGCGGCCCTCGTGATGTCGTTCGCGACCTTCGGGTTCGCCTACATCGCGCGCCCCTTCGGCGCCGTCATCCTCGGCCACTTCGGTGACCGCATCGGGCGCCAGAAGGTGCTGATGTTCACCCTGCTGCTGATGGGTCTGTCGACCTTCATCATCGGTTGCCTCCCCGGCTTCGCGCAGATCGGCTGGTTCGCCCCGGCCCTTCTCGTGCTGTGCCGCCTCGCCCAGGGCCTGTCGGCGGCCGGTGAGCAGGCCGGGGCGTCGTCGCTGACCCTCGAGCACGCCCCCGACACGCGTCGCTCGTTCTTCACGTCGTGGACGCTGACCGGCACGCAGGGCGGCCAGATCCTCGCCGCGCTGATCTTCATCCCCGTCGTCGCACTGCCCGATGACATCAAGTTCTCGTGGGGTTGGCGCGTGCCGTTCTGGCTCAGCGCGGTCGTCGTCGTGGTGGCGTTCTTCATCCGCCGGAGCCTGCACGAGACTCCCGAGTTCGAGCAGGCGAAGGCCACCGGCCAGATCGCCCGGATGCCGCTGGTGCCCCTGCTGACGAACCACTGGCGCGACGTGCTGCGCGTCATCTTCTGCGCCTTCATCGCCGCGGTCTCCACCGTCTTCGGTACGCTCGCGATCGCCTACGGCAAGGAGGTCGGTCTCGCCGCCAGCGTGACGCTGTGGCTCGTCGTCGTGGCCAACGTCGTCGCGCTGTTCACGCAGCCGCTCTTCGGCAGGCTCGCCGACCGCATCGGCCGCAAGCCCGTCTTCATCTACGGCGCGCTGTCGTCGGCGGTGTTCATGCCGTTCTACATGCTGTCTATGGGCGCCGGGAACGACCTGCTCACCTTCGGCCTGGCGATCCTGACGTTCTCCTGCGGATACGCCGCGGCCAACGCCGTGTGGCCGTCGTTCTACGGTGAGATGTTCAGCACCCGTGTGCGCTTCTCGGGAATGGCGATCGGCACGCAGCTCGGCTTCCTCATGGCCGGGTTCGCGCCGAGCATCGTCGCCGCCCTCGGTGGCGGCGGTGCGGGCGGCTGGGTCGTCATCAGCATCTTCACCGCGGTCATCGCGATCATCGCCTCGGTGAGCGCCCTGACAGCCCGGGAGACGAAGAATGTCCCCACCGACCAGCTCGGGCTGCGGGCCGAGGGACGCGTCCCCGCGGGCGTCTGATCGGAACGCGAACGGCCCCGTCTCTTGGAGAGGCGGGGCCGTTCGGCGTTCGTCGCACTCCGCCTCGAAGCGGACTGACGGGGCGGGCCGGGCCGGGGCGGGTGCGGGGCGATCCCCGCAGTATTACGCGGATCTCGCAGGTTTCGGGACGTATCCTGCGAGTTTCGTGCCTCCCTGCGCGGACAGACGGTGGATGCCACGGCCTGCGCAGCAGGGGTTCTGAACGTCGAGCGTCCAGGGCGTGTGGCGTCGGGGCGGCGACTGACCCGAAATATCGGGGCGGCGGCTGGTCCGGGGCATCCCGACGGGCGCCCTCCGGTCAGAGTGAATGCAGGGACCTTCCCATCGCGAGCTCTGTCCCGATCGGACCGGTGAAGGTCTCGCCGGTCTCGACGAATCCCGCACGGCGGTACACGGCCTGCGCGCGCACGTTGTCGACGTGAACATCGAGCGAGAGCGTCTCGAAGCCCTGATCGGCGGTCCACCCCGCGGCGGCGTCGAGGAGGGCGTCGACCGCGCCAGACCCCCGCGCCTCGGGCGCGACGTACACGCCCACGACATCGGCGCGATCCTGGGCGAGCCGCCGACCCGTGTGGTCCAGGTCGCCCGCGCGCCGCACGAGGACGGTCACCGACCCGACCCACGTGTCGGTGTCTTCGGCGACGAACATAGCCGCTGACTCCCCGGTCGCGCCCCGCGCGGCTCGTTCGACCCAGAATGTCCGGTCGCGCGCGAGCTCCTGCGCCCGGGTGGTGAGGAAGGCGATGGATGCCGCAGGGTCGCCGACGGCACGCAGTCGCAGCTCTCGCACGCGAGCGCCCTCCCCGGCGCGCACCCGGCGCACGACGACGCTCATGTCCTGCTCTGTCGCCGATCGCGCGGGGCGTGACGTCTGGCGGCGCCCGGAGCGCTGCTCACGCCCCGGCCCCACCGCTCACGTCCGGAGCGCCCCGTCGAGCCGTGCTCACGCGCCGACCTCCTGGTACGCCGCGAACAGCAGCGACTCGTCGGGGGCCTGCAACACGGTCGGACGCGCGAGGTCGTCGAGCACGATGAAACGCAGCATCGCGCCGCGGCTCTTCTTGTCGCGCTGCATGGTCGCCTTCAGCGTCTGGAACGCCCCGGCACGGTAGGTCGTCGGCAGTCCCAGCGATTCGAGCACGGTGCGGTGACGCTGAGCGACGTCGTCGGAGAGGCGCCCGGCCAAGCGCGACAGCTCGGCCGCGAACACCATGCCCACCGAGATCGCGGCACCGTGACGCCAGCGGTAGCGCTCGGCGTGCTCGATCGCGTGGCCGAGCGTGTGGCCGTAGTTCAGGACCTCGCGCAGGCCCGCTTCGCGCAGGTCTTCGCCCACGACGCGGGCCTTCATGTCGATGGCCAGTTCGATGCACCGGCGGAACGCGTCGCCGCGAGGGTCGACGACGCCCTCGGGATCGGCCTCGATGAGGTCGAGGATCTCCGGATGCCAGATGAAACCGGCCTTGACCACCTCGGCGAACCCGGCGGTCGCTTCGTTCTTCGACAGCGTGTCGAGAAGGTCGAGGTCGCAGATCACGGCGGTCGGCGGCCAGAACGCGCCGACGAGGTTCTTGCCCTCGGCCGTGTTGATCCCGGTCTTACCGCCCACCGCGGCATCCACCATTCCGAGCACCGTGGTCGGTACCTGCACGAGCGCCACGCCGCGCAACCAGGTCGCGGCGACGAAACCGGCGAGGTCGGTGACCGATCCCCCGCCGAAGCCGATGACGACGTCGGTGCGCGTGAAGTCGGCCTGGCCCATCACCTGCCAGCAGAACGCGGCCACCTCGACGCGCTTGCCGGCCTCGGCGTCGGGGATCTCGGCGAGCAGCACCTGACGGTCGCCCATGAGCTGCGCGCGCAACGCCTCGGCCTGCTTCGCCAGGGTCGGCGGGTGCACCACGAGCACCTTGCGGGCCGCTGCGGGCAGCTTCTCACCCAGCGCGGAGAGCAGTCCGCGGCCGATCGTGATGTCGTAGCCGGCATCACCGGCGACGCTGATGGTGGTGGTGTCGGTCATGCCGTCTCTCCGGCCGGCACACGGCGTGCCCAGGCCACGATGTCGTCGACGACGCGCACGAGCGGTCCCGACGACGTGTCGAAGGTGATGTCGGCGGTCCGCTCGTAGACGGACCGCCGTTCGTCGTAGATGCGCTGCCAGCGGGCAACGGGGTCTTCGCCGCCCAGCAACGGGCGTTCATCGCCGTGGATCCGGGATGCCACGACGTGCGGCGCCACCGTCAGCAGCACCACGCGATGCGCGGTGAGCCGCTCGCGGGTCACCGGATCGAGCACGGCCCCGCCGCCGAGGGCGACGACTCCGCCGCGGGCGAGGGCTTCGGCCACGGCTTCTCGTTCGAGGGCACGGAAGTGGGGCTCGCCGTGGGCGACGAAGAGGGCCGGGATGGGCCCGTGGTCGCGCACGACGAGTTTGTCGGTGTCGGTGAACGGCGTACCCAGCGCGCGGGCGACGCGGCGGCCGACACTGGTCTTGCCCGCACCCATCGGTCCGATGAGCACGACGGCCGACCCGGGCGCCGCGTCGGGAGCGGCCTCAGGCGAGGTCATGCGCGAGGAGCCCCGCGTCGGACGCGTCGGCGGTGCGCAGCGTCTCGGGCAGGTTCGCGAGGTAGGTCTCGAGGTTGCGACGCGTCTCGACGATGTTGTCGCCGCCGAACTTGTCGAGCACGGCGTCGGCGAGGGTGACGGCGACCATGGCCTCGGCGACGACGCCGGCGGCCGGTACAGCGCACACATCGGAACGCTGGTGGTGGGCGGCAGCGGTGTCGCCGGTCGCGACGTCGACCGTGCGAAGGGCCTTGGGGATCGTGGCGATGGGCTTCATACCGGCGCGAACCCTCAGCACCGTGCCGGTCGACATTCCGCCCTCGGTGCCGCCCGCGCGGTCTGACGAGCGCGTGATGCCCTCCCCCGTGGCGAACAGCTCGTCGTGGGCCTGCGACCCGCGACGGGTCGTGGTGAGGAAGCCGTCGCCGACCTCGACGCCCTTGATGGCCTGAATGCTCATCAGGGCGTGGGCGAGCTTGGCATCCAGTCGTCGATCCCACTGCACGTGCGAACCGAGTCCCGGCGGCAGGCCGTAGGCGAGCACCTCGACGATGCCGCCGAGCGTGTCGCCGGCCTTCTTGGCGTCGTCGACCTCGGCCACCATGGCGGCGCTGGTCTCGGGGTGGAAGCAGCGCAACGGGTCGGCATCGAGCACGTCGACGTCGTCAGGGGTCGGGAAGGCGGCGTCGTCGGGCACGCGCACCGGACCGATCGAAAGCGTGTGGCTGACGAGGCGGATGCCGAGCTCGTTCAGGAACGACCGCGCGATGGCGCCGAGGGCGACGCGCGCCGCGGTCTCGCGGGCGGAGGCGCGCTCGAGGATCGGACGTGCCTCGTCGAAGCCGTACTTCTGCATACCCACCAGATCGGCGTGCCCCGGACGCGGCCGCGTGAGGGCGGCACCGCGACCGCGCGACCGGTCGGACAGCTCGATCGGCTCGGGGCTCATGACTTCGGTCCACTTCGGCCACTCGGTGTTGCCGATGCGCAGCGCGATCGGGCTCCCGATCGTGAAGCCGTGCACGATACCGGTCGAGAGCGTGAGCTCGTCTTCCTCGAACTTCATCCGCGACCCGCGACCGTAACCCAGGCGGCGGCGCGCGAGTTCGGCGCGGATCTGCGCGGAAGAGACGGGGACGCCGGCCGGCATCCCCTCCATGAGGGCGATCAGTTCGGGGCCGTGGGACTCGCCGGCCGTGAGAACGCGAAGCATTCCCCTAGTCTCCCACGAGCGCGGCGCGCATCGCGGCCAGCACCGCGTCCTCGTGGACAACCGGCCGCCCCGGGTCGCCTGTGACGAAGACGCGCACCTGCAGGAGCGCCTGGTGCAGCAGCATGCCGAGGCCATCGTGCGCGGCGACGCCGGCACGACTCCACGCCTGGGCGAGCGGCGTCGGCCATCCGCCGTAGACGACGTCGACGAGAGGACCGGACCCGGATGCCAGGATGTCGGCGACCGGGCCGAGATCGGTCCCTCCGGGTAGCGCCGCTATCGTGGCATCCACCGGGTCGACGCTGTCGTCGTCGATCGCGCGGATGCGCACCTCGACGCCGAGCGCGTCGCCGAGCGTGCGGAGGGATTCGGCGGCTTCCGGGCGGCGTGCGCGTACCTCGATGAGATCCGCACCCACGCGCGCGGCGGAGACGACCGCCGACGTGGCCGTCGCCCCGGCGCCGAGCACGCGCACCGCGCCCGGTGAGTGCACACCGATCTCCCCGAGCGCGCGGGCGAGTCCCCCGACGTCGGTGTTGAAGCCGTGGGGGCCGTCGTCGGTGAGCAGGAAGGTGTTGACCGCGCCCGTCCGACGCGCGTCCTCGTCGAGGGAGCGGGCCGTTCGTGCGGCGACCGTCTTGAGCGGCATCGTGAGCGAGAGACCGCGCCAGGTGGCATCCAATCCCGAGAGGTGACCGGTGAATGCGTCGACCGAAACCTGCCGGCGCCCGTACTCCCACTCGAGCCCGAGCACGCCGTATGCCGCCGCGTGCAGCCGGGGCGACCGCGAGTGCGCGATCGGGTCGCCCCAGACGGCCAGGCGCGTGGGTCCGGTCAGCATCCCGAGTTCGGGTTGTCGGCGCACCACGCCCGCCACTGCTCGACGGCCGCCAGATGCTCGGTGTAGGTCGAGGTGAACACGGTCTCGCCGGTGTCGAGGTTGACCGTGACGAAGTACAACCACGGGCCGTCGGCGGGCTTCATCGCGGCGTCGATGGCGAGATCGCCCGCGTTCGCGATGGGTCCGATCGGCAGGCCCGGATACATGTAGGTGTTCCACGGGTTGTCGCTGTTGCGCGCCTCTTCGGACGTGCTGACCGTTCCGCTGCCCATCTCTCCGGCGCCGTACTGCACCGTGGAGTCCATCTCGAGCTTGCCGAACGTCTCCTGGTTGGAGGGCTGCAGGCGGTTCTCGATGACCCGCGAGACCTTATAGAAGTCTTCGCTGCTTCGCGCTTCGCGCTCGATGATCGAAGCGATGATGAGGATCCGCTCGCGGTCGCCCTCGGGTACGCCCGCGGTGTCCAGCGACTGCATGGTGCGCTTGACCATCGTGTCGATGACCTGCGCGGCGGTCACACCCTCGTCGAAGTCGTAGGTGGCGGGGAAGATCCAGCCTTCGAGAGTCGTGGCGCTCACGCCGTACTGCGAAGGGTCGGCGACGGCCGCGTCGAGGTCGGCGCGTGGAAGGCCGAGCTGCTCGGAGATGAGGCCTAGCGACTGCGCGAGGGTCAGTCCCTCGCGCAACTGCACCGAGTAATCGAGGCGGTTCTCGGGGAGGCGGAGGGCGGCGAGCACGGCTTCGGAGGTCATCTGCTGCTGCAGCTTGTAAACGCCGGGCTGGAACGTGAAGGCGACGGAATTGTCGACCATGTACTTGTAGAGCGAGTTCGACGCCTTCGTGACACCGGCTTCGAACATCTTCGGTGACACCGATTCTCCGGTGTCTCCCGCGACGATCGTGACGCGCGTCTCGCCGGTGGCCTGGCCCGCCTCGAAGTCGACCGGTTCTTCCTGACCGAGGAAGGCCTGCACCCGATCGCCGTAGGTGTTCCACAGCGCCATGCCGCCGCCGACCATGCCGCCGATCAGGAGCACGACGACGGCCAGGGCGATCCACCGGCCGACGTGGCGGCGCGTCCGCGACGGTTGCGGCGCGGGCTGGCCGATGTCGTGCGTGGTGGTCTGACCCGTGAAGAGCTGTTCGAGCGATCCGGATGCCGCAGACCCCGGGGCCGGCGATGCGGCGGCGGAGGCGGCACCGGCACCGGCACCCACGAGAGCGGGCTCGCGTGCGGGTTCGACGTCGCGCGACGGTGTGC
>NZ_CAUQWC010000156.1:0-8399 GCF_963521695.1 uncultured Microbacterium sp. | reverse complement strand
CGTCTGGGTCATGCGCCCATCTTCGCGCACCGCGCACCCCCCGGACGAGGACGTGTCGGTCGCCGACCGGCTATCTCCCGTGGGGAGGAACCGTTGCGGCGCGCGCGGGCGCCGCGGCGGACGACGCTCCCGGATCCGTCTCGGCGGGTGTTCCCGAGGGCGCGCCCGGCGCGGATGGCGCCTCCGGATCCGTCTTGGCGAACGGCGGAGGAGCGCTCGGCGCGGATGCCGCCCGCGGCAGGAGTTCGAGGGAGGGTGCCGGATCAGCGCTCGGCAGAGGTGTCGCCGAGGACCCGGTCTTCGCGGCGAGCGGGCCGGCGAGCGCGAGCGGGTCCGGCTCACCCACCCCGCGAGGAGTCGCGGGCGCCGCATCGGGCTCGGTGAGGAGTGCCTCCCGGATGATGCGACGCGGGTCGTACTGCCGGGGGTCGAGGCGCTGCCAGTCGACATCGGCGACCTCGGGGCCCAGTTCCTCCCGCACCCGCTCCTGCGCGGTGCGGGCCATGCGCCGCACCTGCTGGATCGCGCGGCGCAGCGACTCCGCCGCCGCCGGCAGACGCTCCGGCCCGATGATCATGACGGCGATCAGGCCGATGAGCATCAGCTTCTCGATCGTCAGACCGAAGGTCACGGGTCCACCCTCCGCGTCGTCGCAGGGCCGTGCGGACGCATCGCCGCGTCAGCGCGCCGACGGCGGGTCGGCCGCGAAGCCGTCGATGCGGGTGTCGGCGACGCCGGCGGGAGAGGCCTGCGCGTCGGAGGCGGCATCCTCCTCTTTCATCGCCTTGATCTCGCCGCGGAACACGCGAGCCGACTTGCCCACGCTCTGCGCGAGGGCGGGGAGTTTGGCGGCACCGAAGAGCAGCAGGATCACCGCCAGCACGATCAGCAGGTGCCATCCGGTCAGTCCATGGAGCATGAGGCCTCCTCGGCCGCGCCGACGTCGTTGCCGGCTTTGGGGATCGGCGCGGGGGACGCACCGTCGGCGATGCTAGCCCGCGACGAAGCGTATTCACAAGCTCTGCGTCGCACACTCTTTTGTTGGTTGCTTGTAGCGCAACTTTTGATTGACCTATGGAAAAACATCGGTCAAGATGACCAACGAGCGACATCGCCGACCATGCGAACGACTCATCCCCCCAGGCTCGACCGAGATCTGCCCGCAGAGGCGGTGATCGACGACCGATCCGGACTCGACGAAGAGCGGAGGAAGGTACCCGCGTGTGGCCGACAGCCACCGCACGATGAGCCCGGGCCGCCACGAAACAGTCGTTGAGACCGACCGTGTGGCGACCCGGTGAAAACAACTCGCACGCATTCACAGGAGCTGTATTCACGATGAACTCTACTTCTCGGCATCCGGCCATCCGGGCCCGGTTGACGGCGGTCCTCGCGGCCACCGCACTGGGCCTGGGCGCCATCGCCGCGGCCCCCGCACCGGCCTTCGCCCATGAGGGTCACGACCACGGGACCGACCCCGTCGTCACCGACCCCGGTGGCGATCACGGAGACCCCACCGACCCCGGCACCCCCGACCCCGGCGACACCGGCGAAGACGGCGGTGCCCTCGACTGGAGCAACTACGAGCGCGTCCTGCTCACGAAGAACGTGGGCGAGCCGATCGACCTCGCGGTGCTCCCCGACAAGCGGGTGCTGCACACGGCTCGCAACGGCGACGTCCGCCTGACCGACCCGGCCACGGGCGTCACGCGCGTCACGAACACCCTCGACGTCTACGCCAACTCCGAGGACGGCCTGCAAACGGTCGCCATCGACCCCGACTTCGAGAACAACGGCTGGGTGTACCTCGTCTACTCGCCGCGAGACGCCGACGGCGACGGCGTGACGGACACCCCCACGGGCAACGCGCCCAACACCCTGCCCGCCGGCGCCGACGAGTCCTACTGGGACCAGTGGGTGGGCGTGAACCGCCTCTCCCGCTACCAGTGGACCGGCGACCAGCTCGACCTCTCCACCGAGCAGGTCGTCCTCGACGTCGAGGTCCAGCGCGGGCAGTGCTGCCACGTGGGCGCCGACATCGGCTTCGACGCCGACGGCAACCTCTACCTGAGCACGGGCGACAACACCCCGGCATCCACCCCGGGCGCCAACGGCTTCGCCCCCAACAACGACGCTCCCGGGTTCAACCCCGGCTTCGACTCGCGCCGCGGCGCCGGCAACACCAACGACCTCCGCGGCAAGATCCTGCGCATCCACGTCGAGGACGACGGGTCGTACACGATCCCGGAGGGCAACCTCTTCGCCCCCGGCACCGAGCTCACCCGCCCGGAGATCTTCGTGATGGGCGTGCGCAACCCGTTCCGCATCGAGGTCGACATCGAGACCAACTCGCTGTCGTGGGGCGACTACGGCCCCGACGCGACGAAGGCCGTCGCACAGACCGCGGGCCGCGGCCCCATGGGCCTGGTGGAGTGGAACGCCATCAGCCTCGACGAGCCGCAGAACGCCGGCTGGCCCTACGTGCACGCCGACAACCAGGCGTACAACGACTGGGACTTCGCCACCGCCACCCCTGGTGCGTTCTTCGACCCGCAGAACCTCAAGAACGAGTCGCGCTGGAACACCGGTCTCACCGACCTGCCGCCCGCGCAGCCGGCGACCCTCTGGTACGGCGACAACCCCGGCGACCAGCCGTGGGACGAGCTGGTGAACTTCGGCGCCGGCAGCGGCCAGGGCCCGATGGGCGGACCCGTCTACCACTACGACGAGTCGAACCCCTCGACCACGAAGCTCCCCCGCCACTGGGACGGTAAGGCGTTCATGGGTGAGTTCTCGCAGGACTACATCGCCTCCTTCACGCTCGACTGGGATGCCCTCGAGGTCACTGACATCGAGGACTTCCTGCCCAACGCCGCACTGAGCACGCTCGGTCAGCCGACGCACGACAACCCCATGGACATGGAGATCGGTCCCGACGGATCGATGTACGTGCTCGACTACGGTGACGGCTTCTTCCGGGCCAACCCGGATGCCGGGTTGTACCGCATCGACTACGTCGCCGGCAACAAGTCGCCGCAGGCACGCTTCACCGCCACGCCCACCTCGTCGTCGCAGGCTCCCCTGACGGTGCAGTTCGACGCCACGGCATCCACCGATCCCGACGGCGACGCCCTCACCTACGAGTGGGACTTCGACGGCAACGGCACCTTCGACGCCACCGGCGCGACCACGTCGTACACCTACACCGAGCTCGGCAACTACACCGCGCGCCTGCGGGTCTCGGACGCGGGCGGACGCTTCGGCCTGACCTCGCGCACCATCTCGGTGGGCAACCAGGCACCCGAGGTGAAGGTGGAGTTCCCCGGTAACGGCGCGTTCTTCGACTGGGGCCAGGCCATTCCGTTCAAGGTGACCACCTCGGACGCCGAAGACGGCACCGCCACCGACTGCGCCCGCGTGACGTGGACGTACGGTCTCGGACACGACGAGCACGCTCACCCCGAGGTCTCGGGCACGGGCTGCACGGGCGTCTTCCGCACCGACCCGAACTCGCCCGAGCACGGCCCCGGTGCCCTGCTCTACGGCGCGGTCGTGGTCACCTACTCCGACCGGGGCGCCAACGGCCTGCCCGCCGCCACGGGTGAGGCGACCGTTCGCCTGAACCCGAAGCTCCAGCAGGCGGAGCACGCCATCCGCCGCCAGGGTGTCGCCACGTACGCCGACACCGACGCGTCGGGTGGCAACGCCATCCGCGGCCTCGGTCAGGGCGACTTCCTCGCCTTCGACCCGGTGAACTTCGCCGGTATCGACGGTGCGGTCGTCCGGGCAACCGGTGCGGGCGAGGTGCAGCTGCGCTGGGGCGCCGCCGACGCCGCGCCCTTCGCCACGGCGAAGATCCCCGGCGGCAACGGCTGGAAGGACGTGCAGGTGGCGTTCGACGCCCCCGAGGGCAGCGGCGCGCTGTACGTCACCTCGCGTGACGAGCTCGCCGTCGACTCGCTGACCATGGTCGGCGACGGCGTGGGCGACGTCACGGCTCCCACGGTGGCGCACACTCTCGCCCCCGCCGCCCCCACCGGCGTCGGCGGCGTGTTCAACGAGCCCGTCCGCTTCTCGGTGCAGGCCGCCGACAACGGCACGCTGGCCAGCGTCCAGTACTCGCGCGACAACGGCGCGACCTGGACGAACCTCGCCGCGAACCAGCAGTACGGCGTGACGTTCGACCAGAACGGCACGTACGACCTCCGCTACCGCGCCACCGACACCGGCGGCAACGTGTCGGAGCTGGGTTCGGTGTCGTTCACGATCGACCTCGACGCTCCCAACGAGCCGACGGTCGACACGCGGACGATGGTCACGCTCGCCTCCCCGCGGGTCACCTACGGCGCCCCCGGCGACGTGACGGTGGCGGTGCGCGGCGAGGGCGGCGCACCCACGGGTGAGGTCGTGCTGACGATCGGCGAGAACGAGATCGCCCGCGGAACGCTGGATGCCGACGGCAACGCCGTCATCGCCCTGCCCGCCGACCTGCCGGTCGGCACGCACACCCTGCGTGCCACCTACGGCGCCGACGAGACCTTCAAGGGCTCGGCCGGCATCGGTCGCCTCACCGTGTCGCAAGCGCGCTCGACGACCACGGTCGCCGTCTCGCCCACGCCGGTCAAGCCCGCCGTGGCGGCCGTCGCCACGGTCCAGGTGGTCTCGTCGACGGGCATCGTCCCGACCGGCGACGCCACGGTGACGATCCGCCGCAACAACGCGGTCGTCGCCACCCTCACCGGAACGCTCGGCGCAGACGGCACCGTCCAGGTGACCCTGCCCAAGCTCAGCACGGTGGGCGCCTACCAGGTGCAGGCGTCCTACACCGGGTCGACCGGCATCGCGAAGAGCAGCGGCAGCACCAGCCTGACCGTCCAGAAGTAACACCCCGGTGGGGGTCGCGCAGCTGCGGCCCCCACCACACCCTCGGCCGTCCCCGGCATCGGGGCGGACCCACCTCGAAGGAGAGTCATGAGTCACCACCACGACCACGCGCACCCCACGGTGCCGGATCGGCCCATGAGCCGTCGCACGCTGCTGAAGGCACTGGCGGCGTCGTCCGTCGCCGTCGGCATCGGCGCCGCCGCAATGCCCACCGCAGCCTCCGCATCCACCGCCTTCGGCGCCCGCGCCGCGGCCGCCGCTCCCCCGGTCAGCGCCGGCAAGCGCCTCGTCCCGGTCAACCGCATCGGCATCCAACTCTTCACCGTCCGCGACAAGGTCAGCTCGCTGGGCTTCCGCGCGGTGTTCGAGGAGCTGGCCCGCATCGGCTACTCCGAGATCGAGTTCGCCGGATACACCCAGGGCCAGGTCGGCGCGATCACCCCGCAGCAGATCCGCCAGTTGCTCGACGACAACGGACTGCGCGCGACCGGAGCGCACGTCAACCTGAACCCGAACAACATCGACCAGCAGCTCGAGATCGCGAACGTGCTCGGCATGCCGCACCTCGGTCAGGGCGGACCCATCGCCGGTGGCTACGGCGGCCCCATCGCCAAGGACGCCTGGATGCAGGCGATCGGCACGTGGAACCAGATGGGTGACAAGGGACGCGCCGCGGGCATCAAGCTCTACCTCCACAACCACGCCCAGGAGTGGGGTTACACCACCGACACCCAGGAGCGCGTCTACGACCTGTACTGGCAGCACCTGAACCCCGAGACGGTGTTCTTCGAGATGGACGTCTACTGGGCGCACGTCGGAAAGCACCTGTACCCGGGCTTCGAGCCGATCGACTACATCAAGCGCGACCCGCGACGCTTCCCGATCCTGCACCTCAAGGACGGGAAGCTGAACCCGAACAGCCCCAACGGCTACGACATCGTCGAGTTCGGCGCCGGGAACATCGACTACACGGCGTTCCTGTCGCAGCTGCGCGACCGCGGCCAGCGCTTCGGCATGTTCGAGCAGGACAACGCCTCCACGGTGCCGGTCAACCCGGGCGACTCGCTGGCGAACGCCGACCGCAGCTACGACAACATCGCAGCCCTGCGCGGCTGAGCGACGAGGAAGATCACATGAACAAGATCACCAAACTCACCACCGTCGGCCTCCTCGTCATCGGGGGCAGCGTCGTCGCCGTTCCCGCATACGCGGCCGACCTCACCTGCACCGACGACCTGGGCAGCCAGACCGTCTCGGGCAACCTGCTGGTCCCCAGCGGCGCGGACTGCGTCCTGGGCGGCGCGACCGTCGAGGGAGACATCGTCGTGGAGGAGGGCGGCTGGCTGGATGCCACCTCCGTCACCGTCACGGGAGACGTCATCGCCACCGACGCGTACGGTGTGTCGCTCGACGGCACCAGCGTCGAGGGCGACATCAGCGCCTACTCGGCCGACACCACCGTGGGCTTCCTCTACGTCAACGACCTGCGCGTCGGCGGGTCGGTCGCGGCCGGCGGCATCGACGTGGAGGTCGTGGACAGCGCGATCACGGGCTCGCTGCTCACGCAGCAGGCGAACTACGTCGACATCGTGCGCTCCTCGGTCGGCGGCGACGTATCGGTCGATCGCTCCGGCTGGGGCGTGTCGATGACGGGCGCGGTCGTCCAGGGCGACGTCACCGTGAGCGGCAGCTCGCGCGACGTGCTCATCGGCGCCACCGCCGACGGCGGCAGCGACGCGTTCGCCAACACCATCGGCGGCGGCCTGTCGCTGACGGGCAACTCGGCCAACCTGCGCGTGGCGAACACCACCGTCTACGGCGCCCTGGCGCTCGATGCGAATACCCCCGCCGCCGTGTTCGGCGCCGGCGTCCGCGCCGGCTCGACCACGGGCGACTACACCGGCGAGGCGCCGACCGCGCCGCCGGCCGGCGACCAGTCGATCGCCGTGACCGTGCCCGCACAGGGTTCGGGCGAGCTGACGTGGGCGATCGAGGGCACGTCGCGCCTCGTCGACCTCGGGGTGGCCGAGCAGGAGCTCGACCACTTCCACGCCGAGGGCGAGATCATCCCGATCCGCATCCAGGACACCCGCGCCGGCAACCCCGGATGGTCGCTGACCGCCCAGGTGTCGGACTTCACCGCCGGTGGCGAGCAGGTGTCGAGCAAGTACCTCGGCTGGACGCCCGAACTGATCGAGAACGCGGGCGACGCCATCGCCGGCGCTCCCGTCCCCTCGGGCTTCGACGAGGGCGAGGGCCTGTCGGTCGCTCGCACGCTCGCTTCGGCGAACGAAGGCCACGCGCGCGGCAGCTCGCTCGTGGGCGCTGATCTGGATCTCAAGCTCCCGCTCGAGACCCCCCGCGGCACCTACACCGCGACCGTGACGCTGACCGCCCTCAGCTGATCCCACCCGCCGGGGTCGCGTTCCCCATGGAGCGCGACCTCGGCGGACCTCCCTCGAACCGAAAGCCACGCCCATGTCCCAGGCGATCACCTCCCCCGTCCGTCTCCTCCTCTCCCTCCTCGCCGCTCTCGCCCTTCTGCTGGGCACGCCGATCGCCGCCTCAGCGGCCGCCGCTCCCCTCGCCGTCTCCGGCGCCGCCGCCGAAGACCCCGCCGCTCCTTCCGCCGACACCACGGTGACGTGGAGCGTCAAGCCCGCCGACACCGCCCAGGGTCGCGACCGCCCGAACTACGCGTACGACCTGCAGCCCGGAGGCTCCGTGGGCGACGCGCTCTACGTCGCGAATCGCAGCCCGCAGCCGATCACCCTCTCGGTGTACGCGGCAGACGGCTTCCTCACCGAGGACGGCTCGCTCGACATCCTCGCCGGCGGCGTGGCATCCACCGACCTGGGCAGCTGGGTGCGGGTCGAGACCCCCGAGCTCACCCTCGACAGCGGCGCGAGCGCCGAGGTCCCCTTCACCGTCACCGTGCCCGCCGACGCTCCCCCGGGCGATTACGCCGCGGGCGTCGTGGCATCCATGCGGGTCACCGCCGACAACGGCACGATCACCGAGCGACGTCTCGGCTCGCGCGTGCACCTGCGCGTGCAGGGCGACCTCGCGCCGGCCCTGACCGTGGGCGACGTCGTCGTCGACTACCACGGCACCGCCAACCCGCTCGAGACGGGGTCGGCGACCGTCACCTACACCCTCACCAACACCGGCAACACGCGCCTCGACCCCACCGTCGACGTCGCCCTCGGCGGCCCCTTGGGCCTCGCGGGTGTGACCGCCGCCGATGACGCCCCCGAACTGCTGCCCGGCAGCTCTCTCCAGCGCACCGTCGAGGTCGCGGGCGTGGTGCCGCTGATCTTCCTCGCCGCCGATGTGACCGCGACCTCGCAGGTCGTCTCGCGCACGCTCGCCGGGGCCGAACCCTCGGCCCTCGACCCGCTCGTGTCGGAGGGGACGGCGGCCACGGCCGCGATGCCCTGGACGGCGCTGGCGATCCTGGCCGCCCTCGCGTTGTTCATCGCGTGGCGCATCGTCGCCGGGCGTCGGCGCAAGGC
>NZ_CAUQWC010000155.1:0-8575 GCF_963521695.1 uncultured Microbacterium sp. | reverse complement strand
GTGCTGGAGGGCGAGGCCGCGGGGTTCGCGCGACGATCCGGATTCCTCGAGGGTGGCCGGCTGCTCGCCGAACGCGGCCTCACGTTCGACGCCTGCGTCGCACACCACCAGCTGCCCGAGGTCGCCGCCCTCGCCGACGCGGTCCCCGATCTCGACATCATCCTCGACCACCTCGGCAAACCCGCCGTCGGGAGCGCCGCGCATCCGGCCGACCCGCGCGGATCGGCCTGGTACCGCGACCTCTTCGACCTCGCCCGACGCCCATCGGTGTCGATCAAGCTGTCGGGGCTCCCCGCGGAGTCCGACGGACCGTGGACGCCGGCGCAGATCAAGCCGTTTCTCGATGCTGCCCTCGACGCCTTCGGCCTCGATCGACTGGTCTACGGCGGCGACTGGCCCGTGTCCGAACGCCAGCATCCGCACCTCTGGCTCGAGGCGGTCGGCGCGTGGGCGCTCGACCGCCTCGGACCCGCGGGCAGAGATGCCGTGCTCTCGGGTAACGCCGAGCGGTTCTACTTCACGTCGACCGGACGCAGGCGCAGGCCCGACACGCCACCGTCGACGTCGAGCACCGTGCCGGTCGTCGACCCCGACAGCGGGCTGACGAGGTAGAGGACGGCGCCGGCCACTTCGGCGGCCGACACCAGGCGTCCGTGCGGCTGCCGCGCCTCCAACGCCGCCCGCTCCGCGACGGGGTCGGCGGCGGCGGCGAGCAGGCGCTGCACCCACGGAGTGTCGGCGGTACCGGGCGAGACCGAATTGACCCGGATGCCCTCGCGGATGTGATCGGCGGCCATCGCACGGGTGAGAGCGGCGACGGCGCCCTTCGACGCGCTGTACAACGCACGCTGCGGCAGACCCACTCCCGCCGCGATCGAGGCGACGTTGCACACCGCGGCCGCCCGAGAACGCCGCAGCGCGGGCAGCGCCGCAGCGCTCACGCGGGCGATGCCCGTGACGTTGATCGAGAGCACCCGCGCCCACTCCTCATCATCGTTGGCGGCGATGTCGCCCTGGGCACCGACGGCGGCGTTGTTGACGACGATGTCGATGCCCCCGAGGCGCTCTTCGGCGACGCGCACGGCGTTCTCCACGCCTTCGCGGTCGGAGACGTCGGCACGCACCAGAGTGACGCCGGGCCGTTCATCGGCGACCGCGTCATCCACCTCGCGGTCGAGGACCGCCACGGTCGCGCCCGATGCCAGGAGCGCGTCGACGATCGCCGCTCCGATGCCCGCGGCACCCCCCGTCACCAGCGCCCGGAGACCCGCGAGCTGCCCCTCCCGCGCCGTCATGAACGGCTCCATGCCAAGAAGTGCTGGCGCTGCGAGCCGAGACCGTCGATCGAGATCTCGACCTCGTCTCCCGGCTGGAGATAGGGGAACCGGCCCGAGAGCGCGACCCCCTCGGGGGTGCCGGTGAGCACGAGATCACCGGGCTCGAGCGTCATGTACTGGGAGAGGTGCCACACGATGTGCGCGACCGAGAAGATCATGTCCCCCGTGCTCGAATCCTGCCGCGGAGCGCCGTTGACGAAGCTGCGGAGCCGGAGGTCGCCCGCGTCGATCTCGTCGGGCGTGACCACCCAGGGCCCCGTCGGGGTGAACCCCGGGGCGCACTTGCCCTTCGACCACTGCCCCCCCGAGACCTCCAGTTGGAACCGGCGCTCGGACAGGTCGTTGACGAGCACGAATCCCGCGATGTGCGCCGCGGCCTCTTCGGGCGAGTCGAGGTAGGACGTCTCCTGCCCGATCACGATGCCGAGCTCGACCTCCCAGTCGGTCTTGTCGCCGCCGCGGGGAAGCACGACCTCGTCGTTCGGACCCGCCACGGTGTTGGGCACTTTGAGGAAGATCACCGGCTGCTCGGGCGGGAGGGAACCGGACTCGGCGGCGTGCGCGGCATAGTTCATGCCGACGCACACGACGGCGCCCGGTCGCGCGATGGGCGCACCGATCCGCGCTTCCGCGGCGTTCGAGAGCTCGGGGAGCGTCCCCTCCGCCAGGGCGCGCGAGACCAGGTCGACGGGGTCGCTCTCCCAGAAGGCGGCGTCGATGTCGATCGTCAGGGACCGCAGGTCCCGATAGTGACCGTCGACCACGACGACGGGCACCTCGTGGCCCCGCTCGCCGATGCGTGCGAATCTCATGCGTCCTCCTCCTTGTCGTCGACGCGGGCGGCGTCGGCGTTTGACAGTATAGACATCGGATGTTTAATGTCGTCCCCAGACGCCCACCGCTTCAGAAGGAGCCCCATGACCCTCATCACCGCGGTGGAGACGACCGACATCCGGTTCCCCACCTCGTTGAGCCTCGACGGCTCCGACGCGATGAACCCCGACCCCGACTACTCGGCGGCGTACGTGCGCGTGATGACCGACATCGACGAGGGACACGCGTTCGTCTTCACGATCGGGCGCGGCAACGACGTGCAGGTGGCCGCCATCGACGCGCTGGCGCCGTTCCTGGTGGGACGCGAGGTCGAACCGCTGCTCGACGACATGGGCGCCACCTGGCGCGAGCTCGTGGGCGACTCGCAGCTGCGGTGGCTCGGTCCCGAGAAGGGCGTCATGCACATGGCGATCGGCGCGGTCGTCAACGCCCTGTGGGACGTCAAGGCGCAGCGCGCCGGCCTTCCGCTGTGGCAGCTGCTCGCGCGCATGACACCCGAAGAGATCGTGTCGCTGGTCGACTTCCGTTACCTCACCAACGCCCTCACCCCCGACGAGGCGCTTGAAATCCTGCGCCGCGCGGAGCCGGGTCGGGCAGAACGCGAAGAGCTGCTGCTCGACAGCGGCTACCCCGCGTACACGACGTCGCCCGGATGGCTCGGCTACTCCGACGACAAACTGCGTCGCCTGTGCCGCGAGGCGATCGCCGACGGATTCGGCCAGATCAAACTCAAGGTCGGCGCCGATCTCGACGACGACATCCGGCGTCTCGGCATCGCTCGCGAGACCTGCGGCGTGGGGTTCCCCATCGCCATCGACGCCAACCAGAGGTGGGAGGTCGCCCAGGCCATCGAGTGGGTCAACGCCCTCGCCGCGTTCGACCCCGCCTGGATCGAAGAGCCCACCAGCCCCGACGACGTGCTCGGTCACGCCGAGATCGCGCGCGGCGTCGCCCCGATCCGCGTCGCCACCGGCGAGCACGCCCAGAACCGCGTGATCTTCAAGCAGCTGCTGCAGGCCGGGGCGATCCAGGTCATGCAGATCGACGCGGTACGCGTGGGCGGAGTCAATGAGAACATCGCGAACCTGCTGCTCGCCGCCAAGTTCGGCGTCCCCGTCTGCCCCCACGCCGGCGGGGTGGGCCTGTGCGAGGCGGTGCAGCACCTGTCGATGTTCGACTACGTCGCCGTCTCGGGCGAGCGCGAAGGCCGCATGATCGAGTACGTGGACCACCTGCACGAGCACTTCACCGTCCCCGTCGTGATCCGCGACGGCGCCTATGCGGCTCCGACGGCTCCCGGCGCCGGAATGCGCATGCACGACGACAGCCGCCGCGCCTACACATGGACCGGGCGTCATGTCGCCGTCTGAGCTCCCGCGCCGCGACGGCGCCGTGCTGGCGTACGGCGCGGCCAACGTCGGCAACCTGCACCGCGCGCTCAGCGATGACGACGCGCAGGCCGTCCTCGCTGCGGCGTGGGACGCCGGCATCCGAGCGTTCGACACCGCCCCGCACTACGGGCTCGGTCTGTCGGAACGCCGCCTCGGGCGGTTCCTGCGCGACAAGCCCCGCGACGCCTACACCGTCTCGACGAAGGCGGGACGACTGATCCGGCCCAATCCCGACGGTGAAGGCGGGCTCGATCGCGACAACTCGTTCCACGTGCCCACCGACACCCGGCGCGAGTGGGACTTCTCCACGGACGGGATCGAGAGAAGCCTCGACGAGTCGCTCGAGCGACTGGGACTCGACCGTGTCGACGCCCTCTACCTCCACGACCCCGAGAAGCACGACCTAGGTCGTGCCCTCACCGACGCCCTCCCGGCGATGCAGAGGCTGCGCGCGAGCGGACGCGTCGATCGCATCGGCGTCGGTTCGATGGATGCCGACACCCTCGCCACCTGCGTGCGCGGCGCCGACCTCGACGAGGTCATGGTCGCCGGTCGCTACACGCTGCTGGAGCAACCGGCCGCCGCTGACGTGTTGCCCGCCTGCCGGGAGCGGGGCACGACCATCGTCGCCGCCTCGGTCTTCAACTCCGGCCTGCTCTCGCGCGACACGCCGTCTGCCGACGCCCGCTACGAGTACGGCGGAGTGCCGGACGAAGTCTGGTCGCGACTGGAGCGGATCCTCGGCGTCTGCCGCGACCACGGTGTCCCGCTGCCGGTCGCCGCTCTGGCGTTCGTCGCACGCGAGCCGCTCGTCACCACGGTCGTGGTCGGGGGGAGCCGGCCCGCTCAGCTGACGCAGAACGCCGAGTTCTGGCGTGCGGAGGTTCCCGAGGCGTTCTGGGATTCCCTCGCGCGCGCACGGCTCATCCCCTGACACCCTGCCGACCGACTCCCCGACCGATGGGAAGGCCACCATGCTCTCCGGGATCAATCCGCTCCTCACCGGCGAACTGCTGCTCCACCTCGACCGCATGGGGCACTCCGACGCGGTGGTCGTCGCCGACGCGCACTTCCCCGCCTTCGCCATCGGGGAGCGCGTGATCGACCTCCCGGGCACGACGTCGCCCGCGGTGCTCGCTGCGATCCGCTCGGTGGTCCCCGCCGACGACGCGCCGGCGCTCGACCTCATGCGATCGGGCGACGGCACGCTCCTCGATGTGCAGCGAGAGCTCATCGGCGCCGCCGAAGTCGGTACGGAGGGCACGCGATTCGTCGAACGCTTCGCCTACTACGATCTCGCGCGCACGGCGTTCCTCGTCGTGCGCACCGGCGAAACCCGGGTGTACGCCAACGCCCTTCTGCGCAAGGGCGTCGTCTCGACCTGAGACGGCACCCGCCCGGCTCCGCCGACGACCGACGGCTCGGGCTCAACTCTCAGCGAAGGACACCGCATGGACCCCCACCGTCCGGATGAAGCCCTCCCTTCTCCCACGGTCGACGTCGTCGACCTGCACTGCCACGGCGCCGTCGGCCACTCCTTCGACGACGCCGATCTCGAGGGGCTCGCGGCGGCGGTGGCATACCACCGCGCACACGGCACGTCGCGACTGCTGCTCAGCCTGGTGAGCGCCCCCCTCGAACGCACCGAGCGGCGCCTGCGGCAGCTCCGCGAGGTGATCCCCGCGCTGCCGGGCGTTGCGGGAGTGCACCTCGAGGGTCCGTTCCTCGCCCATTCACGCCGAGGTGCGCACGACGCGCAGGCGCTGATCTCCCCGACCGCGTCCGCAGTGGACCGTCTGCTCACCGCAGCCGACGGCATCGTGCGCCAGGTGACGATCGCCCCCGAACTACCGGGCGCGATGGATGCCATCGACGCTCTCGTGTCCGCGGGCGTCACGGTCGCCGTCGGACACACGCAGGCTGATCACGACACCGCCGCCGCCGCATTCGACCGGGGCGCGCGATTGCTGACCCACGCCTTCAATGCCATGCCGGGCCTCGGTCACCGCGCGGTCGGTCCGGTCGGCGCCGCTCTGGAGCGGGACCACGTCGTGCTGGAGGTGGTCGCCGACGGCGTCCACCTCCACCCCGTCGTCATCCGCACGGTGTTCGCCGCCGCCCCCGGGCGCGTGGCCCTCGTCACCGACGCGATGTCGGCGACGGGGCTGGGCGATGGGAACTACCGTCTCGGAGGCCTCGAGGTCGAGGTGAACGACGGGCGCCCCACCCTCACCGGCACGGACATCCTGGCCGGCTCCACCCTCACCATGGAGCGGGCGATCGCCGTCGCCACCGCGGCCGGTGTCTCGCCCGACGACGCGAGGTACGCCGCGACCGCGGTACCCGCGCGGGTTCTCGACATCCGGTAGGAGCGGGCGACCGCGCCGCCGCCGACGCGATGACCGCGTTCGCCGCCGCCGTGCCGCCTGAAGCGGTTCTCGGATGCCGGTGACGACGCGCGCACTCGCGGACGCCTGTCCTCGCAGGGGTCACGGTCTGGCGACCATGATGTGAACGACGAGCGCGTCACATTGCGCAGAACCCCCGGTGGGCGTAATGTCGCGCGCCGTGACTGACGAAAGTCGCGGGGACGTCGAAGAGACTCCGATCGCGAAACGCATCCTGATCGGCGAGCCCCTCACCTCCGAGAAACTCGACGAACAGCTCCTTCCCAAGAAGATGGCGCTGCCCATCTTCGCCTCCGACGCTCTGTCTTCCGTGGCCTACGCGCCACAGGAGCTGCTGATGATCCTGCTGATCGGCGGAACGGCGCTGTTGACCCTCAGCCCGTGGGTCGCGGTGGCGGTCATCGTGCTGCTGACCGTCGTCGTGCTGAGCTATCGACAGCTCATCAAGGCCTATCCCTCGGGCGGCGGCGACTACGAGGTCGCCAGCAAGAACCTGGGCGAGGTGCCGGGCGTCATCGTGGCCGCGGCCCTGCTCGTCGACTACGTGCTCACGGTGGCCGTGTCGGTGGCATCCGGGGTCGACAACATCATCTCGGCGCTGCCGGGACTGAACCCGTTCCGCGTCGAGATCGCCGTCGGCTTCGTGATCCTGATCGTGATCGTGAACCTCCGGGGCGTTCGGGAGGCCTCAAGCGTCTTCGCGATTCCGACCTATCTCTTCATCGGCTCGGTCGCGGTGATGATCGTCGTGGGCCTGGCCCGGACGCTCGCCGGCGATGCCCCGGTCGCCTCCAGCCAGCAGTACGACGTGCAAGCCGAATCGCTCACGCAGGCGGCACTGGTCCTTCTCGTGCTGCGGGCGTTCTCCAGCGGGTGCTCCGCACTGACGGGTGTGGAGGCCGTGTCGAACGGCGTCCCCGCGTTCCGCAAGCCCAAGATCCGCAACGCCCAGACGACGCTGAGCCTCATGGGCGGCATCGCGATCCTGCTGTTCGCGGGCCTGACGGCCCTCGCGCTCATCGCCGGTGTCCACTACGCCGAGAACCCCTGCAGCCTCATCGGCTTCGACTGCGCGAACAACCCGCAGCCGAGCCTCATGGCCCAGGTCGCGGCCGCCACGTTCGGGTCGGGCAGCGTCCTCTTCTTCGTCATCCAGGCCGCCACCGCGTGCGTCCTGCTGCTGGCCGCCAACACGGCGTTCAACGGCTTCCCGCTGCTCGGCGCCGTCCTCGCGCGCGACGGCTACGCCCCGAAGGCGCTGAACACCCGCGGCGACCGGCTCGTCTACTCGAACGGCATGATCATCCTCGGCGTCGTCGCCATGGGCGTGCTGATCGTGTACCAGGCCAACCTCACGACGCTGATCCAGCTCTACATCATCGGCGTGTTCGTGTCGTTCTCGCTCGGCCAGATCGGAATGGTGCGGCACTGGCGACGCGCGTTGCGCGAGTTCAAGCTGCTCCCCGCGGAGGCGGCGAATCAGCAGTCCGCGGCGATCGAGCGCCGCTCCGCGATCTCGGGCCTGTGGATCAACTCCGTCGGCGCCGCGATGACGGTGCTGGTGCTGCTCATCGTCACGGTCACGAAGTTCACGCACGGCGCGTGGCTGGTGTTCATCGCCATCCCGATCCTCGCCGTGCTCATGGTCGGCGTGAATCGCTACTACCGCGACGTCGAGCACGAGATCCAGATGGATGACACCGTGCACTTCGGCTCGTCGGGCGACGTCGCGATCGTGCTGGTGAACCGCTTGCAGAAGCCCACGTCGAAGGCCATCGACTACGCCATGGCCGCCAAGCACGACAGGACGCTCGCGGTGCACGTCGCGATCACCGAGGAGGAGTCGGCCAAGCTGCAGAGGGAGTGGGCCGAGCACGAGGTGCCGATCCCCCTCGTGATCATCGACTCGCCGTACCGCGCCTACACCTCGCCCGTGTCGGCGTTCATCAAGAAATACCGCGAGAAGAACGGCTCCGCCGTCGTCACCGTCTACCTGCCGCAGTACATCGTGGGGCACTGGTGGGAGTCGATCCTGCACAACCGCCGCTCGCGGCGGCTCGCGCACCAGCTCATGCTCGTGCACGGTGTCTCGATCACCCTCGTGCCCTGGCTGCTCGACTCGTCCGAGCTCATCTACGGCCGCCGCTCCCGGCCCCTCCCGGGTCAGCAGCGCGGCGGGCAGCCCGTGGCGAACGCCCCGGCCCCGCGCGCGAAGAAGACGCCTCCCGGCTCGGCATCCTGAGTTCCGTCCGACGCCCCCGCCCGTGTGGTGGGGGCGTCGGCGTTCGGGCCGCGAGATATTCGGGGTGGCATCGAAGTCCGGGCCACGCCGGCGTCCGGACGGCGTCCCGCTGCGGCGTGCGAGCCCGTTGAGTGTCCACAACACGCCGACGGGTGCGGAAAGCACCGGCGTGTTGTGGACGTTCAACCGAGAGCGCGGAGGCCGTCAGTCGGTCGGGCGCCGGCGCATGCGCTTGACGTCGGTGCGGCGCTGCTTCGCCTGCAGGCGGCGCTCCTTCGAGCCACGTGTGGGCCTCGTCGCGCGGCGAGGCGGCGCGGGCGGGCGCACGGCCTCGGCGACGATCGCGGCCAGCCTCTCCCGGGC
>NZ_CAUQWC010000154.1:0-8599 GCF_963521695.1 uncultured Microbacterium sp. | reverse complement strand
GCCTCGCCCTCCAGCACCCGCCGCACCCCCACGACCAGCGGGGCGCGGCTCAGGCGGTCGAGCGAGTCGACCTCGCGGCTGCCGCGCTCGAGGCGGGCGTGCGCGACGATGCCCCGCACGCCGCACTCAGCGGCTAAACCGGACACCCAGGCGACCTCCTCGAGCGACTGCCTCGGGTCGCATTCCGCCTGGACGAAGACGTACTCCGCGGGTCGCGACTCCTCGCCCCAGGCGGCCCGCAGCTGCTCCGGACCGTGGCGACGATCGAGATCCCCTTCGAGCCAGGCATAGCTCAGGTGCGCGGGATCCCACAGGTGCAGGTGGGTGTCGATCGCCCGCACGGAGCCGAGGCCCACGCTCGGGGCGATGGTCGGATGTCTGCGTTCTATCATTGCGGCATGTCCCTGACCGACGATGCGATCGACCAGATCAAGGCCATGATCGTGCGCGGCGAGCTGCGTCCGGGCGATCGGCTCCCGCCCGAGAAAGACCTCGCGGAGCGTCTCGGCCTCTCGCGCAACTCGCTGCGCGAGGCCGTCAAGGCTCTCGAGGTGATCCGGGTCGTCGACGTGCGTCGCGGCGACGGCACGTACGTCACCAGCCTCGAACCGGCGCTGCTGCTGGAGGCCATCTCGTTCGGGCTCGACCTGCACAACGACCGTTCGGTGCTGGAGCTGTTCGCCGTGCGGCGCATGTTGGAGGCGCAGGCCGCGGCGTTGGCCGCGCAGCGGGTGGATGCCGACCAGATCGCCGTCCTCGATGCGGAGATGGCCTCGGTGGATGCCGAGACGTCGGTCGACGACCTCGTCGCGCACGACGTGCGCCTGCACCGGCTCATCGCGTCGTTCTCGGGAAACCGGTACCTGGCGGGACTCATCGAGTCGCTGGCGGCGAACACCGTGCGCGCGCGGGTGTGGCGCGGCCTCACGCAGGAGGGGGCGGTCGAGCGCACCCTGGTGGAGCACACCGCCCTCGTGGACGCCCTGCGCGCGCACGACGTCGAGCGGGCCTCCGTGCTCGCCAGTGCCCATGTGTCGGGTGTGGAGGAGTGGCTGCGCCGAGCGAGTGCGGCGCAGGAGGACCCGACGAATCCCGCTGACCGAGAGCTGCTCGGGTCGGGGGACCGCACGGTGTCAGACCTGCCAGGCGGGGCGGTGGGCGAACACCTCGGTGTAGTACGACCGTAGGCGAAGCTCCGCGGCAGCCGCTTCGTCGACGATGACCGTCGCGTGGGGATGCAACTGCAGCACTGAGGCGGGGCACATGCTCGTGAGGGGGCCCTCGACGGCCGCCGCCACGGCTGCGGCCTTGCGGGAGCCGACCGCGATCAGCACGACCTCGCGCGCGTCGAGGATGGTGCCCAGTCCCTGCGTGACGCAGTGGCGGGGGACCTCGTCGAGCGAGGGGAAGAAGCGGGCGTTGTCGCGCCGGGTCTGCTCGGTGAGCGTCTTGACCCGGGTGCGGGATGCCAGCGACGAGGTCGGCTCATTGAAGCCGATGTGACCGGTGGTGCCGATGCCGAGGATCTGCACGTCGATCCCTCCGGCGAGCGCGATCAGGTTCTCGTAGCGCTCGCCGGCGGTGGAGAGCCGGTCGACGGATCCGTCGGGCACGTGGACGCGCTCGGGATCCAGTCCGAGGCGCGCGGTCACCTCGCGCGAGACGACCGACCGGTAGCTCTCCGGGTGCGCCGCCGGGAGGCCGACGTACTCGTCGAGCGCGAAGGCGCGAGCGGCACGGACGCCTGCGAGATCCCGGCGGGCGAGGGCGTCGTAGACGGGGAGGGGCGACGACCCCGTCGCGACGCCGATCACCCGCAGCGCACCGGCGTGCGCGCGCCGCTCGATGATGTCGGCCGCGAACTCTCCCGCAGTACTCTCGTTCGTGGTGATGACGACCTGCATCGTGTTCCTCCCGTGCGCGTGCCGCGCGACGATGGACGGGCCAGAAGAGCTTCTGGCGGTTTATGGCATCGATGCCAATCATATGTCAGACTGTGGAAGCTTCGACAGGATGGGCCCACCGTGACTGACACACTCCCTCGCTCCCTCGCCGCAGAGGCGGCCCCGGCCACCGCGCCGACGCCTACTCTCACCTGGGCCGACAACCGACTTCTGCGCGACGGTGTCCCCACTCGGCTGCTGTCGGGTTCGGTGCACTACTTCCGCATCCATCCCGCCCTGTGGAGGGATCGGCTGCAGCGGGTGAAGGATCTCGGCCTCACCACCGTCGACACCTACGTGCCGTGGAACTTCCACCAGCCGGATGCCGACCGTGCTCCCGACTTCACTGGCTGGCGCGACCTCGAGGGCTTCCTCCGCATCGCCGCGGAGCTCGGTCTCGACGCCACCGTGCGACCGGGCCCGTACATCTGCGCCGAGTGGTCGAACGGGGGACTCCCCGTGTGGCTCACCGGTCGCGGCATTCCGCTGCGGTCCTCCGACGAACGGTTCCTGGGCCCCGTGCGCGAATGGTTCTCGCACCTTCTCCCACGGATCGCGGCGCTGCAGGCCAACGTGGGCGGACCGGTCGTAGCGGTACAGGTCGAGAACGAGTTCGGCAGCTTCGGCGACGACCGCGCCTACCCCGCGACCCTCGCACGCGAGCTCCGCGCCCACGGCATCACCGAGATGCTCTTCACCGCCGACGGTCCGACCGAGCTCATGCTCGACGCCGGTGCGGTCGACGGCGTGCTCCAGGGACTGACCCTGGGCTCGAGGGTCGACGCGGCACGCGAGCTGGCGCGCACCCGTCGTCCCGACGAACCCCTGCTCGTCGCCGAGTACTGGAACGGCTGGTTCGATCACTGGGGCCATCCCCACCACGTGCGCGGCGCGGCCAATGCCGCCGAGACGCTGGCGACCATCGTGAGCGACGGAGGAAGCGTCGCGCTCTACATGGCCCACGGGGGCACGAACTTCGGGCTCTGGGCCGGCGCCAACCGCGTCGACGGAGAACTGCGGGGCACGGTGACGAGCTACGACTCCGACGCGCCGATCGCCGAGGACGGCACGCTGACCGAGAAGTTCCACGCCATGCGCGCCGTCCTGGGCGCGACCGCCCCGATCGTCTCCGCGGCGCCATGCCTGGTGGCCCCGCAGCGGGCGGTTGCCGTGCCCGGGGCCGGCCTCGAAGAGGCCGTGGCGAGCCTCGCGTCGCCGTCGAGATCGGTGGCCTCGACGGTCTCGTTCGAAGAGCTGGGACAGGATTCCGGTCTTCTCCTGCTCGCCGCCGACGTGCTGTTGCCGCGAGGGGAGGTCGAGCTCGTCCTTTCTCACGTCGCCGATCGCGCGATGGTGCGCGTCGACGGGCGGCCCGCCGGAACCGTCAGTGAGTCCGGCTCCGTCGTCGTCGCCGGAACGGGCGCCCCCGCCCGTGTGGAGATCCTCGTCGAGAACCTGGGCCGAGTGAACTACGGATGGTCGCTGGGGGAGAAGAAGGGACTTCTCGCCCCCGTCCTGGTCGAGCGCCGCATGGTGCAGGGATGGGAGGCAGCGTCGATCGACATCGCCTCGGCCGGCGAGACCGCGCTCGCCCTCCTGGCCGCGCCGGGGACTCCGGATGCCGCGGGCGGAGCCTCGGCGGTGTTCCACCTCCCCGAGCCGGCCGACGCGCACCTGGCCCTCCCGGGCTTCGCGCGCGGTTTCGTGTGGATCAACGGCTTCCTGCTGGGCCGGTACTGGGAGATCGGACCGCAGCAGACGCTCTACGTGCCGGCGCCGCTGTTGCGCGCCGGCGAGAACACGGTCGTCGTGCTGGAACTCGAGCGACGCGGGACGAGCATCGAACTGCGCGACCGCGCCGAGCTCGGACCCGAAGAGGAATACATCGAGCAGTTCTGAGCGGGGCCGATCGCGTCGTTCGACGCCGTGTGGACCCGCTCGCATCGCGAGGGCGACAGAACTGTCCGGCTGTGAAGAGGGACGGAACCGCCCCGGCTCTGCGAACCGCGGCAACGGCTCGGCCGGGGAGCTCGCGGGAATGCGCCGAACCCTCCGGATCCGGCACGCGACGAACCGGCTCGGTGCGCCGACCGAGCCCCCCGACTCAGCGGGGCGCGGTGCTGGAGCGGATGACCAGCTCAGGGGCGACCGTCACGCGCGTGCGCTCCACGCTCGGGTCGTCGATCGCCGCCAGCACGTGCTCCACCGCGATGCGTCCCATCTGCTCGAAGGGCTGGCGGATCGTCGTCAGCGGCGGGTGGGCGAACTGCGCGAGCGGGATGTCGTCCATCGACACGACCGAGACGTCTTCCGGCACGCGTCGCCCCTGCTCGGCGAGGGCGCGCAGCAGCCCGAAGGCCATCTCGTCGGACGACGTGAACACGGCGGTGGCATCCGGCATCCGGGCGACGATGAGACCGTTGCGGTAGCCGGACTCGGCGGTCCAATCACCGTGCAGGATCGGCGGGACGGATCGGCCCGCTTCGCGCAACGCGGACTCCCATCCGGTCGTGCGCCCCGACGCGTCTCGCCATGACGCGGGACCGGCGAGGTGCCAGACCGTCTCGTGGCCGAGGTCGAGCAGATGCTGGGTGGCCAAACGCCCCGACTGCTCCTGGTCGAGCGCGACGACATCATCCTCGGCGGAGCTGGACCCGTCGATGACCGCGGTGGGCAGACCGTTCGTCACCCGGCCGAGGGCGAGTTCGTCCCAGATGGGCACCGCCACGATGAGGCCGTCGACGCCCTGATCGCGTAGGTGCTCCACACCGTCGGTGATGGCGGCGGGCGATACCGAGGTCGTCCCTGCGGCGCTGACGAAGTATCCGCGCTCGCGTGCGGCGCGGTTCACGCCGAGCATGATCGCCGCCGGGGCGTACTGGTCGGACTCGTGGGTGAGGATGCCGAGAGTCATGCTGCGCCCGGTGACCAGCGCGCGCGCGAGTCCCGTCCGGCGGTAGCCCGTGCGTTCCACGGCTTCTTCGACCTGCAGCCGGGTGACGTCGGAGACGTTGGGGTGCCCGCGCAGCACACGCGAGACGGTCTGGGGTGAGACGCCGGCCACCGACGCGACGTCGGCCATCGTGGGTGCCCGCAGGCGTTTGGCGCCGCTGTGCTCCATGACCATTGACCCGACGTTCCCCTCCGCGATCGCGCGCGATCCCCCGACCAGAACTCTCATGCTAGCCGCGGGCCGCTTACGGTCGCGCGGAGCGCTGAGGGTGCCAGGAGGGAGAGGCGGGTGAGGTGGACCGTGCCGCGCGCGCTGACGATGCGGATACGTGCCGCGCGGATGCGCTTGCGTGGCAGCTCCGCGATCCGCCGGTAGCCGACCGCGCCGACGGTCAGCACCGTGCGGGTCGCACCGTCGGCGTCCTCGACGTCGATGTCGATGCGGTCGACCATCTGGCCGCGGGCGATGTCCTCGTCGATGATCAGGCCGTCGATCTCGACGGGCTCGTCCCAGCGCACGACGACGGAATCGCCCTCGTCCAGGTCGAGCACGGCGTCGTGGGTGATCGCGGCGATGCGGCGCCCCCGGTGCGAGACCGTGGCGCGACCCGTGCGGTCGCGGACCGGGAGTTCGGCGACGAGTGCTCCGAGACCGCGGAGCGCCTCGACGTCGGCCGCGTGGACGACCCCCGTGGCATCCGGCGGGACATTCAGCAGAAACCCGCTGTTGCCGCCGACGCTGCGCCGATAGATATCGAACAGCTCCTCAGGGGAGCGCACCTGGTCATCCTCGGCCGGGTGATGGAACCACCCGGGTCGGATCGAGGTGTTCACCTCGGCCGGGTACCAGACCAGCCCGTCGGAGGAGGCCTCGATCGCGGTACGGGATCCGAGGTCTTCCTCGTCGGATCGCACGAGACGCGCGAAGACTCCGTCATCCTGCTGCTGGGAGCGGGATGCCACCCGCTCGGCGTCGCGCAGCGAGGCCGGGACGACGCTCCACTCGTCGGCTCGGGTATGGCCCGCCTCGTTGCCGCACCAGCGCACGTCGGGACCGCACACGCTGATGACCGCATCGGGCTGCAGTCGGCGGACGACCTCGTAGTAGCGATCCCAGTCGTAGAGCTGCACGCGCCCGTCGGGGCCTTCGCCGTTGGCGCCGTCGAGCCAGACGGTGGAGATGGGCCCGTAGTCGCTCAGCAGTTCGGTCAACTGCGCGACGAAGAAGTCGTCGTAGGCCCGGCCGCTGCCGTACCGCGCCTCGGTCCGGTCCCACGGCGAGAGGTAGACGCCGAACGCCAGTCCGTGACGGGCGGCGGCCTCGGCGCTTTCGCGCACGAGGTCGCCGCGACCGCCACGCCACGGGCTGGCGGCGACGGTGTGCGAGGTGAGCGCGCTCGGCCACAGGCAGAAGCCGTCGTGGTGCTTGGCGGTGAGGATGACCCCGCGCGCCCCGGCGGCGGCGACCGCTCGCATCCACTGATCGGTGTCGATCCCTGCGGGATCGAACAGCGCGGGATCCTCGTGACCCTCGCCCCATTCCCGATCGGTCATGGTGTTCATGCCGACGTGCAGGAACGCGGTGAACTCGCGTTGCTGCCACGCCAGTTGGCGAGGGGACGGGACGACGGCCGCAGCCTCACGGATACGGGGCGACAGGGGTGAGGTCAACGGAATCTCCGGTTGTAGAGCGCGAGCAGCACGATGAGGCCGCCCAGGCCCGCCAGCATCGCGAAGAAGTTGGTCCAGCCCACCGTCTGCTGGTTGACGATGACGACCACGGTGCATGTCACGAAGACGAGGAGCGCGGCCACGGACGTGACGATCTCGCGCACGTCGAGGGTGCGGCGATGGCGGGGGGTGCTCACTTGATTCCTCCTCCTCCGACCGACTGCAGCAGTCGGCGTTGAATGACGGCGTAGAAGACGATGACGGGGACCATGACGATGACCATTCCGGCGTACAGCACGCCGTAGTCGGCGGCCGCGCGCTGCGCCTGGAAGAGGTTGAGCAGGCCCACCTGGAGCGTCTTGGAGTCACCGGGCACGAGGGTCAGCGAGATGATGAAGTCGTTCCAGTACGCGAGGAAGTTGAACAGCAACGCCGTGCTGATCGCGGGCAGGGCAAGCGGCAGCATCACCGACACCATCGTGCGAAGGCGCGAGGCGCCGTCGAGCATCGATGCCTCTTCGTACTCGATCGGAATGGTACGGAAGAACGTCGAGAGCAGATAAATGGTGAACGGCAGCGAGGTCGCCGCGTACACCAACGCCAGAACGGCGAGGTTGTCGATGAAGACGCCCTCGGGGAAGAGCCCCCGCAGCGCACGGTCCCAGCCCAGCAGTTGCAGGAAGATCGGCACCACGATGTAGTTCACGTTGATGAACAGGCCGGCGAGGATCGCAACCTCGAGCACGGCCTTGCCGCGGAATTCGAATCGCGCCAGCACGTACGCCGCCGGAACCGCCACCACGAGCGAGATGGCCAGCGCGAGCACGGTCACGAAGATCGAGTTAACGAAGTAGTCGCCCATGCGCGCGTTCACGAACGCATCGACGAAGTTCTGCACGTGCACGCCGAGGGGCGGTGCCCACGGGTCGCCGTAGAACTCGGGGCGGGTCTTGATGGATGCCATGAACACCCACGCCGTGGGAACGATGATCGCCGCGCACAGCGCGATCATGACCGCATTGATCACCGTGCGGTTGAGGCGGCCCGAGGTGCGGGCCGCGTCGGAGCGCACGGGGGCGAGTCGTCGTCGCTGGCTCGGGGTGGGCGCCTCGGGGCGCACAGGGCTGAGGTTCAGAGCCATCAGAACTGATAGACCTCTCGCTTGGTGGCGCGGTTGATGATCAGGGCGAGCACGAACGAGAACACGAAGATCACCACGCCGATCGCCATGCCGTAGCCGTAGCTGGAGTTGGTGTAGGCCTGCCGGTACATGTAGTTCAGCAGGACGTCGGACGAGCCGTTCGGACCGCCGTCGGTCAGCGCACGCACCAGCACGAAGGCCAGGTTGATCGAGGAGATGATGAAGAACGTCAGAGTCGTGCGCAGGGTGCTCCACACGAGGGGCAGTGTGATCGTGAAGAAGGTGCGCACAGGACCGGATCCGTCGATCGAGGCGGCCTCGTAGACGTCGGCGGGGATCGAGCTCATGCCCGCGAGGTAGAGCAGGACGTAGTAGCCGATCGACTGCCACAGCATCGCGATGGCGATGCTGTACATGATGATGCTCTCGTCGCCGAGCCAGACCTGGGTGAGGTGGCCGAGTCCGATCGTGGAGAGGAAGTTGTTCAGCAGCCCGCTCTGCTGGTCGTACACCGCGGAGAAGATGGCGGCGACGACGACGATCGACAGGACGCTGGGCAGGTACAGCACGAAGCGGTAGAAATTGCGCGCCTTCAGACGCGGGTTCATCAGCAGCGCCGCAATCACCAGCGCGGCGGCCATCGTGACGATCGTCACGACCACCAGCAGCAGCAGGGTGTTCTGCAGGGAACGCAGGAACTGCGTGTCGCCGGCCAGGGCGACGAAGTTGTCGAAACCGATGAATCGCGCGGTGCCGGTGAATCCGGTCCACTGGAACAACGACATACGGAAGACGTCGACGGTGGGGATCACCATGAACACGACGTACAGGGCTAACGCCGGGGTCAGGCACAGCAAGATGAAGCGACCCCGGCCGCGGGTCAAGGCGGAGG
>NZ_CAUQWC010000153.1:0-8741 GCF_963521695.1 uncultured Microbacterium sp. | reverse complement strand
GTCGTGCTCGCCGCCGCCGGTTCCACGCGCCCGGGCGCGGTCGTCGACGTCGAGCGGATGGCGGAGCTCATGGCGGATGCCGGCGTGGCCGGCCCCATCGTGACGGCGTACGCCGCGGCATCCGAACCTCGCATTCCGGATGCCGTGGGCGCGGCGCGCTCCGCGGGGGAGCGGACGGTGGCCGCGAGCTACGTGCTCGCCCCCGGGCATTTCTCGCGCGTGATCGAGAAGGCGGAGGCCGATCTGACGTCGGAGCCGATCGGCGCGGACCCGCGGCTGGCTGACATCGTGTGGGAGCGCTGGCGCGAGGCGCGGGAGGGTGCGGCGCCTGCGACGGATGCTGCTGCAGGGGAGGTGGCTGAGCCCGTCGAAGCCTCCGGTGGTGCGGTCGGGCCGGTCCCTTCGACAGGCTCAGGGACCTCTTCGGGGTCAGGGACCTCTCCGGGGTCAGGGACCTCTCCGCGGCGACGCACCGTGAAGAAGGTCGCGCGGGTGACGGGCCGTGCCGTGCTGGTGGCGCTGCTCGCGGTCGTGGCCGGGGTCGTCGTCCTCGCGGCCGCGGGCCTCTCCGACGATCGGGGAGTGCGGCGACGCCGCCGCGCCTGAGAGGCGGCCTCCGGCTGCCCGGGTAGGGTTCCTCTCGCCCATGCATCGCCTTCTCGTCGCCCTCCTCGCCGCCCTCGACGCCGTGCTGGCCGCCGCGGGCGGCATCGCGGTGATCCTCGCTCCCCTCGCGCTGCTGTGGGTCTTCGGCGTCGGCGACCCCGACTGGGGGGCGCTGTGGCCGGCCTCGGCCTCCATCTGGCACCTCGGCCACCTCGTGCCGGTCACGGTCACCCTGCCCGACGCGTACCTCGCGGCGACCGGCATCGATCCCACGTTCGCGTCGTTCACGTTGTCGCTCGCGCCGCTCGCCCTCGCGGCCTTCACCGCCCTGTTCGCCGCCCGCTCCGGAGCCCGCGCGGCCGCGGCCGGGGCGGCGATCACCGGGTGGCTCTCGGGCTCGGTCGTCTTCGCCGGGATCGCGGCGCTCGTGGGGGTGAGCGCCAACGCCGAGCTGGTGGCATCCGAGGTGTGGCTGGCCATCCTGCTCCCGTCGCTGCTGTTCTTCGTGCCGTCGTTCCTGGGCGCCTTCATCGGCGCGTGGCGTGTCGGCGACGACGGCCCGGTCGACGCCCTGCGGGCTCGCATCCGACGGCTCCCGCACGCCTGGGCCGACGTGCCCGCGCTCGTCGTGAGAGGACTCGGTTTCACCACCCTCGGACTCGTCGCCGTCGGCGGCGTCGTGGTCGTCGCGGGCCTCGTCGTGCGCTCCGCTCAGGTCATCGGCCTGTATCAGGCGAGCAACGCGGATGCGATCGGTGCGACCGTCATCGCCCTCGGCCAGCTCATGTACCTGCCCACCCTCATCGTGTGGGCGGTGGCCTTCACGGCCGGCCCCGGCTTCGCGCTGGGCACCGACACCGCCGTCACCCCGGCCGGGACGCAGGTCGGCGCGCTCCCCGGCATCCCGGTGCTCGGCGCCGTGCCGGACTCGACCTCGTCGTGGTTGCTCCTCCTCGCCCTGCTGCCGGTGGCCGTGGGAGTACTGACCGGATGGATGCTGCGATCCCGGATGCCGCGCACCACCGGCCCCGAACCGTTCGGCCCGCGCCTGGTGGTGACGTTCGCCGTCGCCGTGCTCACGGGAGGTGTCGGTGCGCTCGCCGCCCTTGCCTCATCGGGCTCGATCGGTCCGGGACGCCTCGCCGACACGGGACCCGAGCCCGGCCCGCTCGCCCTCGTGCTCGGACTCGAGGTGCTCGTCGGGCTCGCGATCCTGCTGCTGAGCCCGCGCGGGGGCGGGGACCACGTCGACGACGACCGGTCCGACGTCGCCTCTCGTTCGGGAGGAGACTCCGCGTTCGTGTCGTCCGGCGCCCGTTCGGACTTCCCGTCATGGCCCTCCAGCGATCGGTATTCCGACACGCCCCCGGCCACGGCGCCGTCGGGGTGGGGTCATTTGCCGGGGTGGGCCGGAAGCGACGCGGACGAGCGCGCGGATACGGTGTCGGCGGGTGCGACCCCGACCGGGGCACCGTCGACCGTCGGCGACTCGGCCGGCCGCGGTCCCCTCGGGGCTTCGCCCACGGCGACGACCCCGGCCGACGCGGGAGCATCGACGAAGAAGGCGAAGGCTCCGAAGAAGCCCTCGGGCCTGCCGCCGCGCGACCCGTCGACGACGGACGCGCCGTCCTCGACCCCGGATGCCGTGCCGGACGACGACGACGTGCGCGCGCGTATCCGCGCAGCCTGGGCGGCGGCCGACGGCGACAGCGCGGACGACGACACAGACCACCGGCGCTGAGGGGTCGGCTGACCGCACCTCGGGCGCGACCTCGCCCGACCCGGTGAGCGTCGACGCACCTGCGTAGACTGGGCGCGTGCTCACGGTCGCCGTTCTCATCTCCGGCACCGGCTCCAACCTCCGCGCCCTGCTCGAGGCGGCATCCGCCCACGACTTCCCGGCGCGCGTGGTCGCGGTCGGTGCGGATCGCGAGGCCGACGGCTTCGCCCACGCCGAGCACTTCGGCATCCCGACCTTCCTCGTGCCCTACGGGGCGTTCGCGTCTCGCGAGGAGTGGGGCGCCGAACTCGGGGCGCAGCTCGCCGTGTGGCAGCCCGATCTCGTCGTGCTGAGCGGGCTCATGCGCCTGTTGCCCGCCGACCTCGTCGCCGCGTGGCAACCCCGCATGATCAACACGCACCCGGCGTTCCTGCCCGAGTTCCCCGGCGCGCATGGTGTGCGCGACGCGCTCGCCGCCGGGGTCGAGCAGACCGGCGCGAGCGTCATCGTCGTCGACTCGGGCGTCGACACCGGGCCGATCCTGGCGCAGGAGCGCATCCCCGTGCTGCCCGGCGATGACGAAGACGCCCTGCACGAGCGCATCAAGCCCGTCGAGCGACGTCTGCTGATCGACGTCGTCCGACGCATCGCCGAGGGCGAGCTCGACCTCGCCGCCACGGCATCCCGAACCGCCTGACCCGCCGGCGGGCGTCGGCCCGTCGCGCATACGAATCCGACTCGAGACACAGGAGCCGAAAGCCATGGCCGGACCCCGCCACGACCCCGCCGACTACCGTCCCCGCGACGTCGTCCCGATCCGCCGCGCGCTGGTGTCGGTGAGCGACAAGACCGGCCTTCTGCAGCTCGGCGAGGCGCTCGCCGCGGCCGGCGTCGAGATCGTCTCGACCGGCGGCTCGGCCACGCTGCTGCGCGACGCCGGCTACGACGTCAGCGACGTCTCGGCCGTGACCGGCTTCCCCGAATCGCTCGACGGACGCGTGAAGACGCTGCACCCGAACGTGCACGCGGGCCTCCTCGCCGACCTGCGGCTGGCCTCGCACGAGGCGCAGCTCGACGAGCTCGGCATCCGTCCCTTCGAGCTCGTCGTGGTGAACCTGTACCCGTTCGTGGAGACCGTGGCATCCGGTGCCGAGGGCGACGACGTCGTCGAGCAGATCGACATCGGCGGCCCCGCGATGGTGCGCGCGTCGGCGAAGAACCACGCCAACGTCGCCATCGTCGTCTCGCCCGAGTCGTACCCGGCGATCATCGACGCCCTGCGCACCGACGGCGGCACGTCGCTCGTGCAGCGGCGCGAGCTGGCCGCCCGCGCCTTCTCGCACACCGCCGCGTACGACACCGCTGTGTCGACGTGGTTCGCCGAGGGCACGCTCGGCGACGACATCGACCTGCCGGCTCACCTCACCATCCAGGCCGAGCGCCTGTCGACGCTGCGCTACGGCGAGAACTCGCACCAGCGTGCCGCGATCTACTCGCGCGTCGGCGGCCACGGCATCGCCCAGGCGGCGCAGCTGCAGGGCAAAGAGATGTCGTACAACAACTACGTCGACGCCGATGCCGCCCTCCGCGCCGCCTTCGACATGGTCAAGCCCGCGGTAGCGATCATCAAGCACGCGAACCCCTGCGGTATCGCCGTCGCCGCCCCCAACGCGCTCGACCCGATCGCCTCGGCGCACCTGCGCGCCCACGAGTGCGACCCGGTGTCGGCATTCGGTGGCGTCATCGCCGCCAACCGCACGGTGACGTTGAAGATGGCCGAGAACCTTCGCGACATCTTCACCGAGGTCATCATCGCGCCCGACTTCGAGCCCGAGGCGCTCGAGGTGTTCACACTGAAGAAGAATCTGCGCGTGCTGCGCCTGCCCGTCGACTGGCAGCAGGAGCGCATGGACGTGCGCCTGGTGTCGGGCGGCCTGCTGCTGCAGGACGCCGACCGGTTCCCCGACGACATCGAATCCGTCGCGAAGGACTGGGAGCTCGTGTCGGGCGAACGTCCCGCCGACGCCGACATGGAGAGCCTCATCTTCGCCTGGAAGTCGTGCCGCGCGGTGAAGTCGAACGCCATCGTGCTCGCCCAGGGCTCGGCCACGGTCGGCATCGGCATGGGCCAGGTCAACCGCGTCGACTCGTGCCGCCTCGCCGTCGAGCGCGCCGGCGATCGCGCAGCCGGCTCGATTGCGGCATCCGATGCGTTCTTCCCCTTCGCCGACGGTCCGCAGGTGCTCATCGACGCCGGGATCTCGGCGATCATCCAGCCCGGCGGGTCGGTGCGGGATGCCGAGGTCATCGACGCCGCGCGCGCGGCCGGTGTGACCATGTTCTTCACGGGCGAGCGCCACTTCTTCCACTGACGCGTCGTCTCCTCACCGCCCTCGTGACTTCGGTCGCGGGGGCGGTGTTGCGTGTGCGGGGTGGTGGCGCGGGGGTGCGTGTGCGGGGTGGTGGCGCGGGGGTGCGTGTGCGGAGGTGCGTGTGCGGGGTGGTGGCGCGGGGGTGCGTGAGCGGAGGTGCGGCGGTGTCGCGTGTGCGGGGTGGCGGGGGGGTCGAGCGGCGTGGGGCGGGCGGCGGCTGGCGTGAGAAACGCTTCGGCGTGGGCGAAGACGTGTCGGCGGGGCGTTTCTGGCGGGGGAGGGCGTTTCTCGCCGCGGTGACGGGGGGCATCGGGGCGCGTTTCTGCGCGAGAACGCTTCGGCGTGGCGGCAATGTGTTGCGGGGCGTTTCTGGCGGGGGAGGCGTTTCTCGCCGCGGTGGCGCTGCGCGGGGCGTCTGCGTAGACCGACGCCGGGCGATCCGGGACGCATAAACACGATTCCCGCGCAGAAACACGAGGAGGGCGCGTTTACGCGCGCGGATCGCGTTTATGCGTGGGGAGATCGAGGGTCGTGGCGGTCAGGCGCTCATCGCGATGAGCTTCGCGATCGTGTTGGCGTTTCGGGCGGTGCCGACGACCCCGAGCCGCTTCTCGAACCAGCCGGCCTGCAGTTTCGAGCCGCCGATGCCCTCGGGATACCGCACGAACACCTCGCGGCCGTCGAGAACCGCCTCTTCGGGGATGCCGTCGGGCAGCGCGAGGGCTGCGGAGGCCGGCCGGTCGTCGAGGAACACGGTCTGCACCCACCGCCCCTCTGCGGCATCCGCGTACGGGTTCCGCGTCACCGAGTCGACGAGCTCGGCATGCGTGCGGACGATGACGGGCAGATCGAAGCCGAACGCTCCACGCACGGCGTCGCTGATCGCCTGGGCGACGTCGTGGGCGGCGCGCCCGGCGCCATCGAGCACGACGTTGCCGGCCACTTGAAGCGTGTCGACCTCGCCGAGACCCGCGGATGCCAGAACCTCACGCAGCGCAGGCATCTTCAGCGCCGTGGGGCCTCCGACTCCGCGGATGAGGGCGACGGTGCGGGGCATGCTGCGACCCTATGCCGCGCAAGCGCCCGGCGGCGAGAACGCGTCGTGCGGGGCTCAGAGCGTTGGCGAACAACGCCCCGGCGAGTGAGGAGCGCCGAGAGAAGGTGTGTCTCGCACGACAGGGCGTTCGTCGACGCGTGCGAACCCGCCGCCCCGGCCGCGCGCTCCCTCGAGTGGATGCGGCGGACGACGTATTGCCGCTCCGCCGCCCGGGCCGCGCGCTCTCACGAGCGACGGCGCGGGACGACGTACCGCCGTTTGGCGCCGCCCTAGCCGCGCGCTCTCCCGAGCGACAGCGGCGGGACGACGTTTCTCGACGTGTCCGAGTTCGCCGCCCGGGCCGCCCGCTCTCATGAGCGACGGCGCGGGACGACGTACTGCCGCTCCGCGCCGCCCTAGCCGCGCGCCGGGGTCAGGCGGAGTCGCGACCGAGCGTCTCCAGCAGACGCAGCCAGACCTCACTCACCGTGGGATACGACGGCACGGCGTGCCAGAGGCGTTTGACGGGCACCTCTCCGACGATTGCGATGGTGGCGGAGTGCAGCAGCTCCGCGATGTCGGGGCCGACGAAGGTGGCTCCGACGAGCACACCGCGGTCGAGGTCGACGATCACGCGAGCCTTGCCGACGTACGCGTCGGACTGCTCGCTCGATCCGGCGATGCTCGCCAGGTCGTAGTCGAGGACCTTCGCGTTCAGCCCCTTCTCTTCCGCCTTCGCGGCGGTGAGACCGACGGATGCCACCTCGGGGTCGGTGAACGTGACCTGGGGGACCGCGTCGTGATCGGCGGTGGCGACGTGCGCACCCCACGGTGCGTCGTCGACATCGGCACCCTGTGCGCGGGCGGCGATCACGTCGCCGGCTGCGCGGGCCTGGTACTTGCCCTGGTGGGTGAGCAGCGCGCGGTGATTGACGTCGCCCACCGCGTAGAGCCAGTCGAAGCCGCGCACGAGCAGCGTGTCGTCGACGTCGAGCCAGGAGCCGGCTTCGAGGCCCACGGCATCCAGTCCGAGATCTTGCGTGCGGGGCGTGCGACCCACCGCGACGAGAACTTCGTCGGCGGTGACGGTGGTGCCGTCGGAGAGTTCGAGGACCACGCGGCCGTCGTCGTCGCGGCGGGCGGCGGTGGTGTCGGCCCCCGTCTTGACGGTGACGCCGCGGTCGCGGAGCGACGTGGCCACGAGTTCGCCCGCGAACGGCTCGTTGCCCCCGAGCAGGCCCGAGCGCGCGATGATCGTGACGCGCGATCCGAGACTCTCGAACGCCGTCGCCATCTCGGCTCCCACAACGCCGCCGCCGATGATGGCGAGCGAGCCGGGGATCTGTTCGACCGCAGTGGCCTCGCGGCTCGTCCAGGGGGAGACGTCGACGAGGCCCGGGATGTCGGGCAGCAGAGCGGCGGAGCCCGTGCACACGGCCACGGCGTGCCGGGCGACGAGGTCGGTGACGCTGCCGTCGGCGGCCGTGACGCGCACGGTCTTCTCGCCGGTGAGGGTGCCGAGGCCGCGCACGAGGTCGATACCCGCACCCTGGAGCCACTCGACCTGGCCGGAGTCGTCGTAGTTGCTGGTCATCGTGTCGCGGCGCCGCAGGACGGCCTCGACGTCGAGATCGCCGGTGACGGCCTGCTTCGCTCCATCGACATCGCGCGCAGCGCGCAGGGCGGCGGCACTGCGCAGCAGAGCCTTGGACGGCATGCACGCCCAATACGAGCACTCACCGCCGACGAGCTCGGACTCGACGATGACAGTGGTGAGCCCGGCCCGTGTGGCGTAGTCGGCCACGTTCTCGCCGACGGGGCCGGCGCCGATGACGATGAGGTCGTATTCGCGTTCGCTCATGCCGCTCACGCTACCGACGCCCTCCGACATCGCGCGGGGGTTGCGGCGGCGGCGGTGACACCCCACGCGACCAACAGCTTCGGGGCGCGTAAGGCCGTCGGGGGCAGAGAATGCGCGCCTCGAACGAGGGATCACGCCGCGAACATCGAATCGCCCCCCGAACAAGGGATGCCGCCCCGGACCGACGGTCGCGCCTGGATCCGGGGATCGCACCGAACCGCGGGCGGCTTCGCGATCGCCCAGGACTGAGCGCGAACACGAAGGCGGCCGGTTCCATCGGGCCGGGCCGCCGTGTCGTGCGGGTATGGGGCGTTGGTGCGCCGCCGTGTGTGGCGCGCGGAGGCGGGGACGCGTGGGGGAGAGGAGGGGATCGGGCCGAGGGAGGATGCCGGGGCGCGGGGCGATCCTCCGATCGCTGAATCTCCTCCCGTGGCGGCCGCCGGTCGGGGCCCCTCACCGTGCGCCGGCGTGATCTCGCCGGAACGGCCATGTCCGATTTCCGCCGATCGATGTCGGGGGTCGGTGGCAGAGTGGAGGCCATGACCCCCACCACCGTCGACGCACCGGGCTTCCCCGAGCGCTATCGCGCCATCCAGTCGCGCGATCGCCGCTTCGACGGGCAGTTCGTCACGGCGGTGCGCTCCACGCGCATCTATTGCCGTCCCAGTTGCCCCGCCCGCACGCCCAAAGAAGAGAACGTCACGTTCTTCGCCACCTCCGCCGCCGCGCACGAGGCCGGCTACCGCGCCTGCAAGAGATGCCTTCCCGAGGCCGCACCCGGCTCACCCCTGTGGGACGTGCGGGGAGACGTGGTGGCGCGGGCGATGCGTCTCATCGCCGACGGCGTGGTCGATCGCGAGGGCGTGCCCGGTCTCGCGCGACGACTCGGCTATTCCTCCCGTCACCTCACGCGCCTGCTCGCAACCGAGCTGGGCGCCGGGCCCTTGGCCCTCGCCCGTGCCCACCGGGCTCACACCGCGCGCGCCCTGCTCGTGGGCACCGATATGTCGTCGGCCGACATCGCCTTCTCCGCCGGTTTCTCGAGCATCCGGCAGTTCACCGAGACGATCGGCGAGGTGTTCGGCATGCCGCCGCGCGAGCTGCGGGCCCGCCGACCGGCGGGCAACGGCGCCGATGCCGCGGGGG
>NZ_CAUQWC010000152.1:0-8793 GCF_963521695.1 uncultured Microbacterium sp. | reverse complement strand
ACCTCGGGTGGGCGACGGGTGTCAACCATGCAGGGTCTCCCGGTAGAGCGCGGCACGCTCGTCGATGCGGGCGGCGAGACGGTCGGGTCCGACCGCGAGGATGCTCCGACTCTCGTTGGCCACGACGGCTTTGGCGATGTACCCGAAGAGGCGTCCGATGTCGGCGGGCTCGGCGCCCTGCGCGCCGAAGCCGGGCGCGAGGATCGGCATCCCGGCGAGGGCCACATCGCCGAGACCGAACGCGGCTCGGTCGACGGTGGCGCCGACCACGACGCCGATCGAGCCGAACGCACCAGGTGCGCCGATGTTCGCCTCGTTCACGTCGTGGGCTACGCGCGCCGCGACGTGCTCGTGATCGCCGATGGCGAGGGCATCGTCGACGATCGCGCTCTGCAGCGCCCGCGCCTCGGGGTTGCTCGTCGCGGCGAGTACGAACGCACCCTTGCGGTGACGCAGGGCCAGCGAGAGCGTGTCGCGCAGCGAATCCGCGCCGAGGTACGGGGTCAGGGTGACGGCATCCGCCTCGAGGGGCGCGCCGGGCTCGAGCCAGGCGTGGGCGTAGCCCTCCATGGTCGTGCCGATGTCACCGCGCTTGGCGTCGGCGATGACGAGCAGCCCCGCGGCGCGCGCGGCGGCCATGACGTCCTCGAGCGCAGCGAAACCCCTCGAGCCGTATCGCTCGTAGAACGCCACCTGCGGCTTCACGACACCCACGCGACCGGACGCCGCCTCGACCACGCGCAGGCCGAACGCGCGCACGCCCTCAGCCGTGGCGTCCAGCCCCCACGCCGACAGGAGTGCGGCGTGGGGGTCGATGCCGACGCACAGCGGACCGTGTGCGTCGAGGGCGGCGCTGAGCCGCTGTCCGAACGGCTCGCTCACAGACGGCCCGCGCGATCCACCGCGTACTCCTGAAGGCTGCGAACCTCGAAGCCGTCCTTCATCGCACCCAGAGCGCTCACCGCGGCACCGAGACCGCCCATCGTGGTGAACAGGGCCTTGTCGGCGGCGACGGCCGCCGCGCGGATCTCGTAGCCGTCGGCGCGCGCCGATCCGCCGCTGGGGGTGTTGACGATCATGTCGATCTCCCCCGCGTTGATGAGGTCGACGACGTTCTGCTGGCCGGAGCCCTGGGTCGCGGAGTACTTCTCGACGACCTGCACCTTGATGCCGTTACGGGCGAGGATCTCGGCCGTGCCCTCGGTGGCCAGGAGCGAGAAGCCGAGCTCCTGCAGGCGGTGGGCGGGCAGGATCACGGCGCGCTTGTCGGCATCGGCGACCGAGATGAACACGGTGCCGGAGGTCGGCATCCCGCCGTACGCGGCCTCTTGCGACTTCGCGAACGCGGTCGGGAAGTCGCGGTCGATGCCCATGACCTCACCGGTCGAGCGCATCTCGGGTCCGAGCACACTGTCGACGGTGTGACCGTCGGCGGTGCGGAAGCGCTTGAACGGCAGCACCGCCTCTTTGACGGCGACGGGGGCATCGAGCGGCACGCGCGAGCCGTCCTTCTCGGGCAGCAGCCCCTCGGCGATGAGCTCGGCGACGGTGTTGCCGGCCATGATGCGGCTGGCGGCCTTGGCGAGCGGGATGCCGAGGGCCTTCGACACGAACGGCACCGTGCGGCTGGCGCGCGGGTTCGCCTCGATGACGTAAAGCACGCCGGCCGAGATCGCGAACTGCACGTTGAGCAGGCCGCGCACACCGACGCCCTTCGCGATGGCCAGGGTCGCCTCGCGCACGCGATCGACCTCGGTGCGGCCGAGCGAGACGGGCGGCAGGGTGCAGGACGAGTCACCGGAGTGGATGCCGGCTTCTTCGAGGTGCTCCATGACGCCGCCGATGTACAGGTCGGTGCCGTCGTACAGGGCGTCGACGTCGAGCTCGATCGCGTCGTCGAGGAAGCGGTCGACCAGCAGCGGGAGGCCGGGTCCGATGATCGCCTGGTCGGCGACGCGCACGAAGTAGTCACGCAGGGCGTCGGTCGAATAAACGATCTCCATGCCACGGCCGCCGAGCACGAAGCTCGGGCGCACGAGCACGGGGTAGCCGATCTCCTCGGCGATCGCCACGGCGCCGTCGACGCCGATCGCGGTGCCGCTGCGGGGGGCCACGAGACCCGCCTCGTCGAGCAGACGCGAGAACAGCTCGCGCTCCTCGGCGAGATCGATCGCCTCGGGGCTGGTGCCGAGGATCGTGTAGCCGGCGGCCTCGATGCCCTTGGCCAGGCCGAGGGGCGTCTGACCGCCGAGCTGGCAGACGACGCCGAGGATGGTGCCCGACTGCGCCTCGGCGTGCAGCACCTCGAGCACGTCTTCCAACGTCAGCGGCTCGAAGTACAGGCGGTCGGAGGTGTCGTAGTCGGTGGACACAGTCTCGGGGTTGCAGTTGACCATGACGGTCTCGTACCCGGCATCCGACAGCGCGAAGGAGGCGTGCACGCACGAGTAGTCGAACTCGACGCCCTGGCCGATGCGGTTGGGGCCCGAGCCGATGATGACGACCTTCGTGCGGTCGGAGGGGGTGACCTCCGTCTCGGCGTCGTAGCTGGAGTAGTGGTAGGGCGTGAGGGCCGGGAACTCCCCCGCACAGGTGTCGACGGTCTTGTAGACCGGCCGCACGTCGAGCGCGTAGCGGGTTTCCCGTACCTCGGCTTCGTCGAGACCGCGGATCTGGGCGATCTGCACGTCGCTGAAGCCGTGGTCCTTCGCGAGACGGAGGGTGTCGGCGTCAAGGGTCTCGGCCTGTGCGATGAAGCCGGCGACCTCGTTGATGAGCACGATCTGGTCGATGAACCACGGGTCGATCGCGGTGGCCTCGAACGCCTGCTCGGCGGTGGCGCCGAGGCGCAGCGCCTGCTGCAGAACGACGATGCGACCGTCGGTCGGGGTCTTGACGATCTTGAGCAGCTCCTCGGCCGAGCGGGTCTCCTCGCCCCAGTGGAAGCTCGAGCCCCGCTTCTCGAGCGAGCGCAACGCCTTCTGCAGGGCGGTGGTGTAGTTGCGGCCGATCGCCATGGCCTCGCCGACCGACTTCATGGTGGTCGTGAGGGTGGTGTCGGCGGCGGGGAACTTCTCGAAGTTGAACCGCGGCACCTTGACCACGACGTAGTCGAGCGTCGGCTCGAAGCTCGCCGGGGTGACCTTGGTGATGTCGTTGGGGATCTCATCGAGCCGGTAGCCGATCGCGAGCTTCGCGGCGATCTTGGCGATCGGGAAGCCCGTGGCCTTCGATGCCAGCGCCGAGGAGCGCGAGACGCGCGGGTTCATCTCGATGACGATGATGCGCCCGTTGGAGGGGTCGACGGCGAACTGGATGTTGCAGCCCCCGGTATCGACGCCGACCGCGCGGATGATGTCGATGCCGATGTCGCGGAGCTTCTGGTACTCGCGGTCGGTCAGGGTCAGTGCGGGCGCGACCGTGATCGAGTCGCCCGTGTGCACGCCGACCGGGTCGACGTTCTCGATCGAGCAGACGACGACCGTGTTGTCGGCGGTGTCGCGCATGAGCTCGAGCTCGTATTCTTTCCACCCGAGGATCGACTCCTCGAGCAGCACCTCGTTGGTGGGCGAGTCGTGCAGGCCCGCGCCGCCGATGCGACGGAGGTCGTTCTCGTCGTAGGCGAAGCCCGAGCCGAGGCCGCCCATGGTGAAGCTCGGGCGCACCACGAGCGGGTATCCCAGCTTCTCGGCGCCGGCGATCAACTCGTCCATCGAGTGGCAGATGACGGATGCCGCGACATCGGCGCCCGCCTCCAGCACGAGCTCCTTGAAGATCTGGCGGTCCTCGCCCTTGTTGATCGCCTCGAAGTCGGCGCCGATGAGCTCGACGTCGTACTTCTCGAGGATGCCGTGCTTGTGAAGCTGGATCGCCGCGTTCAGTGCCGTCTGGCCGCCGAGGGTGGGGAGGATGGCATCCGGCTTCTCTTTGGCGATGATCGTCTCGATGACCTGCCAGGTGATCGGCTCGATGTAGGTCGCGTCGGCGAAGTCGGGGTCGGTCATGATCGTCGCCGGGTTGGAGTTGACGAGGATGACGCGCACCCCCTCTTCGCGCAGCACGCGGCACGCCTGGGTGCCGGAGTAGTCGAACTCGCAGGCCTGACCGATGACGATCGGCCCGGAGCCGATGACGAGGACGGAGTTGATGTCGTCGCGCTTAGGCATTGTTGTCTTCCTTGGTCGAATCCTGAGCGTCGTTCGGGACCTGAGCCGCGGAGGCCGGTCCCTGAGCCTGTCGAAGGGACATCGTCGCGAGAACCATCTCGCGGAAGCGGTCGAACAGGTAGTTGGCGTCGTGCGGTCCCGAGGCCGCCTCGGGGTGGTACTGCACGCTGAACGCGGGGATGTCGAGGGCGCGAAGACCCTCGACGACGTTGTCGTTGAGGCCGATGTGGCTCACCTCGACGCGGCCGAAACCGGCGGGGCTGTCGACGATCTCATCCAGCGGTGCGTCGACGGCGAAGCCGTGGTTCTGCGAGGTGATCTCGACGCGGCCGGTGGTCTTGTCGAGCACGGGCTGGTTGATGCCGCGGTGGCCGAACGGCAGCTTGTACGTGCCGAAGCCGAGAGCGCGGCCCAGGAGCTGGTTGCCGAAGCAGATGCCGAAGAACGGCAGGCCGTCACCGAGAACGGCGCGCAGAAGTTCGACATGCTGATCGGATGCCGCGGGGTCACCGGGGCCGTTGGAGTAGAACGCCGCGACCGGCTCGATGGCGCGGATCTCGTCGATCGTCGCGGACTGCGGGAAGACGTGCACGTCGAATCCGCGCGCGGCCAGGTTGTCGATCGTCGAGGTCTTGACGCCCAGATCGAGCACGGCGAGGTTGCCGATGCGCTCCGCGGTGGCGGGGGTGACCTCGACCTCGGTGACCGAGACCTCGGCGCTCAGGTTGCGGCCGGCCATTCCCGGGGCCTCGCGGACGCGGCGCAGCTGCTCGTCGGCATCGAGGCTCGCGGCTTCGCCCGAGAAGACGCCGCCGCGCATGCTGCCCGAGGAGCGGATGCGGCGGGTGACCGCGCGGGTGTCGATGCCGGAGATGCCGACGATGCCGTCGTCGACGAGAGCGTCGTCGAGCGAGCGGTTCGCGCGCCAGTTCGACACCATGCGCGAAGGGTCGCGCACGACGTAACCGGCGACCCAGATGCGGCGGGATTCGGGGTCTTCGTCGTTCACACCGGTGTTGCCGATGTGAGGGGCCGTCTGCAAGACGATCTGGCCGGCGTACGAGGGGTCGGTGATCGTCTCCTGGTAGCCGGTCATGCCGGTGGCGAAGACGACCTCGCCGAGGGTCTCGCCGCGCGCACCGTACGCGCGGCCGGCATAGCGGGTGCCGTCTTCGAGGACGAGGACGGCGGGGTCTCGCGAGATCCGCGAGGAAGGGATCAGGGCGGTCATGCGTCGCTTCCTGTCGTGGTGATGAGGGGACGGATGGCGTCGGCCAGCGCTTTGGCCGAGGCATCCTGAGGTCGGAGGTAGGTGTCGACGACGGTGTCGTCGTCGATGCGCCAGCTGACGCGCGTCAGGCCGCCCGCCTCGACCACGCGGTCGATGGCGACGGTGGCTTGAGCGGCATCCACCAGCCGGTCGCGGGTGAGCGCGATGCGGGGCTGGCCCGGAAGGTCGAGGGCGACGCCGGCCGTGGTGACGGTGACGTCGACGCGGGAGCGGAAGCCGAGGCCCTTGATCGCGAGTCGCTCGAGCGGCTCGTCATGTCGGGTCGTGGCGACGTAGAGACCGGGGAACACCGCGGTCTCGACGGCGTCGTCGGGCAGCTCCCCCACCGGGGCGGTGTAGCGCGCATCGCGCCGCGTTCGTCGCACCCACGCCCACGCGAGGAGTGCCAGAGCGATCACGGCTACCGCGGCCATCACGAGCAGGGCGCCCTCACGCGTCATGCGAGGGCCCCCGGTGCGTCGAGCAGGGCTCCGTCGGCGACGGTGGGGATGCCGGCGCGCACGGTCCAGCGCACCTCTCCGGGCAGCTCCCGGCCGAGGTACGGAGAGTTCTTGCTGCGTCCGCGGAGGTCGGTGATCGCGAAGGTGCGCGAGGGGCGCGGGTCGTACAGCGTGAAGCTGGCCGGGTGACCCGTGGCCACGGGGGTGCCGTGGCCGTCGAGGCGACCGATGCGTGCGGGGGCCTTCGACAGCACACGGGCGACGTCTCCCCAGTCGAGGAGGCCCGTGTCGACCATCGCCTGCTGCACGACCCGCAGAGCGCTCTCGAGGCCCACCATGCCGTTGGCCGCCGCGGCCCACTCGCAGGCCTTCGCCTCGGCGGGGTGCGGGGCGTGGTCGGTGGCGACGATGTCGATCGTTCCGTCGGCGAGGCCTTCGCGCACGGCCATCACGTCTTCTTCGCGGCGCAGCGGCGGGTTGACCTTGTACCGGGCGTCGTAGTCGCGCACGAGCTCGTCGGTCAGCAGCAGGTGGTGCGGGGTCACTTCGGCGGTCACGTTCACGCCGCGCTTCTTGGCCCAGCGGATGATGTCGACCGAGCCGGCAGTACTCAGGTGGCAGACGTGCAGGCGCGAGCCCACGTGCTCGGCCAGCAGCACGTCGCGGGCGATGATCGACTCCTCGGCGACCGCCGGCCAGCCGGTGAGTCCGAGCTCGGCCGAGACCGCACCCTCGTTCATCTGCGCGCCTTCGGTGAGCCGCGGATCCTGCGCGTGCTGGGCGACGACACCGTCGAAGGCCTTCACGTACTCGAGCGCCCGGCGCATGATCAGCGGGTCGAACACGCAGAAGCCGTCGTCGCTGAACACGCGCACGCGCGCGCGGGAGTCGGCCATCGCGCCGAGCTCGGCGAGACGTTCGCCCTTCTGCCCCACCGTGACCGCACCGATGGGCTGCACGTGCACGTAGCCGGCTGCCTCGCCGAGGGCCAGCTCCTGCTCGACGACGCCGGCCGTGTCGGCGGTGGGCGAGGTGTTGGGCATCGCGAAGACGGTGGTGAACCCGCCCGCGGCGGCGGCGCGGGAGCCGGTGAGGACGGTCTCGGATGCCTCGAACCCGGGCTCGCGCAGGTGCACGTGCAGATCGACGAGGCCGGGAAGGGCGATCAGTCCGTCGGCGTCGACGACCGTGGCGCCGGCGTGCGACAGCCCGGTGCCCGTCTCGGCGATGACGCCGTCGCGGACGAGGAAGTCGGTGGCATCCTGACCCTCGACGCGCGCACCGCGCACCAGGAGGGTCTGGGGGGTGGCGTGGCTCATCGGAGGCCCTCTCTCTCGGTGTCGGGCCGCTCGCCCGCCAACAGCAGGTACAGCACGGCCATCCGCACGGAGACGCCGTTCGTGACCTGCTCGAGCACCGTCGAGCGAGGCGAATCGGCGGCTTCGGCGGAGATCTCCAGACCCCGGTTCATGGGACCGGGGTGCAACACGATGCTATCGGTCGCGAGGGTCTCCAGCCGTCGCGCATCGAGGCCGTAGCGACGCGAATACTCCCGTTCAGTCGGGAAATACGCGGCAGACATGCGTTCGAGCTGGATGCGGAGCATCATCAGCGCGTCGGGGCCCGCGGCGATCGCGTGGTCGAGGTCGTAATCGATCTCGACGGGCCAGCCGCTGACGTCCTGCGGAACCAGGGTCGGCGGCGCCACGAGCGTCACGCGGGCGCCGAGGGTGTGCAAGAGCCACACGTTCGACCGCGCGACGCGGGAGTGCAGCACGTCACCGACGATCGTGACCCGGATGCCCCCGAGGTCGCGTCCGCGGCTGTCGTCGCCGAACAGGCGCTTTCGGATGGTGAACGCGTCGAGCAGCGCCTGCGTGGGGTGCTCGTGCGTGCCGTCGCCCGCGTTGACCACGCCCGCGCTGATCCAGCCGCTGGTGGCGAGGGTTCGCGGGGCACCGGATGCGCCGTGGCGGATGACCACGGCATCCGCCCCCATCGCCTGGAGGGTTTGCGCGGTGTCCTGCAGCGATTCGCCCTTGCTGACGCTGGAGCCCTTGGCCGAGAAGTTGATGACGTCGGCGCTCAGGCGCTTGGCGGCGGCCTCGAACGAGATGCGCGTGCGCGTGCTGTCTTCGAAGAAGAGGTTGACGACCGTCTTGCCGCGCAGCGTCGGCAGCTTCTTGATCTCACGGCGCTGCGTGTCGGCCATGTCTTCGGCGACGTCGAGGATCTCGAGCGCATCGGCGCGCGAGAGGTGCTGGGTGTCGAGGAGGTGCCTCATGACTCGATCGTCACCTCTTCGACGCCGTCGACCTCGGCGAGGCGCACGTTGACACGCTCGTCGCGGGCGCTGGGGAGGTTCTTGCCCACGAAGTCGGGGCGGATCGGCAGCTCACGGTGGCCGCGGTCGATCAGGGTCGCGAGGCGCACCGCCGCGGGACGCCCGATGTCCTGCAGGGCGTCGAGGGCGGCGCGGATGCTCCGGCCCGAGAACAGCACGTCGTCGACCAGCACGACGGTCCTGCCGTCGATGCCGCCGGCGGGGATCTCGGTGCGCCGAGGTGCACGGGTCGGGTTGCGGTGCAGATCGTCGCGGTACATGGTCACGTCGAGCGCGCCGACCGGGACGGACGTGCCGCCGAACTCGCCGACCAGCGGGCCGATCCGGTTCGCGAGCGTGACGCCGCGGGTCGGGATGCCGAGGAGGATGAGTCCTTCCGGACCCTTGTTCGACTCCAGGATCTCGTGCGAGATTCGCGTCAAAGCGCGGGCGATGTCGGCATCGTGCATGACGGTGCGCGTGTTCATCCGCCGCTCCCTTCTCCGCCTCACGGGACGGGGTTAAAGGTTGCTGTGGTTCGTGGTCGAGTCTAGCGGGTGGATGCCGTGACGG
>NZ_CAUQWC010000151.1:0-8821 GCF_963521695.1 uncultured Microbacterium sp. | reverse complement strand
GAATCACAGTGTTGTGATTTCGTTATGCGCGGGCGATAATGGCCGGACAACCGAACAGTCGCCACACTCCATCCCAGGTCGTAGGGGAAGACGTACCTGACGAAGGAGAGACCATGGCGATCACGTCTTCGCGCGGAGTGATCCTGATCCACTCCGCGCCCCGCGCGTTGTGCCCCCACCTCGAGTGGGCGGTAGGACGCGCCCTCGGCCGAGCCGTCAACTTCGACTGGGCCGACCAGCCCGTGCTCGTGGGGAGCCGCCGCGCGGAGTTCTACTGGGAGGGCCCGGTGGGTTCCGGTGCGGCTCTCGCGAGCGCCATTCGCGGCTGGGAGCATCTGCGCTTCGAAGTGAGCGAGGATCCCACTCCCCGCAGCGACGGCGGACGCTGGATGCACACGCCGGGTCTCGGCATCCACTACGCCCAGACCGACGCGGCGGGCAACGTCGTCATCGGCGAGGATCGCGTGCGCTACGCGATGGAGGTCGCCGCCGGTGACCTGCTCGAGCTGCAGCGCGAGCTCGACATCGCCCTCGGTTCGTCGTGGGATGAAGAGCTGGAGCCCTTCCGCCACGCGGGCGACGATCAGCAGATCGTCTGGCTGCACAAGGTGGGCTGAGCGCCGCCACAGAGCGTCGGCGGGGAGGCGCCACTACCGGAGGTCGGTGAATACACCTGGCACCGAGACCGCGTATCCCCGGCCCGGCACGACGAACGCCCCCGGACACCTCGACCTTCGTCGGAGGATGCCCGGGGGCGTTCTCATCTGCGCACAGCGACGCAGGCCGCCGCCAGTGGGGCCCGTGTCAGCCCGTCGAGTGTCCACGAGAGTCGCACGCCGCGGAACTCGGTCCGGGTGTCGTGGACACTCGGGAGCCCGCGGGCGCGCCGCCGAGGGTCGCGGAGACTCGGGACCGCCGCAGCAGCCGTCAGACCGAAGCGATCGCGACGACGGCGTTGTGGCCGCCGAAGCCGAACGAGTTGCTGATGGCGAGCTGGTCGCCGGCGCCGAGCTCGACGGGCGAACCCGACAGCGCGAACGGGACTTCGGGGTCCTGCTCGGTGAGGTTGATCGTGGGCGGCGCGACGCGATCCTGCAGGGCCAGCACCGTGAAGATCGCCTCCAGCGCACCGGTGCCGCCGAGCAGGTGCCCGGTCGAGGCCTTCGTGGCCGACACGGGGATCTCGTCGATCCGGTCGCCGAACACCGTGTGGAGCGCCCGGTACTCGTTCGGGTCGCCGACGGGGGTCGACGTGGCGTGCGCGTTGATGTGCGTGACATCGTCGGCCGATGCCCCGGCCATGTCAAGCGCCAGGCGCACGGCGCGGGCCGCACCCGTGCCCTCGGGGTCGTTGGCGGTGATGTGGTACGAATCGGCGGTGACGCCGCCTCCGACGATCGACGCGTAGATCTTCGCGCCGCGGGCCTTGGCGTGCTCCTCGGTCTCGAGGATCAGCACGCCGGCGCCCTCGCCCATGACGAAGCCGTCGCGGTCGACGCTGGCGGGGCGCGAGGCCGTCTCAGGCGAGTCGTTGCGCTTCGACAGCGCCTGCATCGAGGAGAAGGACGCGATCGTGATCGGGTGGATCGCCGACTCGGTACCGCCGGCGATCACGACGTCGGCGAGGCCGTCGCGGATGTGCTGCACGGCGTTGACGATCGACTCGGTGCTCGACGCGCACGCCGAGGCCACCGTGCGGGCGAACGCACGGGCGTTGAAGTGCAGCGACAGGTTGCCCGCCGCGGCGTTGGGCATGAGCATCGGCACGGTCATCGGCATGACGCGGCGCGGACCCTTCTCGCGCAGGGTGTCCCAGGCGTCGAGCAATGTCCAGACGCCTCCGATGCCGGTTGCGAAGTCGACACCCAGGCGGTCGGGGTCGATGTCGGGAGCGCCGGCGTCTTCCCACGCCTCTTTGGCCGCGACGATCGCGAGCTGAGACGACGGGTCGAGCCGCTTGGCGATGGGACGCTCGAGCACGGTCTCGGGACGCACCAGCGCCTCCGCGGCGAAGGTGACGGGCAGGTTGTACTTCTCGACCCACTCGTGCTCGAGGGTGCGCGCGCCGGAGGTGCCGGCGAGCAGCGCCGACCAGCTCTCGGGGGCGGTGCCGCCGATGGGCGAGGTGGCACCGATACCGGTGACGACGATGCGGGGTGTGCTCATGAGCGAAGAATCCTTGGTGCGGCCGACGGGTCGTGACCGGTGGGGGCCGGAGCCCCCACCGGGAGGTGTCAGGACTGGTTCGACGTGATGAAGGTCACGGCGTCGCCGACGGTCTTGAGGTTCTTGACCTCGTCGTCGGGAATGGTGACGCCGAACTTCTCCTCGGCGTTGACGACGATCGTCATCATCGAGATCGAGTCGATGTCGAGGTCGTCGGTGAACGACTTCTCCATGGCGACCTCGTCGGCCGAGATGCCGGTCTCGTCGGTGATGAGCTCGGCAAGGCCGGCGAGAACCTCGTCGTTGGTGAATGCCATGATGTCTCCTGTTTTTCTTGGGGTGGGCCCGAACGAGCCTGGATCAGTTTAGGGTTCGACGGCCGTGCGTCAGGGGAGGACGACGACCTGCGCGCCGAACACGAGTCCGGCGCCGAAGCCGATCTGCAGCGCGAGTCCGCCGCTGAGCTCGGGGTGTTCCTCGAGCAGGCGGTGGGTGGCGAGCGGAATGGATGCCGCCGAGGTGTTGCCCGTGGTCTCGATGTCACGGCCGATGACGACGGTCTCGGGCAGGCCGAGCTGCTTGGCGAACTCGTCGATGATGCGCATGTTCGCCTGGTGGGGCACGAAAGCGGCGAGGTCGGCGGGCTCGATGCCCGCGGCCTCGATCGCCTGTCGGGCGACCTTTACCATCTCCCAGACGGCCCAGCGGAACACCGTGGGCCCCTCCTGGCGCAGGGTGGGCCACGCGGCGGTGCCGTCGCGGAAGTCGGTGAGCGTGGCGTTCATGCCCACGGCATCCGACTTCGATCCGTCGGATCCCCAGACGGTGGGGCCGATGCCGGGGGTGTCGCTGGGACCGATGACGACGGCGCCCGCACCGTCGCCGAGCAGGAACGAGATGCTGCGATCGGTGGGGTCGACGATGTCGCTGAGCTTCTCGGCGCCCACCACGACGACGTGCTTCGCCAGGCCCGCGCGCACCAGCGCGTCGGCCTGGCCGACGCCGTAGGCGAACCCGGCGCAGGCGGCGTTGACGTCGTAGGCGGCCGCGGGGTTCGCACCGATTCGGTCGGCGACGATGGCCGAGGCCGACGGCGTCTGCTTGGGGTTGCTGATGGTCGCCACGATCACGGCGTCGATGTCGGCGGGTGCGACACCCGACTTCTCGACGGCCTCCCGCGCGGCCTCGGTGGCCAGGTCGATGGCATCCGTGTCCTTATTCGCCCGCACGCGGGTCACGATGCCGGTGCGCTGGCGGATCCACTCGTCGCTGGAGTCGATGGGGCCGACGAGGTCGTCGTTGGGCACGAAGTTCTCGCCTCGAGCGGCGCCGTACGCGTAGATGCGCGTGTGGGCGGGGCCCTGCAGCTGACGGAGGGTGGGGGTGCTCATGCCTGGTCTTCCTTCAAGAGTGAGACGGCCGCGTCGAGGTCGTCGGGGGTCTTGACCGCCACGGTGGGCGTGCCGCGCAGGGCGCGCTTGGCGAGCCCGGTCAGCGCTCCCGCGGGCGAGAGTTCGATGATGCCGGTCACGCCGTGTTCGGCGAAAGATGCCATGCAGCGGTCCCATCGCACGGGGGAGGCGACCTGCGCGACCACCAGGTCCAGCGCGCGTCGGCCCTCGGTGACGACGGAGCCGTCGGAGTTCGTCCACAGCGTCGTCGCCGGGTCTGACACCGGGACATCGGCCGCTGCGGTGCGAAGCGCCTCGACCGCGGGCTCCATGAAGCGGGTGTGGAAGGCGCCGGCCACCTGCAGAGGGATGACGCGCGCGCCGCGCGGTGCCTCTCCTGCGAGCTCGGCGAGGGCGGGCTTCTCACCCGCCGCGACGATCTGGCCGCCGCCGTTGTAGTTGGCGGGGGTCAGGCCGAGGGTCTCGAGCCGCTCGAGCACGGCCGTCTCATCTCCGCCGACGACCGCGCTCATGCCGGTCTCGACCGCGGCGGCTGCGTCGGCCATGGCGCGACCGCGCAGGCCCACGAGGCGCAGGGCATCGGCGTCACGGAGCACACCGGATGCCGCCAGCGCGGCGATCTCGCCGACCGAGTGACCCGCGACCCCGGCGACGGGCGTACCGGCGCTCTCGGTGAAGGCGGCCCACGATACGAGGCTCGCCGCCACGATGAGCGGCTGCGCGACGGCCGTGTCGCGGATCTGGTCGGCGTCCCACTCGGTGCCCGCGGCGATCAGGTCGACGCCCGACTGCTCGGAGAAAGCCTCGAGGCGCTCACGTACTCCGTCGAGTTCGAGCCACGGGGTGAGGAATCCGGGGGTCTGCGAACCCTGTCCCGGGAAGACGGCGATGATCACGATTCCATCCTGACAGGGATCGGGCGACCGCTTCTGGAGATATCGACACAGATATGCGGCGTGTCTTTGTGCGTGCCGTGCATCACCGCGGTTGCGACGGCCGCCGTTTGCCGGTTCCGCGACGCCGCGTGGCGTCGGTGCCGATCGATCCGAGGATCAGCGCCGTCTGCAGGATGAGCGCCTCGCGCGGTCCCGTGGCATCCCATCCGATGACTTCGGAGACGCGCTTGAGGCGGTAGCGCACGGTGTTGGGATGCACGTACAGCTCGCGGGCCGTGGCCTCCAACGACCGGCCGTTGTCGAGGTAGCTCCACAGCGTCGCGACGAGATCGGCGCTGTGCGCGTGCAGCGGGCGGTACACGCGGTCGACGAGGGTCTGCTTCGCCACCGCGTCACCCGCCAGGGCGCGCTCGGGGAGCAGGTCGTCGGCCTCGACGGGTCGCGGCGCGTGCCTCCACGCCCGGGCGACAGCGAAACCCGCGAGCGCGGCGCGAGCGCTCTGTCCCGCGTCGACGAGGGCGGGAACAGCCGGTCCGAGCACGAGGTGACCCGTCCCGAAGCTGGGCTCGAGCCGCTTCGCGATGTCGGTGAACGGCAGCTCGGTGATCTCGGCGCCACCGCGGGCGGGCAGGTCGGCGCGGCCGAGCACGAGCACCAGACGCAGGCCCTGCACTCCGATGAGCACGTCGACGCCGAGCTTGCGCGCGGTACGGCGCACCTGATCGACATCGAGCTGCGGGGGAGTCGTGCCCACGAGCACCGACACCTCGCCGTGGCCGTGCCACCCGAGAGCGGCGATGCGGCTGGGGAGTTCGTCGTCGGCCTCGCCGGTGAGGATCGAGTCGACGACGAGGGCTTCGAGGCGCGCGTCCCAGAGGCCCCGCGCCTCGGCCGCGCGTGCGTAGACGTCGGCGGCGGCGAACGCCACTTCGCGCGAGTACGACAGCATCGCCTCGCGCACCTTCTCGCTGCGGCCGGCGACCCGCTCCTCCATCACCTCGACGGTGACGCGCACGAGCTGCAGCGTCTGCGTCAGGCTGACGCTGCGCAGCAGCTCGCGGGGGGCGGCGGCGAAGATGTCGGCCGCGATCGCGGGAGTGGATGCCGGCTCCTCGAACCACTGCAGGAACGAGGTGATGCCGGCCTGTGCCACCAGCCCGACGGCGGAACGCCGAGCCGGCGGCATCTCGGCGTACCAGGGGAGCGTCTCTTCGAGGCGCTGGATCGTGGCGGTGGCGAGATCGCCCGAGATGCGCCGCAGCCACGCGAGGGTTTCGGCCTTCTCGACGGCCGCCTCAGCGCGCGCGTCCCCTCCCGAAGACCGGTCGGACCCGGCCCCGCCCGAAGAGGGGGAACCGGGTCCGACGGTGGAGTCCGTCACGTGGATCAGGCCTCGCCACCCGCGTTGCCGCTGGTGCCGGCGTTGACGTCGTGCAGGCGGTACTTCTCGATGGCCTGTCCGACCACGGCGCGGTCGATCTTGCCCTCTTCGGCCAGCGCCTGCAGGGCGCGGACGGCGAGCGAGGGGCCGTCGATCTTGAAGAAGCGACGAGCCGCGGCACGGGTGTCGGAGAAGCCGAAGCCGTCGGCACCGAGCGTCCAGTAGTTCTGCGGCACCCACTGGCGGATCTGATCCTGGACGGCGTGCATCCAGTCGCTGACCGCGACGACCGGGCCCTCGGCCTCTTTGAGCTTGTCGGCGAGGTAGGGCGTGCGGCGCTCCTCATCGGGGTGCAGGAAGTTGTGCTCGTCCGCGGCGAGACCGTCGCGGCGCAGCTCGGTCCACGAGGTGACCGACCACACGTCGGCGACGACGCCCCAGTCGTCCTTGAGCAGACGCTGGGCCTCGAACGCCCACGGCACGCCCACGCCCGAGGCGAGCAGCTGCGTGCGGGGACCGTCGCCCTCACCCGAGGAGATGTGGTGGATGCCACGGACGATGCCGTCGACGTCGACCCCCTCGGGCTCGGCCGGCTGCACGTACGGCTCGTTGTAGACCGTCATGTAGTACATGACGTTGGGGTCGGGGTGGTTGCCGCCGTACATGCGCTCGATACCCGAACGCACGATGTGCGAGATCTCGTAGCCGTAGGCCGGGTCGTACGACACGGTCGCGGGGTTCGTGGATGCCAGCAGCTGCGAGTGGCCGTCGGCGTGCTGCAGACCCTCACCCGTCAGCGTCGTGCGACCGGCGGTGGCGCCGATGATGAAACCGCGCGCCATCTGGTCGCCCGCGGCCCACTGGGCGTCACCGGTGCGCTGGAAGCCGAACATCGAGTAGAAGACGTAGACCGGGATGAGCGGCTCGCCGTGCGTGGAGTACGACGTACCCGCCGCCGTGAACGCGGCCAGGGCACCGGCCTCGTTGATGCCGACGTGGATGATCTGCCCCTGCGGGCTCTCTTTGTACGCCAGCAGCAGCTCACGGTCGACCGAGGTGTAGTGCTGGCCCTTGGGGTTGTAGATCTTCGCCGTCGGGAAGTACGCGTCCATACCGAACGTGCGCGCCTCGTCGGGGATGATCGGCACGATGCGGTGACCGAAGTCCTTGACCCGCAGCAGGTCCTTCAGCAGACGCACGAACGCCATCGTCGTGGCGATCTCCTGCGTGCCCGAACCCTTCTTGGGGAGCGCGTACGCGGCATCCCCGGGGAGCTCGAGACCGACGTGGGTGGTGCGGCGCTCGGGCAGGAATCCGCCGAGCGAACGGCGACGCTCCAGCATGTACTGGATGGTCTCGTCCTTCTCGCCGGGGGTGTAGTACGGCGGCTGGTACGGGTTCTCTTCGAGCTGGGCGTCGGTGACGGGGATCTCCATCGCGTCGCGGAACGACTTGAGGTCGTCGAGCGTCAGCTTCTTCATCTGGTGTGTGGCGTTGCGACCCTCGAAGTGGGGGCCGAGGCCGTAGCCCTTGATCGTCTTGGCGAGGATGACGGTCGGCTGGCCTTTGTGCTCGGCCGCCGCCTTGAACGCCGCGTAGACCTTGCGGTAGTCGTGGCCACCGCGCTTGAGGCCCCAGACCTGCTCATCGGAGAAGTCCTTGACGAGCTCGAGGGCACGCGGGTCGCGACCGAAGAAGTTCTCGCGGACGTAGGCGCCGTTCTCGGCCTTGTACGTCTGGTAGTCGCCGTCGGGGGTGGTGTTCATCAGGTTGAGCAGCGCGCCCTCGGTGTCGCGGGCGAGCAGGTCGTCCCACTCGCGGCCCCAGACGACCTTGATGACGTTCCAGCCGGCACCGCGGAAGAAGCTCTCGAGCTCCTGGATGATCTTGCCGTTACCGCGCACGGGACCGTCGAGGCGCTGGAGGTTGCAGTTGATGATGAAGTTCAGGTTGTCGAGGCCCTCGTTGGCCGCGACCTGCAGCTGACCACGGCTCTCGACCTCGTCCATCTCGCCGTCGCCGAGGTACGCCCAGACCTGCGAGTCGCCGACGTCTTTGATGCCGCGGTTGGCGAGGTACTTGTTCGACATCGCCTGGTAGATGGCGTTGATCGGCCCGAGGCCCATCGAGACCGTCGGGAACTGCCAGAACTCCGGCATGAGGCGGGGGTGCGGGTACGAGGGGATGCCGTTGGGGGCCTGCGACTTCTCCTGGCGGAAGCCGTCGAGCTGCGCCTCGGTGAGGCGACCCTCGAGGTAGGCACGGGCGTAGGCGCCGGGCGAGGCGTGGCCCTGGATGAAGATCTGGTCGCCGCCCGAGGGGTCGTCCTGGCCGCGGAAGAAGTGGTTGAAACCGACTTCGTAGAGCGCGGCCGACGAAGCGTAGGTCGAGATGTGGCCGCCGACACCGATGCCGGGGCGCTGCGCGCGGTGCACGGTGACCGCGGCGTTCCAACGGATCCACTTGCGGTAGCGCCGCTCGAGCTCCTCGTCACCGGGGAAGTCGGGCTCGTTCTTCTGCGAGATGGTGTTGATGTAGTCGGTGGTGGGAACCATCGGCACGTTGAGGTGCAGTTCCTTCGAGCCCTTGAGAAGGCTCAGCATGATCTCGCGCGCACGGGCCGGGCCCTTGGCCTGGACCAGCTGGCGCAGGGATTCCTGCCACTCCCCGGTCTCTTCCGGGTCGCTGTCCTGCGGCCCCTGCGAATACGGATCCTGGTCGTGAACAGTCACGGAAGACCTTTCGTCGTCTGGCAGGTCATGCCAGAGAATCGCCATACGAGTGCGGCAACCCTTGTCTGCTCCGCACAATCAACCAGAGTCCACCCTAGCGAGTCGGGGCCGCCTCGGATGCGCGCTGCCGACGCGCCCCGCCGCACGCTCGCGGCGACTGCTCGACGTCGAGACGTCTTCGGCATCCGTGTGCTCCCCCTGAAGGATGCCGGGCCACGCCGCACGGGCGGGGGA
>NZ_CAUQWC010000150.1:0-8834 GCF_963521695.1 uncultured Microbacterium sp. | reverse complement strand
ATGCCCGACCTCGTCCGCGCGGTGGTCACGTTCGCCTCGCCCGCGCCGTTCACCGGCGGCGACGACTGGTTCGCCGGAATGCAGGCACCGGGCGGTCTGCGTGCCGCGGTGGAGGGCGAAGCCGCTCGCCGGCGCTTCGCCGAGACCGATCAGTTCGATCCGGCGCAGTTCGTGGATGCCGACTACGCAGCGCTCGAGGACGACTGGGCTTCACTCGGAGCCGACGCCGGCGCGGCGGAGGAGCTCGGACCCGACGGACTCATCGACGACGACCTCGCGTTCACCCGGCCCTGGGGGTTCGAGCTCGCGGAGGTCACGGCATCCGTTCTCCTCGTCCAGGGTGAGCGCGACCGCGTGATCCCTCCCGCTCACGCGCGGATGCTGGCGGCCGCCCTCCCGCACGCGACGCTCGACCTGCGTCCCGACGACGGCCACGTCTCGGTTCTCCGTCACCTCGGCGCCGCACTCGCTCGCTGACTGTCCAGAACACGCCGCTCGCGCGCGGCCGACGCGGCGTGTCGTGGACACTCGTCGGTCTTGTCGCGCGGCCAGGGCGTTGGGTCAGAGCGCCGGGTCAGGGCGTCGGGTCAGGCGGTCGCGCCCCGCCCCCGCAGGCGCAGCAGCGCCTCACCCGCCGCGGCGATGATCGCGGCCAGCCCCAGCGAGACGGCGATGGTGGTCAGCGCGGCCGCGGGGCCGGTGGCATCCAGGGTCGCTCCCGCGATCACTCCGCCGATCGGGACGCCGAGCGACATCGCCGCCGTGGGATAGGCCAGCGTCTCGGTCACCCGCCCTTCGGGCGCGCGGGCGGATGCCACGAGGATCCCCGACACCATGACCGGCGACACCGTGAGTCCGAGCAGCAGGATCACCCCGAACAGCGGGAGGACGGACTGCTCGGCGACGGGCAGGGCGAGCGAGACGACCGCCGCGACCGCGGCGAATAGGATGAACCGCGCCGCCGGAGACAGTCGCCACGAGCGAGCGCCGGTGACCACCGAACCGGTGGCGATGGCCACGGCCAGGGCGCTGAAGGCGGGACCCGCGAGCCAGGGGCGTCCGTCGACCTCGGCCCAGCCGACCAGGCTCACGTCGAACGAACCGAACACGCCGCCCAGGGCCACGCAGGCCAGGGCGATGGGCACGACGCCGAGCGGGGGGAGCACGATGCCGCGACGACGCAGCGGGGTGCTGCGGGCGGGTTCGGTGCCCCGCTGAGAGGCGAGCCAGACGCCGCCGATCACCCCGAGCCCGAGCGAGCCGAGCATGGCCACGGCCGGATCCAGGGCCGCCGCCACCGCGGTGATCGCGGGCGGCCCGCTGATGAAAACCATCTGATCGCCGATGGTCTCCAGCGCGAGCGCCGGGGTGCGCTGGGCCGGCGGGGCGAGCACCGTCCACCGCGCGCGCACGGCGGAGGTGAGGTCGGGGGTCGCCGCCCCCGTGAAGAACGCGGCGACGAGCCATGTCCAGAACGGCGCCCCCGACAACACGAGGGCGAGCAGGACGGATGCCGTGAGCACCAGGCATCCGAGAGACACGAGGATGACGCGGCTCTGGCCGAACCGGTCCATGCGCGACGACCACAGGGGAGCGGCGATGGCCATGCCGCCGACGAGCGGGGCCACGACGATGCCTGCCGAGGCGAAACTCCCCGTGGCCGACGACACGAGCAGGATGATGCCGAGCGAGAGGGTCGCCCGAGGGAAGCGCGCGAGGATGCCGGCGGCGACGAAGCTGCGGGCCCCGGGCAGTCGCAGCACCTGTCCGTACGCGCGAACGCCCTGTCCGGTCTCGGCGGCTACGCTCATGCGCGCACCGTCGGGTCCACGGCATCCGGCGCCGACCGCGGCCCGAGCGCCTCCGCACAACTCCGGCAGGCGGCCCGGTCCGCGCGGGGGTGAGAGGCCGCGCGCGCAGTTCTGCAAGAGCTGTGCGGCGCGCCTCCTGCCGCCGCGGCCTGAGCCGTCGGAGCGCTCGGGTGCGCGCACGGCGCGGAGCTCCTGCAGAACGGGCGCAGTGCCGCCGGCCTCACGCCGGCGGGCCGGATCTGCAGGAGCTGTGCGCCGCTCGCCCGCATCACGCGGTGTAGTCGAATCGGCTGATCTCCTCGAGCGCCTCGACGACGAACGACACGCTCTGCTCGAACAGCTCCGCGCCGTGCGCGGCGTTGGCGCCGGTCGGGTCGCCCAGGACACCGGTCGGGCCGAAATCGTTCGACAGCCATCCGAAGGTCACGGGCTTGGAGTTGAAGCCGATGTGGCGGAAGTCGCCGATGTGCGCGGGCACGGTCGCCTCGAATTTCGACGCGTCGACGAGCTCGGGCCGCAGGTGCATGATCATGCTGGTCTCGCCGTGTCCGGCGTGGATGCCGGTGCCGTGCTCGTCCGGGCCACCGTCGGTGCCGTCGAACGAGGGGACGCGGGCGGCGGGCATGAAGAACGTGCGCAGACCGAAGCGGCGGCGCAGTTCCCGGTTCGCGACGTTCAGCAGCGCGACGTTGCCGCCGTGCCCGTTGAGGAACACGAGCGTCCGCGCGCGGGTGGTGAGGATCGACCGGCCGATGTCGACGACGGTCTGCAACATGGTCTCGGGCGTCAGCCACAGCGTGCCCGGCGCCCACGAGTGCTCGTCGGACTTCGTGATCGACAGCGTCGGCAGCTGCCAGACGTCCAGCCCCTGCGCGGCTGCGCGCGCGACGGCGGCCGTGGCGGAGGCCTCGGCGACGATGGCATCCGTCGCCAGGGGGAGGTGCGCACCGTGGTGCTCGATCGCGCCCGTGGGGAGCACGAGGATCGAGTTCTCGGTCAGGGCTTCGGCTGCGGCGGGGCCGCTGAGCTCGGCGAGAAGACGGGTCATGAGATGATCGCTCCCTTGCGGGCGCCGGTGTAGTCGGGGTTGAGCTTGCCGGGGTTCAGCAGCCCGTTCGGGTCGGTGAGCGCGGCGGTCTCGGCGGTCTGTTCGACGTTGAAGTCGACGTTCCACTGGTGCGGGTTGTGCACGCCGACACCGATCGCGTTGAGCTCGGCGATGCCGCGGTACACGTCTTCTTCGCTGACGTAGGGTGCGGCGAGCATGCCGATCGGGAAGGCCCTCGTCGACTCGATGTGCAGCTTGCTCCCGGGGAACACCGCCTCGACGGCCTCGATGTCGTCCGCCAGCGGGGCGCCGGCGACCTCGAGGTGGAATACTTCGTGCGGCTGGCTCTTCTGGTACCACTCGATGGGGTGGTTGTAGCTCAGCATCGACAGGCGGATGCTCGCCTGCGGCCCCTCGCGCACGGCCTCGACGCGGCCCCCCGCGCCCTCGATGATCGCGGTGACGGTGTCGATCTGGCCGGCGTCCAGGATGACGCGCAGGCTCGACCGGTCCTCGGGGATGGCGTCGTCGGCGGGGAGGGATGCCGAGATCTCGGGCCCGTCGCCCGACACCAGGCGCGGTGCGGGGTCGAGGTTGCCGATGGTCTGCACCACCGAGAGGGTTCCGGTGAAGTTGGGGAAGCTCGCCCATAGGCCCCGCCACTCGCGGAGCGGCTCGAGCCGCACCGTCGCGCGCACGATGACGCCCGCGGTGCCGTAGTTGTGCACGTACTTCTGGGCCTCGTCGCCCTCGAAGTGGTGGATCTCGTCGCTGCCGTCGGCGTGCACGACGTCGAGGGCGGCGACGAAGCCGCGGTCGTTGGAGCCGTGCTCGATCGAGCCGGTGCCGCCGGAACCGCCCGAGAGGAAGCCGCCGATCGTCGACTGCGCGGTCGAGGGGTACATCCACAGGGCCTGGCCCGCGGCCCACGCCGCCTGCTCGAGCAGCACCATCGGGGTGCCGGCCTCGGCGGTGATGAAGCCGTCGCCGACCTCGACGATGGCCTTGGCGCGGGTGGTGTCGATGACGAGACCGCCCTGCATCGGGATTCCCTGTCCGTAGTTGCCGGTGCCCTTGCCGCGCACGGTGATCGGAACCCCGTGACGGGATGCCGCGGCCACGGCCGTGGCGATCTGCTCGGCGTTCGCGGCGAAGACGACGAGATCGGCGAGGCCGAGGGGAAGCTGGGCGGCGATGATCGGCGACATGGGGGAGCCGTCGACGCTGGCGCGCTCGCGCACGCGCGGTTCGGCGCTGACGGCCGCGGGGCCGAGCAGGTCGAGGAGTTCGTCCTCGAGGGAGAGGACGCGGGTGGCGGTGTCGCTCATGGGGTGTGTCTCCGGTGGAACGGGTGGGGATGGATGCCGGGGTGGTGCGGCTTGCGGTCTCTTCGACGGGCTCGGGGACCAGGGTTCGGGGGCCGGGGAGCGCGTGCGAGCTCCGGTGGGGACCGAACGGCCGGGTCGGCGTCAGCCGACCCGGCCGTTCGCGTCAGAACGAGATCGAGGTGTCGACGAACTCGTTCGTGTACAGGTCGGCCGGGGTGTAGCCGGCCGCGGGCGGGGTGCCGAGGTCGGTGTACACCTTGCCCGCCTTGTCGAAGAAGTCCGCGAAGCGGTCGTCGTCGAAGTCGCCGTAGGTGGAGTTCGTGCCGTTGCCGACGAGGCCGAGGTCGACCTGCGTCTTGACCGAGTAGTCGGCGACGCCCTGGGTGTAGGTCCAACCGGTGGCGTACTGGTCGACGAGGTCGAGGATGAGGGCGTTGGCTGCCGACGGGTCGGCGTAGTACGCGACGCCGGCCTTCTGCAGCACGGGCACGAGCTGCGTCAGGCACGGCGACAGCTCCTCGAAGTCGGCGGCCTTCACCGACACCGACGACTGGTAGGTCTGCCATCCGGCGTCGTGGATGAGGGCGAAGTCGACGGGCTTGCCCCACGCGGAGACCTCGTTCTGGTACACGTAGGGCTCGGCCGAGGCGAAGCCCTGCTGCATGTCCTTGCCACCGGCGGCGACGAAGTTCGACGGGGTGCCGTCGTACGAGCCGTCGAGGATCGAGGCATCGGCAAGCCCGGCGCTCTTGAGGTACTCGATGTACGCCGAGCCGTCGAAGTAGCGCCACACCCCGCCGTTGGCCGAGAGGGCGGCCTTGACGTCATCCACCGACTTCACGTCGGGGTAGGTGGTCGGGTCCCACATGACCATCGTCGGGCTGATGTCGAGCGGGGCGAAGACGGCCTTGGTCGGGGTGGTGTCCGAGAGCTGGATCGCCTCGTCGGTGCTGATGTAGCCGAGGGTGATCGCGTCGTCCTGGTACATCTGCGCCGAGACGGTCTGGAAGCCGATGGCGGGACCACCGGCGCGGATCTCGAGGTTGACGCCCGTGAACTCGCCGTCCGACATCAGGGGGCCGGTGACCGCCTTGGTGTTGGCGTCGATGGTGTAGTCGTCCTTGATCATCTCGTAGAGGTGACCGTGCTCGGCTTCGGGGTTCCAGTCGGTCTGGATGACGATGGTGGCGGGGCAGTCGGCCGACAGGTCGACTGAGCCGATCTCCATGTCGGCGGTGGGGGCGGTCTCCGCGGCGCTGCCGGCGCAGGAGGTCAGGGTGAGGGCGATCGCGACGGCGCCGGTGACGGCGGTGCCGCGGACGAGGGTGGAGCGCTGCATGCTGGTTCGCTTTCTGTGACGGGGGTGGTGCTCTCGGGTGCGGTGTTTTCGGGTGCGACGGATGCCGCCGCGGTGCGTGCGCGGCATCCGAGAGGAGTGGTGCGGGTCAGAGGGTGCTGTCGTACCAGCGGCCGACGGCCACCTTCGACATCCAGCCGAAGAGGGCGAAGATCGCCACTCCGAGCAGGCACGCCGCGAGGATGGCGGCGAACAGCTCGGCGCTCTGCAGGCGCGACTGGTAGTTGGCGATGAGCGAGCCGATGCCGGGCTCACCGCGGCGGAAGAAGTAGTCGCCGACGATCGCGCCGATGACCGACAGGCCCGCCGAGGTGCGCATGCCGACGAAGATCGACGGGAGGGCGGCGGGGAGGGTGAGCTTGGTGAGCACGGTCCACTTGTTGGCCTTCTGCAGGCGGAACAGCTCGCGCTGCGACTTGTCGACCGACTGCAGGCCGAACAGCGTGTTCGACACCATGGGGAAGAGGGCGATGAGCACGCAGACGATGACGCGGGCGAGGAACTCGTAGCCGAACCAGAATCCGACCAGCGGCACGAGCGCGAGGATCGGGATGCACTGCAGCATGACGGCATAGGCGTAGGTGGAGCGCTCGACCCAGCGCGCGAGCGACATCGCGATCGCCCAGCCGATGCCGAGCACCATGGCCACGAACAGGCCCGTGAGGGCGACGCCGGTGGTGCGGAACAGCGCGATCCAGATGTCGGCGCCGACCTGCGGGTCGAAGAACCCGAGGGTGAACATCTCGTGCGGCATGGGCATGAGGAAGCCCTTGCCCGATGCCGCGAGGCCGATCGAGATGGCGTACCAGCCGCCCAACAGCACCACGAGCACGGCGAGAGGCGGGCCGAGCGCGAAGGCGCGGGCACCGAACCGGCCGCGGGCGGTCGCCGGGCGTGCGCGCGGAGTGGTGGGCGGGGGAGTGGATCCCGTGGGCGCGGACGACGAGGCGACGACCGGCTCTGCAGACGTGGTGCTCATGAGTGTCCTTCCCGAAGGGCGTGGGAGACCTCGCCGACGAGCTTCGCGTACTCGGCCGTGTAGCGGATCTCGGGGTCGCGGGGCATGTCGAAGGGGATCTCGAAGGTGTCGACGAGGTGACCGGGGCGCCCCGACATCACGACGACCTTGGTGGAGAGGTAGATGGCCTCGGAGACCGAGTGGGTGATGAAGAGCCCGCCGAACTTCTGCGCGACGAAGATCTTGATGAGTTCGTCGTTGAGGCGTTCGCGGGTGATCTCGTCGAGGGCGCCGAACGGCTCGTCGAAGAGGAAGAGTTCGGGGTCGAGCGTGAGCGAGCGCGCGAGCGAGGCGCGCATCTTCATACCGCCCGACATCTGCTTGGGCAGGTGCTTCTCGAAGCCGTTGAGCCCGACGAGGTCGATGGCCCACTGCGCCTTCGGGGTGCGGACGCGCTTGGGCTGCCAGTTGAGCTCGGCGAGCAGTTCGACGTTCGACTGCACGTCGCGCCAGGGCAGGAGCGTGGCGTCCTGGAAGACGTAGCCGATGCGGTCGGTGTTGACGGTGGCGACGCCCTCGCTCGCGGTCTCGAGCCCCGATGCGATGCGCAACAGGGTCGATTTTCCGCAACCGGAGGGGCCGACGACGCTGACGAATTCGCCGCGGTTCACGGTGAGGTCGACGCCGGAGAGGGCGGTGGTGCCGTTGGGGAACGTCAGGGCGACGTTGCGGAAGTCCAGGATCGGCGCGGTGGGATCCGCGACGGATACCGGGGCGGGAGAGGCCAAGGTCACGGGGGCGCTCACTTTCCGTTGGGGGCGGGTTACGACGCCGTCGCGGGTGCGGCGGAGCGGGTGGGGACGGGGAGGGCGACGGATGCCGCGGTCTCGGTCGAGACGGTCGTGCGGCTGACGAGCCGGCCGCGGTGGATCACGATGCGGTCCGCACTGGCGAAGGCGACGGCCTCGCCGAGCGAGTCCGCCTTGATCGCGACGAGGTCGGCTCGGGCTCCGGCCGTGGGACCGGCGACCGCGAGGCCCATCACATCGCGGGCGCCGATGGTCACGGCATCCATCGCGTCGGCGGGGGCGAGGTGTCCGGCGCTCACGAGGAGCGAGGCGGTCTCGAGGTGGTCGCAGCGCCCGACGGGGTTGAACGGGTCGCGCACGTTGTCGGCGCCGGCGGCGACGCGGACCCCGGCGGCCTTGAGGCGGCCGATCGGTGCGATGCCGCGGGGGATCGCGCGGTCGACGCCCCACCCCTGCAGGTAGAGGTTCGTGATCGGCAGCGCGATGATGCCGATGTCGGCGGTGCGGATGCCGTCGGCGAGCACGTCGAGTTCGGCCTCGGCCATCATGCTCAGCCGCACGCAGTGACCCGCCGTGCGGGGGCGGTGCCAGCCCGTGACGGCGGCGGCGTAGGCGGCGAGGGTGTCGAAGCCCGCGAGGCTCTCGTCGGTGTGCAGGTCGAGCCCGACGTCGCGACGGCGGGCCAGCGCGATCAGGCGCTCGAGGTCGGCGATCGGGTCATCGGCGAGGTGCGGGGCGCCGCCGACGAGGTCGACGCCCGCGTCGAGGGCCGCCTCGAACACCTCGTCGGGCACGGTCGGGCCGCCGAGGGCGACGAGCTCGATGTCCATGAGTCCGGCGAGCTCGGCGCGCAGGCGCAGGAGGGCACGGACGCCCGTGAGGGCGTCGTCGCCGCGCAGCAGGTCGACGTGGGTGCGCACCGCGGTGATCCCGGATGCCAGCATCCGTCGTGCCGTGGAGCGGGCGCGAGCGAGTGTGTCGTCCTCGTCGAGGGTCATGGCGTAGGCGTGCCAGCTGTCGATGGCGCGTTCGAGGTCGCCGAACGGGGGCTGGATGGCATCCCACGATTGCGACTTGTCGAGGTGCCCGTGGGGTTCCGCGCCCGCGGCGGTGACGAGGTACCCGGTCAGATCGAGCGTCGCCCCGTCGGTCTCGGGGAGGGGGCTGCCCGCGGGCACGACCGCCAGCACCTCGTCGCCGTCGAGCGCGATGTCGACGAGGTCGCCGGAGGCGAGGCGCACACCCCGCAGGGCGGCGATCGAGACGGGTGGGACGGCGGACACGAAGGCCTCCGGTGAATCGGGATGACGGGAGTCGAGACGAGCGCCACGACGACGGGGCGAGCCGCCTGGGGCGGCTGCGTCAGTGTTGGTGTGACCAACATCCGGCGATGCTCCGATGCTAGGAACCGCGCGTTTCCGCCGTATTTCTCGCGCGTGACCCTCGTGACAAAGTTGTCGGACAGGTGCCGTTCCGCGCACGACGCAGCCGCTCCTGAGCCGCGCACCGCTTGCGCGCACCGC
>NZ_CAUQWC010000149.1:0-8913 GCF_963521695.1 uncultured Microbacterium sp. | reverse complement strand
TCGTGGCGGCGGCCGGAGCTTCCGCGTCGATCGGGAGCGGCGTGCCGGACGGCGAGGCGGCGAACACCGACATCCCGGTGTGCCGCTCCCGTGTCGCAGGGGCCGCGAAGACCGAGACCTCCGCGGGCGACTCCCGCGTCGGGGTCGCCGCGAAGACCGAGGTCTCGGCATGCCGTTCCGCGCCTGCGAAGCGGCGCAGGCGCGGCGCGGTCGGACGCTCGAACACATTGACCGAGGGCGAGGTGCGGCGGCGCGGGTTCTGCGAGCGTCGAGTCGGAAGGTTCTCGGGCGGGGCCTCCCATGACGCCCGGCGCGGGAGGGAGGAAGCGTGCGTGCGTGCGCGCCGCGTGGTGGTCGTCATCGGGGTCCTTTCCGTCGCCGGCGCACGCACAAATGCGCCGGGAGTGGGCGCCGATGTGTGAATCGCAGCCCCGCTGCCGCTCGCGCGGACTGTCGGGAGCGCAGGGGCGACCCGGACACCGTTGAACGTATGCGGGTGAATACGAGGCGGGGTGAGCTCCGGCGCAGGAAAACCTCAAGATCAGCGCAAGAAGAGGGAAAGGAGATCGGTGGGCGTTTCTTGCGTCTTTTGTCACCTTCTGCTCAGATTCCTTCGAGGGTGATTCAAACGACCGCCGCGCGCGACGGTTGTCTCCGTGATCGTCAGTTCTTCGAGAGTCAGGACTTCGTCATGCTCGGTCGCTTCCTCCCGGCGCCGCGTCACGCGGCCTCGGTGCTCACGGTGTTCGCCCTCCTCGCCCTTGCCGGCGCGCCCGGGGGTGCCGTCGCTGCGGAAGAATCGGCGGATGCCACGCCGACGGCGGTCGTCGCATCCGCCCCCGCCGATGCCCCGGGGTGGTCGACGTTGTTCCGTGACGACTTCGACGGGCCGGCCGGTACCGCGGTCGGTCCCCGGTGGGAGCACGAGATCGGTACCTGGGGGACGGGCGCTGTCGATCGCACCACCGCGTCCACCGTGAACGTCTTCCTCGACGGGACCGGCGCCCTCGGCATCCGTGCCCTCCGCGACGCGTCCGGGGCGTGGACCTCGGGGCGGATCATCACCGCCGACAAGTCGTTCTCGGCACCCGCGGGCGGACGGCTGCTCTTGACGGCATCCATTCAGCTGCCCGCCGTCGCTGACCCGACCGGGTACTGGGCGGCATTCTGGGCTCTCGGCCGCGATGCGAACGCGCAGATCGACTGGCCGCGTACGGGAGAGCTCGACATGCTCGAAGCGGTGAACGGCACGCCGCAGCTCGTGCAGACGCTGCACTGCGATCTTCCTGACGGGGGTGCCTGCGACGAGCCCTACGGCATCACCAGCGGGCTGCAGGAGTGCGCCTCCTGCCTGACCGGGTTCCACACCTACTCCACGCTGATCGATCGCACGGTACCCGGAGCCGAACGCGTGGAGTTCTTCGTCGACGGAGTGAGCACCTACGACATCGAGGAGGCGGAGGTCGGCGCGAGCGCGTGGGATGCCGCCATCCCTAACGACTTCTTCCTCATCCTCAACCTCGCCATCGGCGGCGGACTGCCCAACGGCGTCTGCGGATGCGACAGCGCATCGGCGCCGAAGACCTCCGGTGGCACGATGTCGGTCGAGCACGTCGCGGTGTACCGGTCGGACCCTCCGGCGCCGTCGATCCCGACGATCGCGGGCACGGCCGCGGCGGGTGCGACCCTGGTGGCAGCGTCCGGACGCGAGGTGCCGGTGACGTACCAGTGGAGGGCGGACGGCACCGCGGTCGCCGGCGCCACGGGCGCCTCGTTCACCGTTCCGGGCACGGTGGTCGGCAAGCGCATCTCGGTCACGGTCTCGGCTCCGGACGGATCGGATGCCGCGACCTCGCTGCCGACGGTCCCCGTGACCGCGGGCACGCTGGGCGCGGTCACTCCCGCCATCAGCGGCACCGCGAGGCTCGGGTCGACCCTGACCGCGTCACCGGGCGCGTGGACGCCCAGCCCGGTCACCCTGACGTATCGGTGGAAGGCGAACGGTGTCGACATCGCCGGCGCGACGGGTAAGACGCTGAAGGTCGCCACGACGCAGATCGGCAAACGGATCACCGTCACCGTCACCGGGAGCAAGGTCGGGTTCACCTCGGCACAGCGCACGTCGGCGCCGACGGCGGTCGTCGTTCGTTAGGGGTGGTGCGGCGGCGGGACATCGCGGGCGCGAGACATCGCGAATTGTTTGCAACGATTTCTTCCCGGGTGTGAACGGTTTTATGCCACTATGACGCTAGGTGCCCGATTGGCCTGCCGAACGTTATGGCGCATCCGGCACGGACATTCATCAGCCCTCTGTGAAAGGCACCATCATCGTCACCTCTGGAATTCGCGGCACGTTTTTCGATTTCATCGACGACCCGTGGAAGCACGTCGGCAGAGAAGAGGAGTCGGCTCGATTCCTGCGTGATGGTCTCCTCGTGGTCGAGGACGGTCTGATCGTCGCCTTCGGCCCTTTCGATGAGGTGTCCCCCCTGCATCCCGACCTCGACATCACCGAGATCCGCGGGCGCATCATCACCCCCGGGTTCATCGATGGTCACGTGCACGTCCCGCAGACGCGGGCCCTGGGTGCCTTCGGGGAGCAGCTCCTTCCGTGGCTGCTCGACACCGTCTTCCCCGAAGAAGCTCGCTACAGCGACCGCGACTACGCGCGCGCCGGGTCGGACCGCTTCCTCGAGAACATGCTCGCCGCCGGAACGACGACGGTGCAGGCGTTCACCACCACCTCCACCGTCGCTGTCGAAGAGTTCTTCGAGGCCGCCGCGCGACGCGACATGCTGGTGATCAGCGGCGTCACGGGTATCGATCAGTTCGCGCCGGAAGGGTCGACGAGCACGCCCGAGGAGTTCTACGACGACAGCAAGGCGATGATCGCCAAGTATCACGGAAAGGGTCGCAATCGCTACGCCATCACTCCGCGCTTCGCGCTCGGCGCGAGCGACGAATTGCTCAAAGCCTGTCAGCGTCTCAAGAAGGAGCATCCCGACCTCTGGGTGAACACCCACATCTCGGAGAACCCGCTCGAGATCTCCAATCTCCTCCTCGCGCACCCGGACTGCACGGACTATCTCGGCGTCTACGAGAAATACGAGCTGGTGGGCCCGAAATTCTCCGGCGGGCACGCGGTGTGGTTGTCCGATAACGAGTTCGGGCGCCTGTCCGACAGCGGCGGTGCGGTGGTCTTCTGCCCGTGCTCGAATCTCTTCCTCGGTAGCGGGATCTTCCGACTTGCGAAGGCGACCGACCCCGATAAGCGCGTCAAGATGTCGTTCGGCACCGACATGGGCGGCGGCAACCGGTTCAGCATGATCCACGTGCTCGACGAGGCCTACAAGGTCGGGATGCTGGGCAACACTCTGCTCGACGGCACCACGAACCGCATCACCCAGGACCTCGCGGCGGCAGAGCGCAGCAAGCTCTCGCCCTACCGGGCCTTCTGGTCGGTCACCCTGGGCGGCGCCGAGGGCCTGTACATCGACGACCAGGTCGGAAACTTCGAGGTCGGCAAATCGGCGGACTTCGTGGCACTGGATTGGAACGCCGGTCCGTCGGCGATGCCGTGGCACCAGTCCCTCTTCTTCGACGAAGCGGGCCCGACCACGATGGCGGAGGCCGCGCACGCGCTGTTCGCGGTGATGATGGTCGGCGACGACCGCAACGTCGACGAGACCTGGGTGTCCGGCGTCCGTCTCTATAAGAAGGATTGACGATGCAACGCCTCGCCGTCGCGGACGAACGGCCCACGTCGGGGGAGGTGTCGGGTGCCGACGACACGGCGGTCACCCTCGTCACCCACCGAAAGGTCGCCGCCCGCGACGTCGAGGCGTTCGAGGGGTGGCTGGAGCGATCGGGCCGAGCCCTCACCGGTACGCCGGGGTATCTCGGCAGCACCGTCATCTCGCCGAGCGAGTCGAGGGACGACTGGACACTCGTCCAGCGCTTCACCGATGCCGCCGCCGCACGAGCGTGGCTCGACAGCACCACACGGCGGGAACTCTACGCACAGATCTCCGACGTCGAGGTCATCGACGAAGAGGTGACGCTGTTCCGCGAGAACCCGTCATCCGGCGACGAGGTCTCGGTGCTCATCTCGTCCACGGTTCCCCCTCCTCTCGTAGCGGACTACCTGGCGTGGCAGAAGCGCATCTCCGATGTCGAGGCGCAGTTCCGCGGCTTCCGGGGCCACCGGATCCAGCGTCCCGTTCCCGGTGTGCAGGACGCGTGGGTCGTCCTCCTCACGTTCGACACGGCGGAGAACCTCGCGACCTGGATCGACTCGCCGGAGCGCGCACGACTTCTGAAGGAGGGTGAGCGGTTCAACGCCGACCTGTCAGTCGCCGCGTCGAGCTTCGGCTTCGACTTCTGGGCGCCGGCGGGCGAGACCGCTCGAGAATCGGTGATGAAGAACAACCTGCTCGTCCTGGCGGCGCTGTACCCGATCGTTTTCGGGTGGGGCTACTTCGTCAGCACGCCGCTCTTCGACGGTCCGCACGCCATCCCGTTCTGGCTGTCGCTGTTCGTCGGCAACTTCGTCAGCACCCAGCTGCTCGGGTGGTTCGTGATGCCGCGCGTGTTCAAGATGTTCGCGTGGTGGCTGAAGCCGAAGCCGGGCTGGCGCGCGCAGGCTCTCGGTTTCGGGATCCTGATCGTCGTCTACGGGGCCTCGATGGCCCTCTACGCGTGGCTTCTGTCTCTGGCCGCTTAGCGGCCAGTGGCACGCCGATCCCGAGAACTCGTGCTCGAGTGGGGGGAAGTGGTGGGGCTTGTTCAGAGGTACTCGAATAATTCGACCGGGGTGGCGAAGCTCCGTCAGCTGGCGAATCTGAAGCCAAGCCGGGTCATGATGGTCAGTCGGCCCATCCCTCGCCGGGCTCGACGGCTGACTGACCCGGAGAAACGGGCGTTCGTAGAGGGCTACGAGCGGGGAGAGCTGGTCGCGGATCTGGCTCGCCAGTTCGGGGTGCATCGCACGACGCTCGACATGCTGGTTTCTCGTTTGAAGCTGAGCCGAGTCGATCCGAATGAGGTGCCAGCGAAGGTACGTGACTCCCTAGTTGAGAAGTACCGAACAGGGGAGTCCCTGGCTGCTATGGGAGAGGAGTACGGGTTCAGCGCCAATAAGGTGCAGCGGCTGTTGGTGTCGATGGGTGAACCGATCCGGCCATGTGGCCCAAAGAAGCCAGCGGTCACGAGCGAGAAGATCCAGCGGATGGTCTCGCGGTACGAGCAAGGTGAAGCAATATCAGCCATCGCGGCATCGGCCGGCGTTAGCTACGCGCAGACAAGATCGTGCTTGCTGGAGGCTGGTGTGCAGATGCGGCCGCGCGGGGGAGCGCGATGATCTAGGCAGCCTTCTTCTTCTCGGCTTCGTCTCGTGCGATGGCGAGCAGGACATGGGCTAGCTTGTCGAAGTCGACGTCCGGTCTAATGAGTCCTTCGGTACGGATGACGTATGACTTGTTGGTGCGCCTCCGACCAGGAATTCGTTTCGCTCGAGGTGGTGCCGCTTCGAGCTGCGCGATGACCCTGGTGAACTCCGCGTACGCCTTGCCGGCGCGCTGAGGAAGGCTCGGCCACTTCGCCGTGACCGCCTGGCGATACGCAACGGCCTGATCGTCGGTGACGCCCATGTCGGGTTGATAGTACTCATGCAGAGTGCATTGGTCTTCGAAGGTCAGTTTGGTCCAGCCGCGCTCGCAAGTGAGGGGTGGGGCTGTAGGGAGCTGAATGCGCCAGAAAAAGTGGCACGGGAGAGTTTCTCTATGAGCTATCGTCCTCCCATCGGCGCATTCCATGTGGGATGGGTTCGCTTCAACCGAGGTGGCCGCGGGACTAGGTATCAACTCCTCGAACGCTCGCTCTCGTCTCCTCGGGCCCGGGACAACTCCGTGAGGCCCTCACCCCGGAGCTGCAAGCCATTGCCGATTCACGGCTCGATCAAGCGGACCGAAACGACTGTTGCGATCGTCGCCCCTCCGATATCGAACTCCCGGCCACAGAACCGATCGACATACCGGTGCCAGTGATGCCTCCGCACTGGTCGGCGACGGGCTAAGCAGACCGTGAGTCCCCCTCCCCGGCGGTCAGTCGCAACTGATGGGCGAGAGGAATAAAAGGGTGACAGTCGACTGGTCACCCTTTCGTCCGTCGTGCTAAATCGACTCCGGCGCGGCCGTGGCAGAAGCGTAGATATCGGTACGCCGCGCGCCAAGCTCTGCGCCTAAGTCCGCTTGCGCCGTGCGTGCTACGCCGTCGCACCAGCATTCACGGCACCACCAGCGGCGATACCGGCGTGGTGGCCGAGGGTGACGTCGTCGGCACCTTCAGGCAGCCGTGCGAACGGGTCGGACTCGTTGGCGAGGAGCTGCCATGCACGGCTTTGGAGTCGGCGGCCGTGAAGGAGGGTGGAGAGTCGTCCTGGATTGCCGACGCCGCCCTGGTGCTGGAGACCGACGCGGATGTCAGCCCCGGCGCCTACACCTTCAAGCTGCCCCTGTCACTCTCCGAAGATGTGCCAGAACTATGGTTCTGATGCGCAAGCGGCCGTGCATCATCGCCGAGACGCCGATGGCGGCGTAACGCTCGGGGGTGACTCCGAACTGCTGCCGGACGTTATCGACGAGCTCGGCGTACGCGGCCTGCAGACCCCACCACACGGCATCCAGGGAGTAAGTCCAGAGCTTCTCGGCGTAGACGTTCTCCCACTCGTAAGAGCCGGTGGCCAGCACCTCGGCGTCGGAGCCAATGAGGCAGGCCTTGATGCGCGTCGAACCGAGTTCGATGCCCAGCACGGCGCGGCCGGAGGCGATGACCTCGGCGGGCGAGGTGGCGACGGCGCTCACCGGCGCGCGTCCGTGTTCTGGCCGTACACGTTCTGGTAGCGGTTGTAGAGCGCGTCGATGTGTTCCTGCGGGATCGGGATGAGCGGTCCCGCCTCGCGGGCGATGTGCACGGTGCGCGCGACGTCTTCGAGCATGACGGCCGCCTTCACGGCATCCTTCGCGTTGGAGCCGATCGTGAACGGACCGTGGTTCTGCATGATGACGCCGCGCGAACGGTGACCGCGCAGGGTCTCGACGATGCCCCGGCCGATGGAGTCGTCGCCGATGATCGCGAACGGGCCGACCGGGATGGGTCCGCCGAACTCGTCGGCCATGGCCGTGATCACGCAGGGGATCTCTTCTCCGCGGGCCGCCCACGCGACGCCGTAGGTGGAGTGCGTGTGCACGACCCCGCCGACCTCGGGCATGTTCCGGTAGACGTAGGCGTGGGCCGCGGTGTCGCTGGAGGGGCTGCGCTCACTGCCCGGCGTACCGGGGATAGCGTTGCCGTCGAGGTCGCACAGGATCATGTTCTCGGGCGCCAGGTCGTCGTACGAGACGCCGGAGGGCTTGATGACGAACAGGTCGGCGCCGGGCACGCGACCCGAGACGTTTCCACCGGTCCACACGATCAGGTTGTAGCGCACCAGTTCGGCGTGCAGTCGGGCGACGTCCTCGCGGACGCGGTCGATGGATTCCTGGACGCCGGGGGTGATGTCAGCAGGGGACGCTGCCACGGTGTTCTCCTTCAGATGAGGACTGATCGCTGGTGTTCGCTTGGGGATGATGACTACAGAAAGCGTTATTGGGGCCTACAATTCATCGCGCGCGCAGGTCGAGGCCAATGGGCCTGAGCCCATTGCCCGAGAGATTGGCGCGACATAACAGGTGCGCTGTCGGTCAAGCGCCAGCCGTGGACGGTCCACTCAAGTGCGAGTGAACGGCGTATCAATTAATGCGGCGCACTTCGGCGGTTGGCGGCGGCGGCGCGGTGCTGTCGCGCACGATCAACTGCGGACGTTCCGACGAGAAGCGTCGGCCGGTCTCGCCAGCGATTTCATTCAGGAGCAGTTGCAGCCCGCGACGGCCGAGGCCCGCGAAATCTTGATCGACGGTGGTTAGTGGGGGAGTCCATAGTGCGGCGAGGGGATGGTCGTCGAAGCCGGCGACGGAGATGTCGTCCGGGACGCTGCGGCCCGCCGTGACGATGCCGCGGATGACTCCCATGGCGATCTCGTCGTTGCCGCAGAAGATGGCGGTGACGGCGGGGTCCTCTGCGAGGCGGCGGCCGATCTCGATGCCCGAGCGCGGATCCCACGTCGCATCGGCGAGGGGAGGGACCGCCGCCCCGCGGCGCTTCAGCGCCCGCCTCCACCCGGTCGTCCGACCGTCCTCGCGGCGAGAGGGCGGTATGCGTACGTGATGGACGGTGGCATGGCCGAGGTCGAGCAGGTGGTCGGTGAGCTCCTCGGCGGCGTGCGACTCGTCGAGAACGGCCTGGCGCAGCCCCGCCTCCCGAACCCCCGAGAGGGCGACGAGCGGGAGAGACGGTGGGATTCGATGCAAAGCCGCGACCCCCGGCGGGTCGAACTTGAGAACGCATACGCCAGCCAGTGGCTGCGCGAGAGTGGCGGCTATGGCACGGTCGATCTCGTCATCTTCTGTGCTTTCAACGACGGTGATCATGACCGTGTAGTTCTCTGCTCGTGCGGATTCTTCGATGCCTCGGATGGTTTCGGCGTACCCATAGGTCGAGGTGTCGCCAGCAATTACCGCAATCACCTCAGCTTTGCGTGATGCCAGCACGCGCGCCGCTGAGCTCGGTCTGAAATCTAAAGCGGCGATTGCTGCGCGGACGGCGTCGCGCTTGGCGTCGCTCACTTTGGCCGCCCCGGTGAGGACACGCGAGACGGTGGGGACCGACACCCCGGCGTACGCAGCGACATCGACGATTGTCGACGCCTTCCTCTGGCTACGCATAGGGACTCGAACTTCCGCGGCAAGGGTCATTTCACTGCTCCGCTGGTGATGCCCGAGATGATCTTGCGCTGGGCCACCATGAAGGTGATGAGCA
>NZ_CAUQWC010000148.1:0-8941 GCF_963521695.1 uncultured Microbacterium sp. | reverse complement strand
GCCGAGGCCCGTGGCGACCGCCACAAGCACCACAGCCGCGACCAACGACGCGACGGCTGCGACGGTCGGCGACGACCACGGCGACAGCAGGCCGGCGACGGCGAAGGCGGCGGCGATCCCCGTCCCGCCCGCGACGGCTCGAGCCCGGTCGTCCCACCGGTCGGGGCGGGCGTCGTGCGCGTCGGCCGCGGCGTCGGTCACGTCGATCACCACGGGCGGCGGCGGCGCGGCATCCAGGCGCACGAGGCGCACGAGGGTGCCGTCGACGAGATCCAGCTGGTGAGGCGTCAGCGCGATGTCGATCTGCTCGCCGTCGGGTGCGATGACGGCCAGCGGACGCTCGACGGTGCCGGCGGTCTCGCCGAGCAGGTCGAGCAGGCGCGGCAGCGCGGCGCCGACGGGCTCGCCGCTGGGGACGACGACCTCGGCTCGACGCTCCGAGCCCGAGACGGTCAGGCGGGTGTAGATGCTCACGGGGTGACGGCTCCGGTCGGGGTCTGGATGGAGGTGCTCGTCTGCGCGCGCTCGGTGAGCAGCTGCGACACGAAGGACACGCCCACGCACGCGGCGCACGCGATCGCGGCGACGACGATGGATCCCATCAACCGCTTCATGTGATCGTTGACGGTGCGCCGCTCGCCGATGTGGCCGTAGACGAGGGCGGCGCCCAGGCGCATGCGCTGGATCTTGGCCTGCTCGATGAGAACCGTGTCGCGCTGGTCGGGCATCAGCGGGCTCCTTCCCGCGCGATGAGCTGGGCGCGCACCTGAGGGGCGAGATCGAGCAGTTCGGCGAGCCGAGTCGGATCCACCGTCGCCAGCACCTTGTTCAGGCGCGTCCATCCGCCGCCGTCGACGGATCCGAGCGGCACCTGTACGCCCGGGAGCCGGGGGCTGCCGACGGTCGTGCCACCGACGTCGTCGATCCAGCGCTTCGCGTCGATGCCCAGGGCTCGCACGCCCACGGGCCCGATCAGCAGCGCGAGGGGCTCAGGGTGGGGGGCCGCGGTAGCGCGGCGGGCGAGGTCGGGGGCGCCGATCGCCGCGAACGCGACGCCGATGAGCGGAAGCCCCACGGTCGCCGCTCGCGCCAGGAGTTCACGGGCCTCGGCCGTCGCCGCCGTTCCCGCGTCGCGCCCCACCCCGGGGACCGCGGCCCACACGCGCGTGGTCTCCTCGAGTCCCTCGCTGGTGCGGGCGGCCTGGATCGTCGCGATGACCGCGCGCTCGCTGCCCCCGACCGCGGTCCAGTGGCTGTCGAGGGGGACCCGCCGCCGTGAGCGCTCGGTGAGGTCGTCACGGTCCCAGGGGGCGAGGAGCGGTTCGACGGCGCCCCACGCCGCCGGTTCCGCCCCGGTGAACAGCGCGACAGCCGCCTCGGCGACCCCGCCCATCCGCACCGGGCGGGTCACGCGGTGACGCGTCGACACCGTCGCCACCACCTGCAGACTGGATGCCACCTGCGCCCGCACGAAGAGGGGGTGCACGTTCTCGGGCGTCGGGGCTCCGGCGGTGAGCGCGTCGGACGGAGCGTCGAGGCGCACGCCCGTGCGGGCATCGTAGAAGCCGTCGTCGCGGGCGCGGACGACCCAGTGACCCTGCACCGCCGACAGCACCTGGGCGAGCGGTTGCGTCATGCGCGAGTGCTCGCCCGAGACGATGATCGGGCGCAGACCCTGGGTGGCCGTCTTGTGCAGCCAGTCGCTCATCGCGGTGGTGAGGGCGATGATCGGCACGCGCGTCTCGGTGCCGACCCAACCGGGGCCGGCGGCATCGACGAGGGGGTGGTCGACGGTGGTCATGCGGCATCCCGAACGGTCAGGGTGCGGTCGCCGATTTCGAGGACGACACCGGTGGGCACGGGGGTGCGTTGGTGGGGGAGGAGGGGAGCGGACGCCCCGTCGCCGCGAACGAAGGTGCCGTTGGTCGAGCCCAGGTCGATGACCCACACCTGGCGGCCGTCCCACTCGAGGCGCACGTGCGACTTCGAGAGCGTGCGCGACATGTCGGCCCAGCGGTACACCTCGGCGGGCGCGTCGGCCGGGGCCGAGGGAGCGCGCCCCAGGGTGAGGGCGGTGTCGAGGGGCAGGCGTTCGCCGGAGTCGAGCACCAGCGTCGGCACGGTCCCGCGCCGGGCCCGGCCCGGGGTTACGGGGGCGGCCTTGGGGAACCGGAAGGGGGCGATCGCCGGCGCGAAGGGGTCGCGTCCGCGCCGCAGGTCGAACATGGCGAGCTTGCCGGATGCCAGGGCCCACAGTGCCGAGCCCCCCGCGGCGGCGCCGGTCGTGCGGCGGACGATCCGTGCGTCGACGGTGGCCGTACCGAGGGTGCGTCCGGTCCGCCCCAGCAGCCAGACGGCAACGGCGAGGAGGCCGATTGCGGCGATGACGAGGAGCCACCCGAGAGCGGATTGACCCGTCACGATGACGACGATCCCGCTGACGAGAAGAGCGAGCGGCATGACGACGTCGAGGGCTGAAGCGCCGACGATCTTTCCGGCGCGGGCGCGCTCGGTGAAGACGAAGGGGTCCACGTCGGCCAGGCGTGATGCTTCCTGCGTGCTCGTCATGCGTGCCTCCTCGACCTTCCACCATATGTGGGTCGCCGCGGTGCTGCCGAGTTGATGCGTCCCTTGCGTGGACAACTCACGGCGCGGCAGAATCGCGCACTCATCAGCACGTCTGCCCCTCCGCGTCCAGGCCGGGACGCGGAGGGATGCAGGCTCGATCCCGTCTCCCTCACGCGAAGCCGCAAGGAAGCGCAACGCGACCGCGCCGCGGCCGACGCGGGGAGAGCTGCGGGCATTCAGGCGACGAGCTGATCAGCTACGAGCTGCGTATCGCCGAGTTCAGTCCCCGGAATGCCGGAGACTTCGAAGACGCCGTAGTCCACCATGACGGCCGACAGTCGGCTGGCGGTCTCGGGGTCGTCGGTCAGGAGTTGGGCGCGTACCGCGCCGTCGTACTGTTCGAGCACGCGCAGGGGGACGCCGCCGAGAGTGGCCGTGAACCCGAGCTCGTAGACGTCGCAGGCCGCGAGGGGAACGGTTCTCGTCCATGCGCCGACGCGCACGGGGGACCACTCCGCGGACGTCTGCTCGACATACGAGGTGAGTTCCACCTGGTCGCCGTGGACATCCGCGGCGAACTCGGTCCCGCCGTGGACCGCGCGCGTGCCGAAGAAACGGCTGGATGGATGCCATTCCTCGACCGGCGGTTGATCTGGGAGCGCGGTCCACCCGCGCGCCGCTCCACCGTAAGCCGCGAGGAGCTCTTGTTGACCGTCGTCGGAGATCCGCCAGAGTTCGGCGCCGGGAGAGTAGCGCGTGGTCGACATGCTCCACACCGGAACGATCGCTTCGTCGACGGGACGAAGGAAGCCGAGCGGGTAGGACGGCCACGGCCGCTCCACCTGCGGTGGCGCGGTGAGGGTCGCGCACACGGGGACCTCGAAGCGGACGACGTCGACGTGACCGGAAGGATCCGACGGCCAACCGTATGCCTCCCTGAGAGCGTTGGCTGTTCGCAGCCCCGTCGCGTCTGCGGCTGCCACGACATGCCCCCCGACCTGCGCGTAGCCGCGTTCGCGGACGAGCTGAGACATCCCGGGGTGCAGGAGCTTCTGCAGGACGGCCCTCATGGGCTCACCATCGGGTGTCGTGTCGATTCGACGTGCACGTCGTCCACCTCACTCGGTTGCGTCAACGCCGACCACCCGTCGTTCTGGTTTCCGTCGAGTCCCGCGGCGAGAGCCTCGTCCGGCGTGGTGCCCGCGTACCAGACCCTGACCATTCCGCGGCGGAGGCCTGTCCTGATCCGCTCGCCCACCGTGACGGGCACACCGTGCCAGGTGCCGGTGACCTCCTGCGCGAAGCGAGCGGAGATCACCCGCCGCGGGAGTTTCACCCACGGATCCTGGGGGTCGTCGTTCATCTCGATCGCGTCAGGGAAAGCCTCGCGGGTCGGCGCGTCGTCCGTGACGAGGCGGACGTAGTCGTCACCACCGGAATGCCGCGAGTAGCGCTTCCCGCGGTACTCGAACTGCGTCTCGCTTACGGGCATTGTCGACGACATCCGTCACCCCACCGGTATCCACTCGCCGGCGCGTAGCACCGCGAAGAGTCGTTGCGTTCCATCATCCAGGACTTCCCACATCTCTGCGCCATCTCGCATATCGACACGTTGGGCGCGGTACTCCGGGATGATGTCGTCGCCCGTCTTGAGGAATCCGTTGCCCGTGAACGGCGGGCGGTAATGGTCGACGGACCCGTCGCCACCCATCGAGCTGTGCAGCTGGGGCTTCACCGACCCCGACGTGTCGATGTCCGGCTGGAACCGGACGACGAATGCCGACTGATCGTCCTTCAAGAAATTCGTTCCGGGATAGTCGAGCCGCAGGGATTGATAGAAGTCCGCGGGCGTCGTCAAGTGCGCGGTGTCTTCCGCGACCGAAACGGACCCGGTGATCGTGCCCTCGTCGCCGAGGACGATGTTCTCGCCCTGCCCGAATGTCAGGGTACCCGTCGAGTCGAAGTGCGGCTGGTCGAGCACCTTCTGAAAGACCGTGTCCGGAGATACCTGAGCGGTGAGTTCGTTCCGAACCCCGTTGACGACGGTCTTCTCAGCCGTGCTCAAGGTGTCGATCGGCCTGTTGATCAGGTCTTCGAATTGCGAGCGCGTCACCCCGTGCTTGTCGAGAAGCGGCGTGGTCACACGACTGTCGCCGAGCGACTCCGGCGCGAACGAGGTCGTGTGTTCGGTCCCGTCCATCATCGAGTACACGCGTCCAGGCGCCCCAGGCGCCCCAGGCGCCCCAGGCGTCGTCGTGTCGTTCGTGGACGCGTTCGCGTTATCGGGGGTGGTCCTCTCACCAGGACCGGCGTCTGAGCCATGGTCGTCTTGCCCGCCGTGGGGGACTCCGTCGTCGCCGCCGCGGCCCACGCCGCCACTCCCGATGCCGTTGTCGGAACCGAGGTGGCCGCCAGCGCCGGTGCCGTCGCCGCCCGCGGTGCTGTGGTCGCTGCCCGTGGAGGGCTCGCGCACGACCGTGGGCTCGCCCGCACTGCTCGTCTCGCGGCGGACGGGGGCGTCTTGGACGAGGGAGTCCACGGCGCCGGGACTCGCCTCACCGCGCACGCCACCGGCCGCCACGAGCTCGGGCTCGCGTACGGGCGCCGTAACACCGGCATCCACTCCGCCGTCGGTGCGCACGGGCGCGTCCGTACGCACGGGCACATCGCCGCCGCGCACGCCGTCGAAAGCGCCGGCGGGCATCTCGTCGCGGCCGGAGGGGATCTCGGCGGTCGGGGGGAATTCGTACACGGGCACGCCGTCGTCGATGCGGGCCGTGACGGTGCCCATGTCGACACCGGCGGTGTCGAGCGCGTTCAGCGCCGAGGACGCGTCATCGGCGACGAAGGGCATGTCGGGGGTGTTCAGGTGGAAGCCGTCGGTGGCGTCCGACCCGAGGCGCCCGATGAGGCCGTCGAGGCTGTGCAGTCCCGCGCCGCCCAGACGCATGGCACCGTTCATCGCGAGCGCGGCGGGGTCGACGAAGTCGACGACCTTCGCCATCTTCGACACGACGGAGGCCGCGGTCGAGGCGGTCTTGACACCTGCGACGGCCGCGCCGCCGACGGGGATGAGGGCGGTGCCGACGTTGAAGACCGACTCGCCGAGGGCGGTGCCGGGGTCGTCCTGCCACTTGTCCCAGGCGATGAGCGCCTTGCCGGTGTTGATTGCGGCCTCATCGGCCTGCGCCTTGAAGTCGCGCACCTCCTGGGGGAGGAAGCCGTCCATGCCCATGGACTGCATCAGGGAGTCCGACTGGAAGATGGGGGCGAGGATGCCGGTGTTGGCTGCGCCCGCGAAGAGCAGCATGCCGAGGTTGCCCCAGGCGGCCCCGTAGGCGTCGCCCGAGAAGAAGTCGCCGGTCTCGGGGTTGTAGCCGAGCACCAGGGTGCCCAGGCCCTGGACCGTGCCCCAGATGCCGCCGACGGCGATGCCCTCCCACAGGAAGTCCTTGAACACGAAGTTGACGGTCGCCTCGCCGCACCCCTCGGTGCGTTCGACCTCGGCGCCCCAGGGCATCTCGGTGCCCTCGGGGATCTCGGCGATGCCGTAGCCGAGGGAATCGTCCTCGGACTGGGCGGCGCGAAGCGGAGCCGCGCCATAGAGTGCGCGGATGCGGTTCGCGCACGCGCGCTCGGCCTCCCACAGCTTGACCTGCTGCGCGTTCACGGCCGCCAGCAACTCGTTGTTGCGGTCGACGTGCTCCTGCGACTCGTGCCACTCCTTCGTGACCGTGCGGTACTTGTCGGGCGTGGTGGCGGCTGTCGACGACGTCGTCGAGGACCCCCACGATCCCTGGTAGGTCGGCGCCGCGGTCGCTCCGCCGTAAGGCGACTGCGCCGCCGACCACGCGGGGTTGATCTCGCGCACCTGCACGCCACCCTGGATCGAGTCGACGAAGGCCTTCGCCTCGACGCGCAGCGCGTCGAGTTCGGTCTTGATCGGGCGGACGTCGTTCGCGAACGCGATGAGCGCGGCCGACACCTCGGCGAGGTTGTCACCGGCCTGGGTGGCCTGCGAGCTCACGGGGGCCATGAGCCCGAGCAGGGTGGGGGACTCCGGTGCCTCGTAGACACCGGCCATACCCTGCCATTTGAGGTTGACGTTCGAGCCGTGCTCCGTCACCTGGCCGGAGATGGTGCCGACGGTGCCGGCGTTCTCTTCGATGGCATCCGGTTGGATGTCGGCGCCGGGGATCTTCTCGTAATCGATGGGGCTGGGCATCACATCATCCCGTTCGGCAGAGCGGGCGGGTAGACGGTGGCGACGGCGGCCGACTGCGCGGTGGCGGCCATCTCCATGTCGCCGGCGACGTAGGCCTCGGTGGCGGAGACGACACCCTGGGCCGCCGCGCCGATGCGCGTGCTCATCCCCTGGATGCGCGGACCCTCCTCCTGCTCGAAGTACGCCTGAACCGCCTCGGAGATCGCACCCGACTGCGTCGCCGTCACCGCTCCTTCGAGAGCGGGGCTCAGCGCGTTCAGCGCCGTACCGAGAGCCTCGGCATCGACGTTGACGTCCTGCAGCACGGATACGACACCCGACGGCTGAATACGCCACGCTGTCATCGCCCGGTCCCCTTCACTTCTGTTCTGCGCGCACGTCGCTCATCCCGGACGCCGCGCACCGGCGATGCCGGGCGCGACCGCGCCCGGCACCGTGCGGCCCGTGTCAGCCGATCGACTCCACCGCCGCGCGAGCCTTGCTCAGCGCGGTCTGGGCCGACTCGTCATTGCGCTCGAGCGAGGAACGCAGCGTCTGGATGATGCCGCGCACCTCGGCGGCGGCGTTCTTCCATCGCAGTTCCTTGGCGCGGTAGTCCTCCGACACCCCGTCGGCGGAGTAATCGGCCATGGCCGCCTGCACGTCGCGGTCGCGCTGGTCGATCAGCGACTCCAGCAGCGCGGCGACCCGGTTGAAGTTGTCCTGTGCGTTCTGCGACGCCGCGATCGAGTAGTCGCGGCGGTCTCCCTGATTCACCATGAGTCAGTCCTCTCCGATCCTTAACGGGCGCCGAAGCGGGCGGCGTCGAACGACGAACCTGCTTCCAGGCCGGTGGTCTGGTCGACCATGGACGACTCGCCCTCCTGGAAGGAGCGGTCCATGCTCGAGATGCCGCCGAGCACGCCGTCGAGGGCGAGCTTCAACTCGGACGAGATCGCGTCGGTACGCGACTTGAAACGGTCGAACGCGGCGCGACCCGCGCCTTGGAACTGCCCCTCGAGCGGCTCAGCCGCCTCGAACAGTTGGCGCACCAACAGGGACAGCTCATCACTCGACCCCGAGGTTGCCTTCGTCAGCACACCCAGAGTGTCGGAACCCATTGCGAACTTCACGAGCCCACCCTTCGATCGTGAACAACTTGCAGCGAACTCGACGACTCTAACCAGCGCTCTCGGGCGGCGAAGCGAATATGAGAGAACTCTCCTTTTTCGCGCGCGGGGGAGGAGGGGTCAGTCGCCCGCTTTAGCGGCGGCTTTCGCGGCGCGCTTGTGTTCGCGCACCTTGGTCAGCGATTCGGGGCTGACGATGTCGGCGACGGAGCGGAACGAGCCCTCCTCGCCGTACGGTGCCGACGCCTCCCGCCAGCCGGTGCCGTCGTATCCGCGCTGCTTGCCGAGCAGGGCGACGAAGATCTTCGCCTTCTGCTCACCGAAGCCCGGCAACGCCTTCAGACGCTTCAGCACGGTCGCGCCGTCGGGGTCGTCGCGGGTCCAGATGTTCGCGGCATCCCCGTCCCAGTCCTGCTCGACCGCGGCGCACAGCGACTGGACGCGCTTGGCCATCGACCCCGGGAAGCGGTGCACCGCGGGCGACTGCGAGAACGCGGCGGCGAAGTCGTCGGGGTCGTCGTGGGCGATGGCGGCGGCATCCATCGACCCGGTGCGCTGCTGGATCTTCAGCGGGCCTGCGAACGCCGTCTCCATCGCGACCTGCTGGTCGAGCAGCATCCCGATGAGCAACGCGAGCGGGTTGCTCGACAGCAGGTCGTCGGCGGCGGGGTCATCGGTGATGCGCAGGCTCATGTCCCCATTCTCCCGCCGTGGCCCGTCGCGGGTCACCCGCGTTCGGCGACCCACTTCTCGGCGAAGGGCACGGCGTCCATCGTCGCGAGGTCGCGGGTGATCTCGTTCAGCTGGTCGGTGAAGGCGTCGACATCGCCCGGCGGGAGCCGCTTGACCACCGACCCGTCGACGCGGCGGATCACGATCTCGCTCACCGATGGCGCATTCCCGCCCGCATCGAAGAGGCCCATCACGACGGTGGCGGCCCAGCGCAGTCCGTTGCGGGCGCGGTCCTCACCGGCGACGGCGTAGACCTCGGATGCCGGTGTGTTCACGGCATCCATCCTGCCCGAGCCGACCTTCGCCC
>NZ_CAUQWC010000147.1:0-8985 GCF_963521695.1 uncultured Microbacterium sp. | reverse complement strand
GCGGTGTGACAGAACCAGGCGTCATCGAGGTCGCTCGGGTCGAACGGGCGGGCGAGCCACTCGATGTCGCCGGCGGCGGCGAGCGCGGTGAGACCCTCGGTCGCCTCGGGCGCGACGACGCGCACGCGGGCGCCCGCGGCACGGAGGCGCCCGATGCGCTTCTCGGCGACGCGGCCCGCGCCCACGCAGACGACGAGGCGGTCGGTGAGGTCGAGGCCTGCGAGAGCGATCATCGGGGGTCTCCTGGGATCTTCACGAGCACATCGCCGTCGGCGACGGCCACCGGATGAACGGCGAGGGACTGCGGCTCTTTGCCCTGCGTGTCGAGGCAGCCGCCTGTGCGCAGGTCGAACACCTGCTTGTACATCGGGGATGCCACGGTGGGTACGCCCGCTCGATCGCCGACGATGCCGCGCGACATGATGGCGGCGCCGCTGAACGGATCGATCTGGTCGGTGGCGTAGAGCCGACCGTCGAAGGTGCGGAACAGTGCGATCTGCCGGTCGCCGATGAGGGCGGCGGCCCCCCGCTCGACGAGCAGGTCGTCGACGCGGCACACACGCACCCAGCCCGCGGCGGGGGTCGCGGCGGGGGCAGCGGACGCCGGGGTCGCGGACGCCGAGGCCCTCGACGCCGAGGCCGCGGGCTCCGATGCACCGGGTTCCGACGCGGCGGTGTCGGGCGCGGCGGAGGCGAGGACCGTCGCGGCGGGCAGGGTGGAGGGGTGAGGTGTCATGGCATCCGTCCTCGTAGCATCCACGATCGTCATGAGCGCACCGCCAGCGTCGTGCCGCCGATGAACACGGCACCGGAGGTCCGCTCCTCGGCGGTGGCGGGGCGGGCCTGGCCGCGCTCGGCGACGTACGCGAGCGAGGGGTCGGCGACCTCGGGGGCGTTGACGAAGCTCTGGAAGCGCTTGAGCTTCTCGGGGTCGGCGAGGGTCGCGGCCCATTCGTCCTCGTAGTTGTCGATGTGGGCGGCCATGGCCCGGTCGAGGTCGTCCGCGATGCCGAGCGCGTCGTCGAACACGACCGCCTTCAGCGCGTCGAGACCGCCCTCGTAGTCCTGCATCCAGGGGGCTGTGCGCTGCAGCCGGTCGGCGGTGCGGATGTAAAACATCAGGAAGCGGTCGATCGCCCGCAGCAGCCCCTCGTCGTCGAGCCCCTCGGCGAAGAGCACCGCGTGACGCGGGGTGAATCCGCCGTTGCCGCCGACGTACATGTTCCAGCCGGCCTCGGTCGCGATGACCCCGACGTCCTTGCCGCGGGCCTCGGCGCACTCGCGCGCGCAGCCCGAGACGCCGAACTTGATCTTGTGCGGCGAGCGCAGACCGCGATAGCGCAGTTCGAGCTGCACGGCCATGCCGACGGAGTCCTGGACGCCGTACCGGCACCAGGTCGAGCCGACGCACGACTTCACCGTGCGCAGCGACTTGCCGTACGCGTGTCCCGACTCGAAGCCGGCGTCGACCAGGCGCCTCCAGATATCGGGCAGCTGGTCGAGGCGGGCGCCGAACAGGTCGATGCGCTGACCGCCGGTGATCTTCGTGTAGAGCCCGAAGTCGCGCGCGACCTCGCCGATCACGACGAGCCCCTCGGGAGTGATCTCGCCGCCCGCGATGCGCGGCACCACGCTGTAGCTGCCGTCACGCTGGATGTTGGCCATGACGTGGTCGTTGGTGTCCTGCATCGTCGCGAGCTCGCCGTCGAGCACGTGCCCCGAGTACAGGCTCGCCAGGATGCTGGCGAGCGCCGGCTTGCAGATGTCGCAGCCGCGGCCGGTGCCGAAGCGCTCGACGATCGAGGTGAACGTCTTCAGTTCCGACACGCGCACGGCGTCGAAGAGCTGCGCGCGGGTGAACGCGAAGTGCTCGCACAGGCCGTTCGACACTTCCTTTCCGGATGCCGCCAGCTCGGTCGCCACGAGCTTCTTCACGAGCGTGAAGCACGAGCCGCACGCCGCTCCCGCCTTCGTGCACGCCTTGACCTCCGCGGCATCCGCACAGTTGTGCTCGGTGACGGCGTCCCGAACGGTGCCCGCGGTCACGCCGTTGCACGAGCAGATGATGGCGTCGGCCGGCAGGTCGCCCTGCGGGGCCGGCGCGAGGTCGGAGGGCATGAGGTACGCAGCCGGATCGCCGCCGAGGGCGCGACCGACGAGGGGGCGGAGCGAGGTGTACGCCGACGCGTCGCCGACCAGGATGCCGCCGAGCAGGGTCTGCGCATCGTCGCTGAGCACGAGCTTCTTGTAGACGCCCGACACCGGATCGGCGTAGGTGACGTCGAGCGCGTTCGGCGTCTCTGCGAACGCGTCGCCGAAGCTGGCGACCTCGACGCCCGAGAGCTTGAGCTTGGCCGAGGTGTCGAAGCCGGGGAACGACGCCGCACCTCCCAGCAGGCGGGTCGCGGCGACCTCGGCCATCGCGTAGCCCGGGGCGACGAGACCGATGCACTGGCCGTCGAAGTTCGCGACCTCGCCGATCGCGAGGATGGAGGGGTCGGAGGTGTCGCATCCCTCGTCGATCACGACGCCGCCGCGGGCGTCGACGGCGAGTTCGGCGGTGCGGGCCAGTTCGTCGCGCGGGCGCACACCGACGGTGAAGACGACGATGTCGACGGCCTCCCACGTGCCGTCACGCAGCTCGATGCCGCACACGGCGCCGGACTTGTCGGCATCCACCCGGGTCGTCACCGAGCTCGTGCGCACCTCGATGCCGCGGGATTCGATGAGCCGCTGCAACGCCTTCGCGCCGCCCAGGTCGAGCTGGGCCGACATGAGGCGCTCGTTCGACTGCAGCACGAACGGCGAGACGCCCTCGGCCTGCAGGGCCCCCGCGGCTTCGAGGCCGAGCAGGCCCCCACCGACGACGGCACCGCGCAGGGGACGACCCAGCTGCGCGGTGCGCTTCGCGACCCAGTCGCGCATGCCGGCGACATCCTCGAGGGTGCGGTAGACGAAGCAGCCCTGGTGGTCGAACCCGTCGAGGGCGAGCCGTGCGGCGTACGAGCCGGTGGCCAGCACGAGGCGGTCGTAGGAGTGCGTGGAGCCGCCGGCGGTGGTGACGGTGCGGGCCGCGCGGTCGATCTTGGTGACGCGGGCGTCGGTCTCGACGCGCACGCGCTCGTGGTCGAGCACGGCGGGGTCGAGGGCGAGGTCGTCGGGCGTCTTGCCGCTGAAGTAGCCGGTCAGGCCCACGCGGTCGTAGGGGCCGCGGGCCTCGTCGCCGAGCACCGTGACCGACCAGCGTCCGTCGGTGTCGCGGCTGGTGAGGCTCTCGACGAATCGGTGCGCCACCATGCCCGCGCCGACGACGACGACGGATCCGGATGACGCGGGGTGGAGCACGTCGTCACGGTACGCGGCGGACTTTGCGCGGCGGTCAGCGGCGTGTTTCGTACCGGTTGCGGGGTTCGTGCGGGCCATGCCCCGACGCTAAGCAACGGAGGTTTCCCCGCCCGCGCCCCGGCGTTACCCCCGGCGAACGTTTCTCTCACGCGGCGGCGGTGTTCGTGTGAGGTTTGCGCCGCGGCATCCGGCCCCCTCGCCCGTCGAGTGTCCACAACACGCCGCATCCACCCGGACGCAGCGGCGTGTCGTGGACACTCAAGAGGCGGGGCGAAAGCGCCCGCCCCTCTTCCCTCCGGGGCGACCACCCCCTGTCGAGTGTCCAGAACACGCCGCCTTCAGGGAAGCGGAGCGGCATGTCTTGGACACTCAACGGCTCGACGGGCGGCGCCGCCTCCCCGCCGCGGAGCACGGTCGCACGCACGTCGAGTGTCCACAACACGCCGCCTCCACGGAGGCGCAGCGGCGTGTCGTGGACGCTCAACAAGGCGGGGCGGGGACGCGCGGGGCGAGAGCGCCCGCGCCGGGCGTCAGTCGACCGGCTCGAGCACGAACAGCTCGATGCGCCGATCCGTCTTCGTCTGGTACTCGTCGTAGTCGGGCCAGACCTCGGTCGCGTAGCCCCACCACTCCTCGCGCTCGGCGCCCTCGGCCTGGTGCGCGTCGTACTCCTTCTTCACGTCGCCGTCCTGCAGGGCGACGCGGGGGTTCTTCACGAGGTTGTAGAACCACGCGGGATGCTCCGGGGCGCCTCCCTTGGATGCCACGACCGCGTACTTGCCGTCGTGCTCGACACGCATGAGGGCGGTCTTTCGGAGCCCCCCGGTTTTGGCGCCGACCGTGGTGAGGACGATGATGGGTACGCCCCGCATGTCGGCGGACTCCTGGCCCCCCGTGGCTTCGAACGTCTCCGCCTGCTGACGGGCCCATTCGCTGGTGCTGGGGAGATACTCTCCTGAGAGTGACATAGCTCACACGATACGTCGGCGTCTTCCCCTCCGGTCTAGCCCCTCCCCCCTTTTTCTGGAGCCTTCATGAGCGCTTCCGCTCCCGAGACCACCGCAGCCGCCGCACCGAAGAACCGCCTCGACCGGTTCTTCGAGATCACCGCCCGCGGGTCGACCGTCGGCGCCGAGGTGCGCGGCGGCGTCGTCACCTTCGTGACGATGGCCTACATCGTCATCCTGAATCCGATCATCCTGTCGGGCACCCCCGACGTCGCGGGCAACGCCCTCGGCTTCCCGCAGGTGGCGGCCGTCACCGCCCTGACCGCCGGCGTCATGACGATGCTGTTCGGCCTCGTCACGCGCCTGCCCTTCGCGTTCGCCGCGGGGCTCGGCATCAACTCGTTCCTCGCCGTCGGCATCGTCGGCGGGGTCACGTGGCCCGAGGCGATGGGTCTCGTCGTCATCAACGGCCTCATCATCGTGCTGCTCGCCGTCACCGGTCTTCGCCGCATGATCTTCGAGGCCGTGCCGCTCGCGCTGAAGACCGCCATCACGGTCGGCATCGGCCTGTTCATCGCGTTCATCGGCTTCGTCGACAGCGGGCTGGTCACCTCGACCGGGCTCAGCTCTCCCCCGGTCGGTCTCGGTGTCGGCGGCTCGATCACGACCATCCCCACCGCCCTGTTCGTGCTGACGCTGGTCATCACCGCCGTGCTGCTCGTGCGCAAGGTGAAGGCGGCCCTGCTCATCGGACTGCTGTCGGGCACGGTCATCGCGGTGATCATCGAGGCGGTCGCGCACCTCGGCGCCCGCGCCGACGGCAACCCCGGAGGATGGGGCCTCAGCGTTCCCACCCTTCCCGCACAGCTCGTGAGCCTGCCCGACCTCTCGCTCGTCGGCCAGGTCGACCTGGTCGGTTCTTTCGGCCGCATCGGCGTTCTCGCCGCCCTCATGCTCGTCTTCACGCTCGTCTTCACGAACTTCTTCGACGCCATGGGCACGATGACCGGGCTCTCCCGCGAGGCGGGACTCGCCGCCCCCGACGGCACGTTCCCGCGCCTGCGTTCGGCGCTGGTGATCGAGGGGATCGGCGCCGTCGCGGGCGGCGCCACCTCGTCGTCGTCCAACACCGTGTTCATCGAGTCGGGATCGGGTATCGGCGAGGGAGCCCGAACGGGTCTCGCGAACGTCGTGACCGGAGCCCTGTTCCTGCTGGCGATGTTCTTCACTCCGCTGACGAGCATCGTGCCCACCGAGATCGCCGCCGCAGCGCTGGTGATCGTGGGGGCGCTGATGATGGGCCAGATCCGCCACGTCGACCTGAGCGACCTGTCGGTGCTCATCCCGGTCTTCCTCACCGTGACCGTGATGCCCCTGACCTACTCGATCGCCAACGGCATCGGCGCCGGCTTCGTCAGCTGGGTGCTGATCCAGGCCCTCTCGGGTCGAGCCCGCCGGGTGAGCCCGCTGCTGTGGATCGTCGCCGCCGGCTTCGTGATCTTCTTCGCTCGCGGGCCCGTGGAGGCGCTGCTCGGCTGAGCCCGTTGACGCGGGCTCGGCTGTCGCTCTCTCACGAGGCCGCACGCGCTTGCCGAGGACGCACCCGTTGGATGCCGATTCGATGCGTCCCCGGCAAGCGGATGCGGCCTCGCGCCGCGCGGAGCCACGACCGCGCCGGCGTGTCACCGGGAGCGCTCCGCAGAATCCACCGAGACCACACGTCCGGCACGACGTCGCCCGATCAGGCAGCCTCACGACGTGTGTGCTCGGACCGATCGTGTGATCTCGCGCCCCCACGGCCCGCGCTGCCGCCCCACCCCCGGACACGCGAAAGGGCCCGGATGCCATGGCATCCGGGCCCGTGAAAGCGAAGCGTCAGAGCGCTTCGATGATCTCGCGCATCAGGGCTGCGGCCTCGGACGGCGTCTTGCCGACCTTGACGCCGGCGGCCTCGAGGGCCTCCTTCTTCGCCTGAGCCGTACCCGCCGAGCCGGACACAATGGCGCCGGCGTGGCCCATGGTCTTGCCCTCGGGAGCGGTGAAGCCGGCGACGTAGCCGACGACCGGCTTGGTGACGTTCGCCTTGATGAAGTCGGCGGCGCGCTCTTCGGCGTCTCCACCGATCTCACCGATCATGACGATGGCCTTGGTCTCGGGGTCGGCCTCGAACGCGGCGAGGGCGTCGATGTGCGTGGTGCCGATGACCGGGTCGCCGCCGATGCCGATAGCGGTCGAGAAGCCGAGGTCGCGCAGCTCGAACATCATCTGGTAGGTCAGGGTGCCCGACTTCGACACGAGGCCGATCGGTCCCTTGCCGGTGATGTTCGCGGGCGTGATGCCCACGAGAGCCTCGCCGGGGGTGATGATGCCGGGGCAGTTGGGGCCGATGATGCGGGTCTTCTCGCCCTTCGACTTCGCGTAGGCCCACGCCTCGGCCGTGTCGCCGACGGGCACGCCCTCGGTGATGACGACGAGCAGCGGAATCTCGGCGTCGATGGCCTCGACCATCGCGTCCTTCGTGAAAGCCGGGGGCACGAACGCGATCGACACGTCGGCGCCGGTCTCGCGGATGGCCTCTTCGACCGACGCGTAGACGGGGAGCTCGACGTCGTTGCCGGAGGCGTCCTTGTGGGTGACCGTGGTGCCGGCCTTGCGGGCGTTCACGCCGCCGACGACCTGCGTACCGGCCTTGAGCATGAGGGCGGTGTGCTTGGTGCCTTCGCCGCCGGTGATGCCCTGGACGATGACCTTGGAGTCCTTGTTGAGGTAGATCGACATTTCTCTCTGTCCCTGTCCCTTACGCGTTGGCCAGTTCGGCGGCCTTGTCGGCGCCCTCGTCCATACCGGCGGCGAGGGTGACGAGCGGGTGGTTGGCGGCGGCGAGGATCTCGCGGCCCTCCTCGACCTGGTTGCCGTCGAGGCGCACGACGAGGGGCTTCGTCGCGGTGTCGCCGAGGATCTCGAGGGCCTTCACGATGCCCTCGGCCACGGCGACGCACGAGGTGATGCCACCGAAGACGTTGACGAAGACGCTCTTGACCTGCTCGTCGCCGAGGATGACGTCGAGACCGGCGGCCATGACGGTCGCCGAGGCGCCGCCGCCGATGTCGAGGAAGTTCGCGGGCTTGACGCCGTTGTGCTTCTCACCGGCGTACGCGACGACGTCGAGGGTCGACATGACGAGACCCGCGCCGTTGCCGATGATGCCGACCTGGCCGTCGAGCTTGACGTAGTTCAGGTCGTGCTGCTTGGCCTTGGCCTCGAGCGGGTCGGCCGCGTCCTTGTCTTCCAGGCCCTCGTGGTCGGGGTGGCGGAAGCCGGCGTTCTCGTCGAGCGAGACCTTGCCGTCGAGGGCGATGATGTCGCCGTCTTCGCTCTGGATGAGGGGGTTCACCTCGACGAGCGTGGCGTCCTCGCCCTTGTAGACGTTGAAGAGCTTGACGAACACGTCGGCCACCTTGGGGGCCGTCTCGTCGTCGAACTTCGCCGCCTTCGCGATCTCGAGCGCCTTCTCGGGCGTGATGCCCTCGATCGGGTCGACCTCGATGCGGGCGAGCGCCTCGGGGCGCTCGACGGCGAGCTCTTCGATCTCCATTCCACCCTCGACGCTCGAGAGCGACAGGTAGGAGCGGTTGGAGCGGTCGAGCAGCACCGAGAAGTAGTACTCCTTGGCGATGCGGGCGCCGGCGGCGACCATGACGCGCTTGACGACGTGGCCCTTGATGTCGAGGCCGAGGATGGCCTGGGCCGCCTCGAATGCCTCGTCGGGGTTCTTGGCGACCTTGACGCCGCCGGCCTTGCCGCGGCCTCCGGTCTTGACCTGAGCCTTGACGACGACGACTCCACCGATCTTCTCGGCAGCGGCCTTCGCCTCCTCAGGGGTGTCGGCGATGATGCCGGCGAGTACCGGCACCTCGTACTTTTCGAACAGGTCACGTGCCTGGTACTCGTAGAGATCCACGGACAATCCTTCGCTGGGCGATCGGTGGTGGGAGGAGGCGAACTCTCTTGATATCGAGAGATCTTCGCCAATCCACAACCCTACCCGACCAGGCCGAAACCCCCCGACCCGCACCCCTACGAACGGAGGGATGCCACGTCTCGGGGACCCCACGTGCGCCGCGTCGCGGCAGGGGCTAGCCTCTCCCCATCCGACGACGGGAGCCATCGTGCACGCTGCTTCTTTCTTGCGCACGGGCGACCCGTCGGTGATCGAGTGGGGTGAGCTCCCCGACCCCGAGCCGGGTCCCCGACAAGTGCGGGTGCGTCCTCAGGCAGTGGCCGTGGATGCCGTGGACACGCTGGTCCGCTCCGGCCGCTGGAACACTCCCCTGGCGTTCCCCGTCGCGGTGGGCCGCGATCTCGTCGGCGTCGTCGATGCCCTGGGGGCCGGCGTCGACGACCTCTCCCCCGGTGATCGGGTCTGGACGAGCTCCGCGGGCTACGCCGGACGCCCCGGTGCGACCGCCGAGCTCGTCGTCGTCGATCGCGACCGCCTGTACGACGTGCCGGATGCCGCCGACCCCGTCGCCTTCGTCGCCTCGCTGCACCCGGCTACGACCGCCGTCGCCTCGTTGCACCTGCGGGCGGCCGTACGGCCCGGCGAAACGCTCGTCGTGGTCGGGGCGAACGGCGCGGTCGGCGCGGCGCTCGTGCAGGAGGGCGTGGCAGCCGGCGCCGATGTCGTCGCGGT
>NZ_CAUQWC010000146.1:0-8994 GCF_963521695.1 uncultured Microbacterium sp. | reverse complement strand
CCCCGGTTCCCATGGAGTGCTGCCCCCATCCCAGGCGCGCGGTGGATCCGGGGGGGGGTCGTCGCGCTCCCGCCCGCTAGTTTGGGAGCGCAACACTTGCCGGTGTGGCGGAATGGCAGACGCGGGGCACTCAAAATGCTCTGTCGAGAGACGTGTGGGTTCGAGTCCCACCACCGGTACCCGTACAGCATCCCGTGCGATCCAGGGCTAGGCGCCCTTCCAGACTTAGGATGGTTCCGTGACTGATCAAGAAGCCGTTACCGGCAGCGCCCCCGCGGCTCCCCGTCGCGTCGTCGTCGCGGAAGACGAGTCGCTCATCCGCCTCGACATCGTCGAGATCCTCCGCGACAACGGCTACGACGTCGTCGGCGAGGCCGGCGACGGCGAGACCGCTGTGCAGCTGGCGACCGAACTGCGCCCCGACCTCGTCATCATGGACGTCAAGATGCCGCAGCTCGATGGCATCAGCGCCGCCGAGAAGCTCAGCAAGAACCACATCGCCCCCGTCGTGCTGCTGACGGCCTTCAGCCAGAAGGAGCTGGTCGAACGCGCGAGCGAGGCCGGCGCCCTGGCCTACGTCGTCAAGCCCTTCACGCCCAACGACCTCCTGCCCGCGATCGAGATCGCCCTGGCCCGCTACGAGCAGATCATCACGCTCGAGGCCGAGGTCGCCGACATGGTCGAGCGCTTCGAGACCCGCAAGCTCGTCGACCGCGCCAAGGGCCTGCTCAACGAGAAGATGGGCCTCAGCGAGCCCGAGGCGTTCCGCTGGATCCAGAAGGCCTCGATGGACCGCCGCCTCACCATGCAAGACGTCGCGAAGGCGATCATCGAGCAGCTGGCCCCCAAGAAGGCCTGACGAGACGATTCGCCGAATGGATGCCACTGCGGTGGCATCCATTTCGCATTTCCGGGGCAGTGGGGCACAGACCCTTCGACGGGCTCAGGAGCCTCCCGCCGGTAGAGGTGGCTGAGTCCGTCCAAGCCACCGGGACGCACACGCGAAACCGGGCCCTTCGACGAGCTCAGGCTCCTGGGGCCGACGAAAGCTCAGGGTGCGGGGGTCAGTCAGCCCTGCGGTGCGTCCTTGATCAAGTTCGTGATGCGCACGGTCGAGCAGCGGCGGCCCTGTTCGTCGGTCACCGCGATCTCGTGCACCGTCATCGAGCGGCCGAGGTGGATCGGCGTGCAGACGCCGGTCACGATGCCCGACGTCGCGGACCGCGTGTGCGTGGCGTTGATGTCGATGCCGACGGCGAGGCGTCCGGCGCCGGCGTGCAGGTTGGCCGCCATTGACCCGAGTGACTCACCGAGCACCACGTAGGCACCGCCGTGCAGCAGGCCGACCGGCTGAGTGTTGCCCTCCACCGGCATGGTCGCCACGCACCGCTCGACCGTGAACTCCACCCACTCGATGCCCATCTTCTCGGCGAGGGCGCCCATTCCGCGCATCTTCGCCCAGTCGAGTCCGGAGGTGGTGTCGTCTGTCGTCGACGTCATCGTCGCCTTCCTGTCGTCGCCCTGTTCGGGCGGGGCCGGGGGAGTGTCCGTGGTTCTCGTTACGCTGGAGGGGTGACGGATGCCGAAAAGCCTACTCTCCTCGTCGTCGACGGCCATTCGCTGGCGTACCGGGCGTTCTACGCCCTGCCGGTCGACAACTTCTCGACGAAGGACGGCCAGCACACCAACGGCATCTACGGCTTCCTGTCGATGTTCGTGAACCTCGTGAAGGCCGAGAAGCCGACCCATCTGGCGGTCGCGTTCGACACCTCGCGGCAGTCGTTCCGCACCCGCGAATACGCCGAGTACAAGGCCAACCGCAGCGAGTCGCCGTCCGAGTTCAAAGGCCAGATCCCGCTGTTGCAGGACTGTCTCGAGGCGATGGGCGTGCCGGTGCTCAAGAAAGAGGACTTCGAGGCCGACGACATCCTCGCGACCCTCGCCACGCAGGGTGAGGCCGAGGGATTCACCGTGCTCGTGTGCTCAGGCGACCGCGACACCATCCAACTCGTCACCGACGACATCACGCTGCTGTATCCCAACGTGCAGGGGGTGTCGCAGCTCAAGCGCTACGACACCGACGCCGTGGTCGAGAAGTACGGGCTCCCGCCCGCCCAGTACCCCGAGATCGCGGCGCTCGTCGGCGAGACGAGCGACAACCTGCCCGGCGTGCCCAAGGTCGGCGAGAAGACCGCGGTCAAGTGGCTGACGCAGTGGGGGTCGCTGGAGGCCCTGCTCGACAACGCCGACAAGATCACGGGCGTGGTCGGCAACAACCTTCGCGAGCACCTCGACGGCGTTCGGCGCAATCGCACGCTGAACCGCCTGCTGCGCGACGTCGAGCTCCCCGTCGGGCCCGGCGACCTGGCCGTGAAGCCGCTCGACGCGCAGGCCGTGCGCGACATCTTCGCGCGCCTGGAGTTCCGCACCCTGCTGCCGCGGGTGTTCGACGCGTTCGGCGCTGACATGGGCGTTGCCGAAGAGGCCCGGCCGACCGCCACCGCCCCCACTCCGTCGCGCCTCGACGCCGACGCCCTCGCCGCCTGGGTGGCAGCCGCAGAGGGCCCGGTCGGCGTCACCGTGACCCTCGCGGGCGGCGCCCCCGTGCAGATCGGGCTCGCCTCGGCGTCGGCCGCGGCCGAGGCCGACTGGACCCCGGCGGTGCGTGACGCGCTGGCCGGGTGGCTGGCATCCGATGCCCCGAAGGTGTTCGCCGACGCCAAGCCGCAGGTCAAGGCGCTGGCCCGCGAGGGCGTAGAGGTCGGCGGAGTCGCGTTCGACGTGATCCTGGCCGGGTGGCTCGTGCGCCCGAGTTTCCCCGACAAGACGCTCGCCGACCTGGTCGAGCGCGCCCTCGACGAGAAGCTTCCCGTTGCCGACCCGACGCAGCTCGTGCCCGAGACCGAGGGCGCCACCCCCGGTCAGCTGTCGTGGTTCACGCGGCGCGTGGCCGAGGTGCAGCGCACCGAGATGCCGGAGCGCGTCACCCAGGTGCTCGACGACATCGAGATGCCCACGCTCACCGCACTGGCCGACATGGAGCTCGCCGGCGTCGCCGTGTCGCACGAGAAGCTGGCCGGTTTCTCCTCCGAGCTCGGCGCCCGCGCCGACGCACTCGCCCGCGACGCGTACGCGGCGATCGGACACGAGGTGAACCTCGGTTCGCCCAAGCAGCTGCAGGAGGTGCTGTTCGACGAACTGCAACTCCCTAGGACGCGTAAGACCAAGAGCGGCTACACCACCGATGCCGCCGCCCTCGCCGACCTGCAGGAAAGCGCCGACCACCCCTTCCTCGACCTGCTGCTGCGCCACCGCGAGGCGACGAAGCTGAAGCAGATCATCGACGCCCTCGACACCGCGACGGGCGCTGACGGGCGCATCCACACCACGTACGTGCAGACCGGGAGTCAGACCGGACGCCTCTCGAGCACCGACCCGAACCTGCAGAACATCCCCATCCGCACCGAAGAGAGTCGTCGCATCCGCGCCGCCTTCGAGGTCGGCGAGGGCTACGAGACGCTGCTGACCGCCGACTACTCGCAGATCGAGATGCGCATCATGGCGCACCTGTCGGGTGACCCCGGGCTCATCGAGGCGTTCAACTCGGGTGAAGACCTGCACCGGTTCGTCGGCGCGCGCGTCTTCGGCGTCGAGCCTGCCGACGTCACCCCGGCGATGCGCACGAAGGTCAAGGCGATGTCGTACGGCCTCGTCTACGGCCTGTCGGCGTTCGGGCTGTCGAAGCAGCTGCGTATCGAGCAGTCCGAGGCGAAGAAGCTCATGCTCGAGTACTTCGCCCGTTTCGGCGCGGTGCGCGACTACCTGCGCGGCTCGGTCGAGCAGGCCCGCCAAGACGGCTACACCGAGACGATCTTCGGCCGCCGCCGCCCGTTCCCCGACCTCACCAGCATGAACCGCGTGCTGCGCGAGAACGCCGAGCGCGCGGCGCTCAACGCCCCCATTCAGGGCAGCGCCGCCGACATCATGAAGGTCGCGCTGTTCCGCATCCGCGATGACCTGGCATCCGCTCGACTGCGTTCGCGCGTGCTGCTGCAGATCCACGACGAACTCGTCGTCGAGGTGGCGACGGGGGAGTGGGATGCCGTGGAGCAGATCGTGCGGGCGCGCATGGCCGACGCCGCCGAGCTGTCGGTGCCACTCGACGTGCAGATCGGCCGCGGCGGCGACTGGGACGAAGCGGGGCATTGAGCATCACCTCGGTTCGGCGCGTCGCCGCAGCTGGGCGTTCCCCTCGGTCTGCTGCTCGCGAGTGGAAGGCTGGCGATCATGGCCCTCGTCGCCCCGGCGACGCGATACTCGCGTGTGGCTGGCGTGTGCCGTTCGTGCTCATGTTCGGCGACAGGGCCCCGCCCCCGTCGAGCGAACCCGGGAGCAGTTCCCGGGCGGGAGGAGATTGCCGGACGGGAGGACGCCCGATCGGCCCGGGCTCCTCCGCTCCCGGATTCTCCTCCGTTCCCGGGTGCTCCTCCGCTCCCAGGTTCACGTCCACTCCCGGATTCACCTCCGCTCCCGGGTTCTCCTCCCCTCCCGGATCTCCTCGGCTCCCGAGACCCTCGCGGGTCACCCACACCGACTCCCGCCACGGTCGCCCATCACGGCATCCTCGCGACGGGGGTGTGCGCCGCCGCCGCCAGGTGCCTAGGCTCGGAGGATGACTGACGCACAACGCACACCCACGCCGATCGACACGATCGCCGACGCGTGGGTGGACACCCTGGCAGAGCGCGAGCCGACGTTGGCGACCTACATCGGTCGCTTCGAGCACAACGGTCGCTTCGGCGACTACAGCCCCGAGGGAGCCGAAGCTCTCATCGCCGAGGCGCGGTCGACGCGGGCCGCGCTCGCGTCCGCCGAAGCGGTCGACTCGATCGACACCGTCACCAAGATGGATCTGGGACGCGAGCTCGACCTCACGGTGGAGCAGCACGAGGCCAAGACGCACTTGCGCGACCTGAACGTGATCGCCTCTCCCGCGCAGGACATCCGCGCGACCTTCGACCTCATGCCCACCGCGACGGTCGACGACTGGGCGACGATCTCCACGCGCCTGGGCGCTCTTCCCGCCGCCGTCGACGGCTATGTCGCAACCCTCCGACGCGGCATCGCCGAGGGGGTCGTCCCGGCGCGCCGCCAGGTGAGCGAGGTCGCCACTCAGATCGCCCGCTACACCGCCGACACCGGGTTCTTCGCCGAGTTCGTCGGCGACGCCGCCCCCGAAGAGGGACAGCTGCCGGCATCCCTCGCACGCGACCTCTCGACGAACGCCAACGCCGCCCGCCTCGCCTACGACTCGCTCGCGAGGTTCCTGTCGTCGGAGCTGGCACCCGTGGCCGGTGACACGGACGCCGTCGGGCGGGAGCTGTACGCGCTGCACTCCCGCCGGTTCCTCGGCGCCGAGATCGATCTCGACGAGACCTACGACTGGGGTGTCGAAGAACTTGCACGCATGGTCGCCGAGCAGGAGGCGATCGCGAACGAGATCCTCCCCGGCGCCACGGTCGAGGAGGCGGTCGCGTTCCTCGAGAAAGACGAGTCGAGAAAACTCCGCGGCACCCAGGCGCTGCAGGAATGGATGCAGCGCACGAGCGACAGGGCGGTCGAGGAGCTCGGCCGCACGCACTTCGACATCGCCGAGCCCATCCGCAAGCTGGAGTGCATGATCGCTCCGACGAACGAGGGCGGTATCTACTACACCGGACCGACTGACGATTTCTCGCGTCCGGGTCGCATGTGGTGGTCGGTGCCCGAGGGCGTCGACACCTTCGACACCTGGCGCGAGCTCACCACCGTGTACCACGAAGGCGTTCCCGGACATCACCTGCAGATCGCGCAGGCGGTCTACAACCGCGCACAGTTGAATTCGTGGCGGCGCCTGCTCGCCGGCACCAGCGGACACGCCGAGGGGTGGGCGCTGTACGCCGAGCGCCTCATGGAGCAGCTCGGCTACCTCGACGACCCCGCCGACCGCCTCGGCATGCTCGACGGGCAGCGCATGCGCGCAGCGCGCGTGGTGCTCGACATCGGCGTGCACCTGCAAAAGCCCCGCCTCGACGGAAGCGGCACCTGGGACCACGACTACGCGCTGGCGTTCATGCTGAAGAACGTGAACATGAGCGAGGAGTTCGTGCGGTTCGAGGTGAACCGCTATCTCGGCTGGCCGGGACAGGCGCCCTCGTACAAGGTCGGCCAGCGCATCTGGGAGCAGGTGCGCGACGAGGAGCAGGAGCGCCGCGGCGCCGACTTCTCGATGAAGCAGTTCCACACGCGGGCCCTCGACATCGGCGGCGTCGGTCTCGACACGCTGCGTGCCGCCCTGGCATCCACTTGATCTCCCCGAGGGGCGTCGCTTCGGTGGCGCCCCTCGGCGATGCGGGGAATACTCCGCCGTCGCGTAAAGTTCATTCATCCGAATGCAAGGAGACCCCATGGACGACCGTCCCCTCGAGCTCGGACTCGACACCTTCGGAGACATCTCGCGCGGCTCCGACGGGTCGCTGCAGTCGGACGCGCAGACGATCCGCAACGTCGTGGAACAGGCGGTGCTCGCCGACCAGGTGGGTCTGTCGTTCTTCGGGGTGGGGGAGCACCACCGCAAGGACTTCGCCGTCACGAGCCCCGAGATCGTCCTGGCGGCCGCGGCTGCCCGCACGACCCGCATCCACCTCGGAACCGCCGTGACGGTGCTGTCGAGCGATGATCCCGTGCGGGTGTACGAACGCTTCGCGACGCTCGATGCCGTTTCGAACGGACGCGCGGAGGTGATCCTCGGCCGCGGGTCGTTCATCGAGTCGTTCCCGCTGTTCGGCTACGACCTCGCCGACTACGAGCAGTTGTTCGAGGAGAAGCTCGAGCTGTTCTCGCTCCTGCTCGACGAAAAGCCCGTCACCTGGTCGGGTCGCACACGCGCCGGGCTCCATGATGCCGACGTGTACCCGAAGACCGAAAAGGGACTGACGGCCTGGGTCGGCGTCGGCGGCTCCCCGGAGTCGGTCGTGCGCGCCGCGCGCTACGGATACGGCCTCGTGCTCGCGATCATCGGCGGATCGTCGGCACGGTTCCGTCCCTATGCCGACCTCTACCGTCGGTCGCTGCAAGAACTCGGCAGACCGCAGTTGCCCATCTCGGTGCACTCGCCCGGCCACATCGCCGAGACCGACCAGCAGGCGTGGGACGAAGCCTACGAGGGCGTCGCCGAACTCAACACGACGATCGGTCGCGAGCGCGGCTGGCCCGCGTACAACCGCCTGCGGTTCCAGCAGGACGTCGGGCCCGAAGGGGCGATGTACATCGGCTCGCCCGAGACCGTCGCGCGAAAGATCGTCGCCACGGTGCGGGCGCTGGGCAACACGCGCTTCCAGATGAAGATCGCCAGCGGCTCCATCTCGCACGACCGTCTCATGTCGAGCATCGAGCTCTACGGCACGCGGGTGCTGCCGCTCGTTCACGAGATGCTCGCCGACAGTGACGCGCGCGTCACAAGCGACGTCTCCGGCATCCGGTGACCACCAGCACCGACGCCGTCCGGGTGTCCGAACGCCTCGATGCGCTGCCGTTCACGCGCCGGCACGCGAAGATCCTCGGCGGGTCGGGTCTGGGCTGGGCGCTGGATGCCATGGACGTCGGGCTCATCTCGTTCGTCATTGCCGCCCTCAGCGTGCAGTGGCAACTCGCGCCGACCGAGGCGTCGTGGATCGCGTCGGTCGGATTCGCCGGTATGGCGATCGGCGCGAGCGTCGGAGGGCTGCTCGCCGACCGCTTCGGTCGCCGCCACGTCTTCGCGCTCACCCTGCTCGTCTACGGTCTCGCGACGGGTGCGAGCGCCCTCGTCGGGGGACTCGCCGCCCTTCTCGTGCTGCGCTTCGTGGTGGGGCTCGGCCTCGGCGCGGAACTCCCCGTCGCCTCGACGTACGTCAGCGAATTCGCCCCGGCGCGCATGCGCGGGCGACTCATCGTATTCCTCGAGGCGTTCTGGGCCGTGGGGTGGACCGCCGCGGCGCTCATCGGCTACCTCGTCGTGCCGTCGTCGGCGGACGGCTGGCGCTGGGCCTTCGCACTCGGGGCGATCCCCGCGGCGTACGCGCTCATCGTGCGATGGGGCCTTCCCGAGTCGCCTCGGTGGCTCGCCTCGCGCGGACGCAACGCCGAGGCCGTCGTCATCGTGCGCGATCTGGAGGCCGCGGCCGGTCGCGTGGCCCTCGAGGCGTCGACCGAGGGTGTCGCGGCATCCGCTCCAACCGCCCGACCGAGGGTGAGCGCCCTGTGGGCGCCGGAGCTTCGCGCTCGCACGGTGAGTCTCTGGGTGCTGTGGTTCTGCGTAAACTTCTCGTACTACGGCGCGTTCATCTGGATCCCGACGATCCTCGTCGCCCAGGGCTACGACCTCGTGCGTTCCTTCGGCTTCACGCTCATCATCACGCTCGCGCAGCTGCCCGGGTACGCCGTAGCCGCCTGGCTCATCGAGACGTGGGGCCGGCGCGCGACGCTGGCGACGTTCCTCGCCGGCTCGGCGGTGGCGGCGGTGCTCTTCGGGACCGCGTCGGGCGAATTCGCCGTGATCGCGACGGGCATGATGCTGTCGTTCTTCAACCTCGGCGCCTGGGGCGCCCTGTACGCGGCGACTCCCGAGACCTACCCCACGACGCTGCGCGCGACCGGGGCCGGCTGGGCCGCCGGGGTGGGGCGCATCGCGTCGATCATCGCCCCTCTCGCGGTGCCGCCGCTGCTGGGCCTCGGCGGGGCGCAACTGCTGTTCGTCGTGTTCGCGGCGTTCTTCGCCATCGCGGTGGTCGCCGCGCTTTTCCTTCGGGAGCAGCGGGGGCGTGCGCTGGCGTGACGGTCACGTCCGCGATCGGCATCGCGGCCTGACGGTCGCGTCTCGCCGTTCCGTTGAGTGTCCACGACACGCCGCACCGTCCCGGCACGCGCGGCGTGTCCTGGACACTCGGCCGAGGGGAGCAGGCGTGCACGCCCACC
>NZ_CAUQWC010000145.1:0-9076 GCF_963521695.1 uncultured Microbacterium sp. | reverse complement strand
GCGACGCGCCGCAGGTTGAGCTCCTTGTGATCGCGGCCGCTGCGGAACCACCGGTCGTGCGTCGGACCCCAGTCGGTGAGCAGGAACGATCCGGCGGGGAACAGGTGCCGACGCATGAAGCGCGTCAGTGTCGGGGCGACGTTCCACGCGCCGGTGGAGAGGTAGATGACGGGGGTGCCGGGGTGCTCGCGCGTCAATCGCTCGAGCATCACCGCCATGCCCGGGACGGGCTGACGGGCGTGCTCGTCGACCACGAACGAATTCCACGCCGCGAGGAAGGGGCGGGGAAGGAGGGTCACCATCACCGTGTCGTCGATGTCGCTCACGACGCCGAAGCGCACATCGGAGCCCACGATGAACACGCGGGTCTCAGCCGGCTCGCTGCCCTCGACCGACATCGTGATCGACTGCCACCCGGGTGCCAGCTTCGCGGGGAGCTTCGCATCGATCACGCCGCCACGATCGGCCGACACGGTGTGCGTGACGCCGTCGATCACGACGTCGACCTTCGCCATGCCGACCGGAACGGCCGCGAAGCTGCGCCAACCGCGCAGGCTCGCGAACTCCCCGGTGGAGGTGCGCTTGAGCGGTGGGGCGATCAGCACGCGTCCGAGGACGCGCACCCACTCCTCGGTTCCGTAGCCCGGAAAGCCGGTGACGGCGGGCCGGAGGTCGCGCGAGCGCGCCCTTCGCTCACGCCACCGGTGGAAGCGGCGCTCGAGTCGGGCGAACCAGAGCACCTTTGCGCGGGTGGAGCGAGGAGAACGAGGCATCGGCCTCAGTCTTTCACGTCACCGTCCGCGCGGCCGAGGGTGGGGACGTCATCGGCCAGATGACGTCGTTCTGCGCGCTCGATGAGCTTCTTTCCGACGAAGACGAGCACGAGGAAGACGACGAGGATGCCGACAAAGATGTATCCGGCGTAGTGGAGTCGATCCGCGAGCTCGCGGTAGGTGCCGGCGGCGGTGGCCGCGACCGAGATGTAGAGGCCGGCCCAGATGATGCAGGCGGGGGTCGTCCACGCCAGGAAGCGCCGATAGCTGTAGCCGCTCATCCCGACGGTTAGCGGCACGAGCGAGTGCAGCACGGGGAGGAAACGCGACAGGAAGATCGCCAGCCCTCCGCGGCGGCTGAGGTAACGGTCGGCACGCTCCCAGTTGCGCTCGCCCAGCTTCTGGCCCAGGCGCGATGCGCGGATGCGCGGGCCGAAGTACCGGCCGAGCCAGAATCCGAGGCTCTCACCCAGCAGGGCGCCCACCACGACCGCCGCGGCCAGCAGGACGCCCTCGAGCGGCGAGCCGACGGCGGTGCCCGCGACGATCACCATCGTGTCGCCCGGGACGACGAGGCCGACCAGCACGCTCGTCTCGAGCATGACCGCGAGACCGGCGATGACCGTACGCAGCACGGGATCGACGTTCTGGACGACGTCGAGCAGCCACGTGAGGATCTCGTTCACCTCCGTCAGCTTACGGGCCGCCGCTCCCGCCTAGCCTGGGAGCGTGCCGCACTCCGCCCCCTCATTCACCCCCGTCGAGTGGGTCGACCCCGAGGCGGTGTTCCTGCACCTGTTCGCCGACGCTCCCGACGCCTTCTGGCTCGACGCCGGGACGGGCGCGGCGACGGGGTGGAGCTGGATGGGCGCGGGGCGCCTCGACCCGTCGTCCCGGCCGAGGGAACAGGATGCCGCGGCCTCCGGCTCCGCACACGACGAGTCCGGGCCGTTCCGTGGTGGGTGGGTGGGGTGGGAGACGTACGAGGGGGAGTCCGCGTGGCTGCGCGTCGACGCCCTGCTCGCGTTCGATCACTCTCTGCGCCGGATCTACGCCGTGGGCGATCCCACCCTCGCGGCCCGCGTCGCGGAGGCGCCGACGCCCGACGAGGTCGACCCCGCGGAGGACCGGGGCACGGCATCCGCCCGCGTCACCCCCGACCGTTACGCCGAACTCATCGAGGCGTGCCGCGACCGTATCCGCGAGGGAGACGCGTACCAGCTGTGCCTCACGACGCGTTTCACCGTGCCCGGCGCGGTCGATGCCCTCGCCGTGTTCCGGCGGCTCCGCCGTGCGTCGACATCGCACCACGCCGGCTTCGTGCGCATCGGCGAGGTCGCACTGGTCAGTGCGTCGCCCGAACGGTTCCTCGTGGTGCGCGACGGCTCCGTGCACACGCATCCCATCAAGGGCACCCGGCCGCGGTCCGCCGACCCGGCTCACGATGCGGCGTTCGTCGAAGACCTGCGGACGGATGCCAAGGAGCGCGCCGAGAACGTGATGATCGTCGACCTGATGCGCAACGACCTCTCACGGGTCTGCGAGCCGTCGACGGTCGGCGTCGACCGGCTGCTCGAGGTCGAGACCTACCCGCACGTTCATCAACTCGTGAGCGAGGTGTCGGGCAGACTCCTGCCCGCGACCACCGTCGGCGACCTGCTCGACGCGACGTTCCCGGCGGGCAGCATGACCGGTGCGCCGAAAGAGTCGGCGATGCGGATCCTCGCCGGACTCGAGCAGAGCCCGCGCGGTCTGTACGCGGGTGCCTTCGGATGGATCGGTGACGACGGCGCCGCAGACCTCGCCATGGTGATCCGCAGCGTCGTCGTATATCCGGATGCCGCCTACGTCGGCGCGGGCGGGGGGATCACGTGGCGTTCGGTCGCGGCATCCGAGGTCGCCGAGGTGGGCATCAAGGCGCGGGCCCCGCTCGCCGCGCTCGGGGCCGAGGTGCCGCCGGGGTGGTGACCCCGGGTCCGATAACCTGGACGCTGGCCTCCGGGCCTCCCCGACTCACACGATTGGTTCTCCCGTGTCTCAGAACTCCGCACCCGACGCCCGCGACGGTGGCTTCGACACCCACGCCATCCAGGCGAAGTGGCAGCAGGCGTGGGCCGAGAAAGACCCGTTCCGCGCCGGCGGCGACGACGACACACGCCCGCGCAAGTATGTGCTGGCGATGTTCCCCTACCCCTCGGGCGACCTGCACATGGGGCACGCCGAGAACTACCTCTACTCCGACATCGTCGCCCGTTTCTGGCGCCACCGCGGCTACAACGTGCTCAACCCGATCGGGTGGGACTCGTTCGGTCTGCCCGCCGAGAACGCCGCCATCAAGCGCGGTGCCGACCCCGTCGAGTGGACCTACGCGAACATCGCCCAGCAGAAGGCGAGCCTCAAGGACTACGGCGTCTCGTTCGACTGGAGCCGGGTGCTGCACACCAGCGACCCCGAGTACTACCGCTGGAACCAGTGGCTGTTCCAGAAGCTGTACGACAAGGGGTTGGCGTACCGCAAGGACGCGCTGGTCAACTGGGATCCGGTGGATCAGACCGTGCTCGCCAACGAGCAGGTGCTGCCCGACGGCACGTCGGAGCGCAGCGGCGCCGTGGTGGTCAAGAAGAAGCTCACGCAGTGGTTCCTGCGCATCACCGACTACGCCGACCGCCTGCTCGACGACCTCAACCAGCTCGAAGGCTTCTGGCCGAGCAAGGTCATCCAGATGCAGCGCAACTGGATCGGTCGCTCCGTCGGTGCCGACATCACGTTCGAGATCGAGGGTCGCGCCGAGAAGATCACGGTCTTCTCCACCCGTCCCGACACCTTGCACGGGGCGACGTTCTTCGTCGTGGCGCCCGAGTCCGACCTGGCCGCCGAGCTGGCGGCATCCGCGGACCAGGGGGTGAAGGAGACGTTCGAGGCGTACCTCGCCCAGGTGCAACGCGCGACCGACATCGAGCGCCAGGCGACCGACCGCCCCAAGACCGGTGTGTTCCTCGGCCACTACGCGATCAACCCCATCAACGGCGAGAAGCTGCCGATCTGGGCCGCCGACTACGTGCTGGCCGACTACGGTCACGGCGCGGTCATGGCCGTGCCCGCCCACGACCAGCGCGACCTCGATTTCGCGCGTGCGTTCGACCTGCCCGTGCGGGTCGTCGTCGACACCCTCGCCCCCGTCACCGGTGCGATCCCCGTCATCGAGCTCGACGACGAGGGGGTGCCGATCGACCCGCTGGGCGACCTCGACGACACCGACCCGGTGAAGACCGGCGTCGCGTTGACGGGCGATGGTCGCATGATCAACTCCGGCTCGCTGAACGGCCTGTCCAAGCGTCACGCGATCGCGCGCATGATCGATGAGCTCGAGGCGAAGGGCGTCGGCCGTGCGGCCAAGACCTACCGCCTCCGCGACTGGCTCATCTCGCGTCAGCGCTACTGGGGCACACCCATCCCGATGCTCCACGGCGAAGACGGCTCGATCACGCCCGTGCCCGCCGACCAGCTGCCGGTCGTGCTGCCCTCGGTAGAGGGCCTCGACCTGAAGCCGAAGGGCACGTCGCCCCTGGGAGCGGCGACGGAGTGGGTGCAGGTCACCGACCCCGAGACGGGCCAGACGCTGCTGCGCGACCCCGACACCATGGACACATTCGTCGACAGCTCCTGGTACTACCTGCGCTTCCTCTCGCCTGACAGCTCGACCGAGGCGTTCTCGGGCCGCGAGGCGTCGAAGTGGGGCCCCGTCGACTTCTACATCGGCGGCGTCGAGCACGCGATCCTGCACCTGCTGTACGCGCGTTTCATCACCAAGGCGCTGTTCGACATGGGCCTGGTCGAGTTCACCGAGCCGTTCTCGAGTCTCATCAACCAGGGCATGGTCATCCTCGACGGCGCCAAGATGTCGAAGAGCAAGGGCAACCTGGTGCTGTTCCAGGAGGAACTCGACGCCCACGGCGCCGACGCCCTGCGCGTGGCCCTGGCCTTCGCCGGCCCGGTGGAGGACGACAAGGACTGGAACGACGTCTCGACCACGGGCGCGGCCAAGTTCCTCGCCCGCGCCCTGCGCATCGCGCACGACGTCGACAGCGATACCGACGTGGTCTGGGCCGAGGGCGACAAGTCCCTGCGCCGCGTGACGCACCGCCTGCTGGCCGAGGCGCCCAACCTCATCGAGCAGACGAAGTTCAACGTCGTCGTCGCCCGTCTGATGGAACTGGTCAACGCCACTCGCAAGGCGATCGACGGCTCGGCCGGCGTCAGCGATCCCGCCGTCCGCGAGGCCGCCGAGGTCATCGCGATGGCGCTCGACCTGTTCGCGCCGCACACCGCAGAAGAGATGTGGCAGACGCTCGGCTACGACGGTTTCGTGGGACTCGTGACCTGGCGCCAGGCCGATCCCACCCTGCTGGTGGAAGACAATGTCGTCGCCGTCGTGCAGATCGACGGCAAGGTGCGCGCGACCCTCGAGGTCTCGGCCAAGATCGGCGGCGACCAGCTCGAGGCGCTCGCCCGCGGCGACGAGCGCGTGCGCCGCGCCCTCGGTGAGCGCGAGATCGTGCGCGCGGTCGTGCGTCCGCCGAAGGTGGTCAGTTTCTCCACGAAGTAGCGCCGAGGCTGCGGTCGTTGAGCCACCGGAACCGGCATCGACCCTGATCGCCGGATGCCACGTCTCCACGCCCAATGGCGCGGGGGTCGCGGCATCCGGTGTCTCGACCGCTCAGGATGGCGAGGTGTAGGCGCTTCCGTCGCGGGTGCGGGTGAGCAGGCCCGCGTCGACCAGGTAGCGCCGCATCGACACGGGGTCGTCGGTGATCTCGGCGAGACGATCGGTGACCTCGGCCTCGGCGATGGTTTCGTTCGGTCTCAGAAGGCGGGTCGCGATGTGGGCGAGCACGTCCCGGCGGTCAGCCGCGCGCGAAGGGTAGGTCGACAGGCGTCCCTCGGTGAAGAATCGCGCGACGCCGTCGGGGCGCACGGGCGTGGATACCGCGGCGAGGGCGACGCGGAAGATCTCGGAGTCCGCCCGCCAGCCCCCGTCGACGGGGGAGATGAGTCCCGCCGCCTGCAAACTGTCGAGCACTCGGCGGCGTTTCCCGGGGGAGAGCGACGACAGGTGCGCGTCGACGGATTGCCCGAGGACGACGAGCGCGTAGACCTCACGCGCACGGTCATCGGCGAGGGCGGCGACGACAGGGCGCCAGGAGTTCGCGGACATCCCCCCAGGCTAGGGGCGGCTCCTCCCCGACGGACGAACTGCCGCGCTTGTGCACGGATCAGTTTCCGATCGTCACGGAGACGGCACGGCCCTTCGTAGCGTCCTCGTGTGACCTCTACCTCCGATCCCGCACCGAGCGAGAAGCTGGCACCTCGTACGCGCCTGGGCGTCGGCGCCGTCGTCGTGCTGGTGCTGCTGGCGTTCGCGGTCACGATCGGGATCGGCATGCTGCGCGGTGCGACCGGTGCCGAGGTCGTGGAGCCGGTGTCGACCGCCTCATCGTCTCCGCGCATGCCCGCCGAGGCCGGACTCTACGTTCACGTCGCCGGGGCCGTTCGCGAGGCCGGTCTGTACCGACTCGACGCCGGAGACCGGGTCGCCGATGCCATCGCGCGGGCGGGCGGCTTCGCCGATGACGCGGCACGCGACGGGGTCAACCTCGCGCGTCCGGTCGCCGACGGCGAGCAGATCGTCGTGCCGGTGACGGGGGCGGAAGCCTCGGGGCCCGCCTCCGGTGGCTCGGCGGCAGACGGACTGATCGATCTCAATACCGCCACCCCCGAGCAGCTCGACACCCTTCCGCGCGTGGGCCCCGCGATGGCCGACCGCATCATCGAGTGGCGTGAGACGAACGGCCGGTTCACCAGCGTCGACGATCTGCAGTCGGTGCCGGGCATCGGCGAGAAGATGCTGGCAGCCCTTCGCGATCTGGTGAGGGTGTGAGCGCGCGTCGCGCGCTTCGGCGCCGAACGCTGCGCCCGGTGTCGATCGCGGCGGCGACCTGGGTGTCCGCAGGGCTGACCACCGCGATCCCGGATGCCATCCTGCTCGCCGTGGGGCTCGGCATCCTGTCCTGCATCGCCACCGCCGTCCTGGTCTGGCGTCGGCACTCCGTGCTGGCCGTCGCCGCGGTCGCGCTCGCGTGCGCTGCCGCGACCGCGGGTACCGCCGCGTCGCTTGCTCCCGTGCGGTCGCAGATCGCCGCACTGGAAGCGGAGGGCGGTCGCTACCTCGAGCTCGACGTGACGGTCACCGGGCGCATCGACGGGTCGGCCGACGGGGGTGCCTGGTTCGACGCGGCCGCCTCGAGGGTGCGCGCGGGAGACGCGACCGTGGTCGGAGCCATTCCGACCCGTGTGCTCGTCGATCCTGCCGGGAGAGCGGCGCTCGCGCGAGCGAGCATGGGCAGCACGGTGTCGCTGTCGGGGCGTGCGATCCCGGTCGCGGCGGGGGAGCGTGCGGCGCTCGTCGTCCGGGCCGGCGAGGTTGTCTCAGCGACGGAGCCGACCGGCGTCTGGGCGTGGTTCGAGGGCCTGCGTGACGGACTCGTGGCCTCCACACGCGGTCTGCCGCAACCGGGGGCCGGTCTCGTCCCGGGGCTCGCCGTCGGCGACACCTCCAGCCTCGATGCGGCGACCGAGGCCGCCATGAGCGCGTCTTCGCTCTCGCACCTGACCGCCGTCTCGGGCGCGAACTGCGCCATCGTGGTGGGCACGGCCTTCGCCCTCTTCGCCCTGTGCGGCGCGCCCCGCGGTCTCCGCGTCGGTGGGGCCTTCGTCATCCTGGCCGCCTTCGTCGCCTTGGTCACTCCGGAGCCGAGTGTCGTCCGGGCAGCGGCCATGGCCTCGGTGGCGATGATCGCTGTGGCTCTGGGCCGCCCGGCGATCGGCATTGCGGTGCTGTCCCTCGCCGTCACCGTGCTGCTCGTCATCGACCCCTGGCTGGCTCGCTCTCTGGGCTTCGCGCTCTCCGCCGCGGCGACCGGTGCCCTGCTCGTCCTCGCCCGTCCGCTCGCCGAGGGGTTCGGTCGATGGATGCCGAGAGCCCTCGCCCTCGCCATCGCCGTTCCGACGTCAGCCCAGATCGTCTGCGGCCCGCTCATCGTGCTCATCGACCCGCACGTCCCCCTGCTCGGAGTTGCGGCCAACCTCGTCGCAGACCCCGCCGCGGCCCCCGCCACGATCGCCGGAGCACTCGCGTGCGTCGCACCGTTCCCCTGGTTGCGCGACGGACTGACGGCCCTGGCCTGGGTGCCCGCGGCGTGGATCGCCGCCGTCGCACACACGAGTTCTTCGGTCGCCGCGCAGAACCTCCCCTGGCCCGACGGACCGGCCGGGGCGATACTCCTCGCTCTGGTCGGAGCTGCCCTTCATCTGGTGGTCGTGCGTCCTGGACGCCTGCCCCGCCTCACGCTCCTCGCGTCGGCGGCGATGGCTGTCGTCCTCGGTCTGGTCCTGGGGAGTTCCGCCGTACGCACGGTCGCGGGGCCGCTCACCGTGCCCTCCGCGTGGCAGGTCGCCATGTGCGACGTCGGGCAGGGCGACGCGACGCTGTGGCGGTCCGGAGGCGCGACCGCTCTGGTCGACACCGGTCCCGATGCCGCAGCTCTCGATCGCTGCCTGACCCGGTTCGGCATCGACCGGATCGATCTGCTCGTCCTCACCCATTTCGATCTCGACCACGTCGGGGGGTCACCGGCCGCGGTCGGTCGGACCGCCCTCGTCGTGCACGGTCCGATCGACGGAGAAGCCGACCAGCGACTGCTCGACCGTTTCGCGGCGGCGGGCGCGCAGCTCCGTCAGGCGACGACGGGGACCACGGGGGCGCTGGGCGCCACGCGGTGGCAGGCGCTCGGCCCGGCACCCCGCACCCAACCTGGTAATGACGCGAGTGTCGCGATCGACGTCGCGGGCGCCGGTTTCCCTCGAACGGTGCTCCTCGGCGATCTCGGCCAGGAGTCGCAGGCGGCCCTATTACGGCGCGTGGACGTGCCCCGGGTGCAGATCGTCAAAGTGTCGCACCACGGAAGCGCAGACCAGGATGCCGATCTCTACCAGGATCTGCACCCGTCGGTCGGATTGATCGGTGTGGGTGCCGACAACAACTACGGCCACCCGACCGCCTCGCTCCTCTCGATGCTGAGGGCCCTCGGCACCGCGATCGGGCGCACCGACCAGGACGGAGCGTTGGCCGTCTGGCTCGATGCCGACGGCGCGCTGACGCTCTGGCGGGAGCACGCGGGGGCGCCGGAGAACCCGAGCCAGGCGCCGCATGAAACAGCGCGGGCGGGGGCGGGCAGGGGGCGGGA
>NZ_CAUQWC010000144.1:0-9090 GCF_963521695.1 uncultured Microbacterium sp. | reverse complement strand
CGGCAACCCCGAGCCGGGCCTCGGCATCATCGCCGCGGCGGGAGCGTCGTGGCGCCTGCCCGAGATCGGCGGGCACGCGCGCGCGAGCGAACTGCTGCTCACCGGACGCGTGATCGACGCCGACGAGGCCCTCTTCTGGGGGCTGGTGTCGAGTGTGCACGAGACAGATGACCTGCTCGCCGCCGCGCACGCGATCGTCGACCGGATCGCGGCGAACTCCGCCCGCGCCACGGTGCTCACCAAACGCGTTCTGCTGGCGCCGCGCGCCGCGCACCCCGCCATCGACGGCGAGCTGCAGGCCGAACTGTTCGACAGCGTCGACAAGCACCGGCGCATGACCGCGTTCCTGGAGAGGAAGAAGTGACCGCCCTCCCCGCCGACCCGAGCGCCGGCACATCGGCCCGCTCCGGACCCCCGGCATCCCTCCCCGCCACGGTGGGCGTGCTGGGCGGGGGCCGCATGGGATCCGGCATCGCGCATGCGTTCCTGCTCGCCGGCTGCCGCGTGCACATCGTCGAGCGCGACGCTGCCGCCGCCGGCCACGCCCGAGCCCGGGTCGACGCCGATATGGAGCGCTCCGCCGCGCGGGGGACGGTCCCGGATGCCGACGCCCTCACCGCCGGCATCGACCTCGCCGCCTTCGCGGGTGCGGGGCTCGTCGTCGAGGCCGTCCCCGAGGACCGTGCCCTCAAGCTCGCCGCCCTCCGGCGGATCGAGGAGGTCGTCGATGACGCCGCGGTGGTGGCATCCAACACCTCCTCGATCTCGATCGACGCGCTCGCCGCATCGCTCGCGCGGCCCGAGCGCTTCCTCGGCCTGCACTTCTTCAACCCGGTGCCGGCATCGGCGCTGGTCGAGGTCGTGACCGGCGCTGCCACCCTTCCGGAGGTCGTGCAGACGGCGCGGGACTGGGTGGACGCCATCGGCAAGACCGCCGTCGTCGTGCGCGATGCGCCGGGTTTCGCCTCGAGTCGGCTCGGGGTGGCCCTGGGGCTCGAGGCGATCCGCATGCTCGAAGAGGGGGTCGCCTCGGCGCACGACATCGACGCGGCGATGGAGCGGGGGTATCGGCATCCGATGGGACCGCTTCGCACGACCGACATCGTCGGACTCGACGTGCGCCTGGGCATCGCCGAAGAACTCGAGCGCGCGTTCGGCGCCCGCTTCACCCCGCCCGCGCTGCTGAGGCGACTCGTCGCCGAGGGGCATCTGGGCCGGAAGTCCGGCCGCGGATTCTACGAATGGAGCGAATGATGACGTTTCTCCCCAGCTACGTGAACGGCGCATGGTGGACGCCCGATGGCGATCCGGATGCCGCGATCGTGCGCGACGCCTCGACCGGTGACGAGATCGTGCGCGTCAGCACTCGCGGGCTGGACCTCGCCCGCGCGGTGGACTACGCCCGCACGGTCGGCCGGAGAAGCCTCGGCTCACTCACCTTCGCCCAGCGCGCGATGGTGCTGAAGAACCTCGCGATCGCGCTGAACGACCGCCGCGAAGAGCTCTACGTCCTGTCGGAGCGCTCCGGATCCACGCGGCGCGACTCGCTCAGCGACGTCGACGGCGGCATCGGCGTGCTGTTCACGTTCTCGTCGAAGGCGCGCCGCGAGCTGCCCGCCGGCAACGTCGTGCTCGACGGGCCGATCGAGCCGCTGTCGAAGGACGGCTCCTTCCTCGGCCGGCACGTCTACACGCCCCTCCCGGGAGTCGCGGTGCAGATCAACGCCTTCAACTTCCCCATGTGGGGCGCGCTCGAGAAGTTCGCCCCGGCCTTCCTCGCGGGCCTCCCCACCATCGTCAAGCCCGCGACCCCCACCTCGTACGTCGCCGAAGCGTGGGTGCGCATCGTCGTCGAGTCGGGGCTGCTGCCCGAGGGTGCGCTGCAGCTCGTGAGTGGCGGTGTGCCGGGCCTGTTCGACCTGCTCGATGTCGGCGACACCGTCGGCTTCACCGGCAGTGCCTCCACGGCCGAACATCTGCGCGCGCGAGCGAGATCGGGCGTCCGCTTCACGAGCGAGACCGACTCGATCAACGCCTCGATCCTCGGTCCCGACGCGGTGCTCGGCACCCCCGAGTTCGATGCCTACGTGAAGCAGCTGCTCGTCGAGCTCACCACCAAGGCGGGACAGAAGTGCACCGCGATCCGTCGGGCGATCGTGCCGATGGGGATGACGGATGCCGTGGCCGAGGCGCTGCAGCAGAAGATCGCGGAACGCGTCGTCATCGGCGACCCGCGCGCCGACGGCGTGACCATGGGGCCGCTCGTCTCGATCGCACAGCGCGACGAGGTGCGGCGACAGGTGCACGCGCTCACCGACGCCGGTGGGCGCTTCGTCGTCGGTTCGGCCGAAGCGCCGGAGGGCCTGCCCGCAGAGGGGGCCTTCCTCGAGCCGATGCTCCTGGCCTTCGCGGATGCCGCCACCCCCGCCGTCAACGACATCGAGGCCTTCGGCCCTGTCGCCAGCATCGTCGAGTACACCGACGTCGCCGAAGCGGCCGACATCGTGGGTCGGGGCGGCGGGTCGCTCGTCACGAGCGTCGCCACCCACGACCCCGGCGTCGCGACCGAACTGCTCACGCGCATGGGCGCGATGAACGGCCGTGTGCTCTTCCTCGACCGCGACGACGCCCGCACCTCGACCGGCCACGGTGCCCCCGTGCCGCATCTCGTGCACGGTGGCCCCGGTCGCGCGGGCGGAGGCGAGGAGCTCGGCGGCATCCGCTCGGTGCTCCACTACATGCAGCGGACGGCCATTCAGGGCTCTCCCCGCATCCTCACCGCGCTCACCGGGGTGTGGCATCCGGGTGCCGATACCGACACCGGCGGCATCCATCCCTTCCGCAAGGCCCTCTCGGAACTGAGGATCGGGGATGCCGTGGACTCGGCCGAACGCGAAGTCACCCTCGACGACATCGAGGTGTTCGCAACCTTCACCGGCGACACGTTCTACGCCCACATGGACGAGGAGTCCGCCGCGGCGAACCCCTTCTTCCCGGGGCGCGTCGCGCACGGATACCTGCTCGTGTCGTGGGCGGCGGGGCTGTTCGTCGACCCGGCGCCGGGTCCGGTGCTGGCGAACTCGGGCCTGGAGAACCTCCGCTTCGTCACCCCCGTCTCACCCGGCGACCGCATCCGCGTCGCCCTCACGGCCAAGCAGATCACCCCGCGCGAGACCGACGAGTACGGCGAGGTGCGGTGGGACGCCGTCATCCGGAATCAGGATGACGAGATCGTCGCGCAGTACGACGTGCTGACGCTGGTGGCGAAGACGTGGCAGCCGGTGCCGGTGCCGGCGTGAGCGTAAGGCCGTTGCGGTTCGACAGCCCCGTGGATACAATTTACTGAACGATCGGTCTGTAAAAGGAGTCGACGATGACGATGACCGCCCCCGAAGTCGACGACGGCGAGGCCCTGTTCAGTGCCCTCATCGAGGCCGACGGCCGGATCGAACCGCGCGACTGGATGCCGGAGGGGTACCGCCGCACGCTGATCCGGCAGATCTCGCAGCACGCGCACTCCGAGATCATCGGCATGCAGCCCGAGGGGGCGTGGATCACCCGGGCGCCGAGCCTGAAGCGCAAGGCGATCCTGCTCGCCAAGGTGCAGGACGAAGCCGGCCATGGCCTCTACCTCTACTCCGCCGCGCAGACCCTGGGCATCACGCGCGACGAGATGACGCAGCAGCTCGTCGACGGGAGAGCGCGCTACTCGTCGATCTTCAATTACCCCGCCCCGACCTGGGCGGACATGGGCGCAATCGGGTGGCTCGTCGACGGGGCCGCGATCTGCAACCAGGTGCCGCTGTGCCGGGCATCGTACGGACCCTACGGCCGCGCGATGGTGCGCATCTGCAAAGAGGAGTCGTTCCACCAGCGGCAGGGTTTCGAGATCCTGCTCACCCTGATGCAGGGCACCCCGGCGCAGCGCGAGACGGCTCAGGATGCCGTGGACCGCTGGTACTGGCCGAGCCTCATGATGTTCGGGCCCCCTGACGACGACTCGCCCAACTCGGCCCAGTCGATGGCGTGGAACATCAAGCGTTTCAGCAACGACGACCTGCGCCAGCGGTTCGTGTCGAAGGTGGTTCCGCAGGCGGCCGTGCTCGGCGTCACGCTTCCCGACCCCGAGCTCCGTTTCGACGACGAGACCGGGCGGTACGAGATGGGCGAGATCGACTGGACCGAGTTCCACGAGGTGCTCGCCGGGCGCGGACCGCTGAACACCACCCGCCGCCAGCACCGCCGCGACGCCAACGAAGAGGGCGCGTGGGTGCGCGAAGCCGCTGCGGCGTACGCGGCGAAGAAGCAGCGCCGCCTCGCGGAAGAGGCCGCCTGATGGGAACGCCCGGCGGCAGCCCCGCCGAGATCTGGCCCCTGTGGGAGGTGTTCGTGCGCGCGAGCCGCGGCCTCAGCCACGTTCACGTCGGATCGCTCCACGCGCCCGACGCCGACCTCGCCGTGCGCAACGCCCGCGACCTGTACACCCGCCGCGGAGAGGGGGTCTCGGTGTGGGTCGTGCCCTCGGATGCCGTGACCACCAGCGACCCGGGAGCGAAAGGCGCGTTCTTCGAGTCGCCGTCGGGGAAGAACTATCGCCACGCGGTGTACTACACCGCCTCCGAGGGGGTGCCGCACCTGTGAGCACCGCGACTGATCACGACGCGGCGCCGGTGGCTGAGCCCGTCGACGCGTCCGGCGCGGGGGGCCGGCTCCCTCGACAGGCTCAGGGACCCGGCGCGGCATCGGTGGCTGAGCCCGTCGAAGCCTCCGAGGACCCCCACGCCGGAGACCCGCACGGCGACGTCTCGCTCGACGCACGCGAGCTCTCCGCCGAGTTCGCCGGGGAAGAGGAGCGCGCCGTCGATCCCGACGTCGCCGCCTACGCGATGCGCCTCGGCGACGACGCGCTCATCCTCGCGCAGAACCTGAGCGGGTGGATCGCCCGTGCGCCCGAGCTCGAAGAGGATGTGGCCCTCGGCAACATCGCCCTCGATCTGCTCGGCCACGCCCGGTCGCTGCTGCGCTACGCCGGCAGCCACGACGGCCAGAGCGAAGACGACCTCGCCTACGGACGCGACGAGCACGAGTTCCGCTGCGCGTGGCTGTTCGAGCTCCCGCGCGGCGACTTCGCACACACCATTGCACGCCAGCTCCTCGCCTCGACGTACCTCCTCGAGCTGTACCGCGAGCTCGCGGCATCCACCGATCCCCTCCTCGCCGCCGTCGCGGCCAAAGCGGAGAAAGAGGTGGACTACCACCGCGACCACGCCGTCCAGTGGACGCTGCGCCTGGCCGGGGGGACCGACGAGTCCCGCCGGCGCGTGCTCGTCGCGCTCGACGACACCTGGCCGTTCCTCGACGAGCTCTTCCGCGACGAGCCCCTGCACGACCGTCTCGGCGACATCGCGGTGCGCCCCTCGACGCTGCGCGGGCGCGTCGATGACGTGCTGGCCGCGGTACTCGCGGAGGAGGAGGTGCCGGTTCCCGCGATCCCCGGATCGTCCGCCGGCGGACGCCGCGGCATCCACCATCCCGTCTTCGGGCCGCTCCTCGCCGAGATGCAGGTGCTGGCCCGCCGCCACCCGGGGGCGATCTGGTGATGGCCGCGCTCGAGCGTGCGCGCGAGGTCGTCGCGGCGGTCGTCGATCCCGAGGTGCCGGTGCTCACGATCGACGACCTCGGAGTGCTCCGCGACGTGCGCCTCGACGGCGACACCGTCACGGTCACGATCACGCCCACGTATTCGGGGTGCCCCGCCGTCGACGCCATCCGCGACGACATCCTGCTCGCGCTGACCTCGGCCGGCTTCGAGCACGTCGTGGTGAAGACCACCCTCGCCCCGGCGTGGACGACCGAGTGGATGAGCGAGGCCGGCACGCGCAAACTCACGGCCTACGGCATCGCCCCGCCCACCGGACGCGCCCCCGCCGGACCCATCCGCCTGACGCTCAGCGTCGCCTGCCCGCGCTGCGGCTCGCCCGATACGCGCGAGGTCTCCCGCTTCGGCTCCACCGCGTGCAAGTCGCACTGGGAGTGCCGCGCCTGCCTCGAGCCCTTCGACCACTTCAAGGCGCTCTGATGACGACGATGGATGCCGTGCCCCCGGCCGCCACCGCGCGCCCCCGCGCCCGGTTCCACACCCTGCGGGTCGCCGACGTGCGCCCGCTCACCCCGACGGCGATCGAGGTGACCTTCACCGTCCCCGACGACCTCGCCGACGCCTTCGACTACGCCCCCGGTCAGTACGTCGCGCTGCGTGCCCACGTCGACGGAGAGGAGCTGCGTCGCTCCTACTCATTGTGCCGCCCGCCCGTGCGCGGCTCCCTCAGCGTCGGCATCAAACGCGACCCCGAGGGCCGGTTCTCGTCCTGGGCTCATCGGGGTCTCCATCCCGGCGACCACATCGACGTCATGAGCCCGCAGGGCACCTTCGTCTCGAGGGACTCGACGGCCACCGGCCACGTCGTCGCGATCGCCGCGGGATCGGGGATCACCCCGATCATGGCGCTCGCCGCGGGCGTGCTCGAACGATCCGCCGAGACGCGCGTGACGATCGTGTACGTCAACCGCTCGTCGACCGACGTGATGTTCGTCGACGAGCTCGCCGATCTGAAGGACCGCTACCCGGCCCGGCTGACCCTTCACCACGTGCTCTCCCGCGAGCAGCGCACCGCACCGGTGTTCTCCGGTCGCCTCGACGAGGAGCGCCTGCGCGTGATCCTGTCGCGGCTCATCGATACGGCATCCGTCGACGAGTGGTTCTTGTGCGGGCCGTATGCGCTGGTCGAGCTGTGCCGCGGGGTGCTGGGCGAGGTGGGCGTGCCGCGGGAGCGCGTGCGATTCGAACTCTTCACCGCGGGCGACGGCGATGCGCCCGCGCAGACCGGCGGAGCGCGCCCCGTGCGCGTCCGCGCCGACGAGGCGGTGCGCCGCATCGCGTTCACGCTCGACGGGCAGTCCGCCGCGGTCGAGAGCCCGGTCGCCGCGAATGAGACGATCCTCGCCGCCGCCCTCCGCGTGCGCCCCGACGTGCCCTTCGCCTGCGCCGGCGGTGTGTGCGGCACCTGCCGCGCCCGCGTCATCGAGGGGGCGGTGTCGATGACCGAGAACTATGCGCTCGAGCCCGACGAGATCGAGCGCGGCTATGTCCTCACCTGCCAGTCGCACCCGCGCACCGACGTCGTCCGCGTCGACTACGACGGATGAGAGGGATGCCGTGATCGACTACGCCTTCGCTGACGGTCTCGCCGAGATCACCCTGAACGCGCCGTCGCGCCGGAACGCCCTCCGCATCGACGACCTGCGCGCGCTCGCCGATGCCTACGACCGCGCCGAGGCCGACGGCGCGCGCGCCGTGGTGCTGCGCGGCGAGGGACCCTCGTTCTGCGCCGGGCGCGACATCTCGGGCGTCGACCCGGCCATCGACGACGTCGCGGGGTACCTCGAGGGCACACTCGCGCCCCTGCTCCGTCGCATGTCGGCGTTCCTCGCGCCGACCTTCGCCACAGCCCACGGGGCGTGCCTCGGCGTGGGCCTCGGTCTGCTCATCGCCACCGACGTGGTCTACGTCGCCGACGACGCCAGGATCGGCTCCCCGTTCGCCGCCCTCGGTGCGACCCTCGATTCCGGTGGCCACGCGCTGTTCGTCGAACGCCTCGGCACCCACGCCACGCTCGATCTCATCTACACCGGCCGCATGCTGACCGGAGAGGAGGCCGTACGCGCCGGGCTCTTCTCGCGGGTGGTCCCGGCATCCGAGATCCAGGATGCCACCGTGCTCGCCGCCCGTCGCGCGGCGGCCGGGCCCACCGAGGCGTTCCGCGCCAGCAAGCGCATCGTGACGGCCGTCCGTGACGAGCGGCTGGGCCTCTGGGAGGCGATGGCACTCGAGAATCGCGCGCAAACGGCCCTGGCCCGCACCAACGACTACCGCGAGGGCTTCGCGGCGTTCCAGGCGAAGCGCGCGCCGGAGTTCACGGGGCGGTGAGGTCGACGGCGCGGGACGTGTCCCCCTGCGTGCGGATTCCTGGGGCCGGGGCTGCACGAACGGGGACATGTCGTACCGTCCCCCTCAGCCGAGGTCCCACTTCGTGCGGCAGATCGGTACGGGGCTGCACGAACGGGGACACGTCGTCGCACCGCCCCCATCGGTTCCGGTCCCGAGTCGTGCGGCAGAGCAACGTCGGGGGTGCGCGGCGCGGGACACGAGCCGACCGGCCCTCCGATCTGCGCGAGGCCCGGTTCGCCGCGCGACCCCGGCCGTTGTTGATGGTGAGATCGCCTCATGCCGATCGATGAACAAGACGAACTCGCTCAGTTGCGTCGCCGGGCCTATTCTCCGACGGCTGACATCGCGTCAGACCCGAACGCCCTGCGACGACTGATCGAGCTCGAGGCGCGGCCGGTCTCGGCGGAAACGGAACCCGCTCCCGTCGAGGGAGAACCCCTCATCCCCACGAGTGAGCCGGCACCGGATGCCGCTCCCGCTCCGCCGCGCTTCTCCCTGCCGCGCCCGCGTCGATCGACGGTGCTGCTCCTGGGAGCGGCGGCCGTCGTCGTCGCAACCCTGGCCACGGCGCTCACCCTCGTCCAACGGGTGCAGACCGATCCCCTGCAGACCGGTGCGACGCAGATCGCACGGCTGTCGGCCGATCCGGCTTTCGACGTCCCCTCGACGCTGGCGCGGGGCGTCATCGGCGAGGTCACCGCCTATGAGGAGTTCGAGGGTTTCCGGGCGCTGACTCTGCCCTCGTATCAGGATCCGGGGGGCACGGCGCGCTGCATGACCCTCTGGCAGCCCGCGCTGCTCGACACGAGCGGCGGGGTCGGCTTCTCCTACACCGGGGATTACCCCGTGCTGAGCGTCTGTGGCGCCGGTGTCTTTCCGCCGACCTCGACGATGCTGCTTCGTGAGGAATCGCCCGAGCGCGAGCAGACGAGCTTCCCCGCGGGCACCGCCCTGCAGTTCGTCTACGACGAGCAGAACGACGAGATCGTCGTCTTCCGCGGCTGACCCCGTCGCTCGCCTTGGGGCTGCTCGCCGTGCGGCCGCTCGCCCGCAGCCGTTCGCCGGCCGCGAGGGTGCGTGCC
>NZ_CAUQWC010000143.1:0-9185 GCF_963521695.1 uncultured Microbacterium sp. | reverse complement strand
CGGGCGAGTGGGGGCGGGCGCGCGACCCCGGGCGAGTGGGGGCGGACGCGCGCGACCGCTGGTGGAATGGCGCCGCGCGAGCGCAACGGGCGAGCGCGATGTCGGGCGGACCGGGCCAACCTCCTCCGCGCCCGAAACCCCCGTTGAGCGTCCAGAACACGCCGTGTCATCACGCCGGACACGGCATGTCTTGGACGCTCAACGTTCGATCGAGACGCGGGCGAGCGCGACGCCGGGCCGACCTCCTCCGCATCCGAAACCCCGTTGAGTGTCCACAACACGCCGTGTCACCGCGCCGGACACGGCATGTCTTGGACACTCAATGTTCGATCGAGACGCGGGCGAGCGGGTACGAAGCTCCTCACCAAGGTCCTTTTTCCACAGGCAGAAGGGGCGCCGCGCGACATCGATCAGCAGACGCTGTCTGCTAGCGGGATGCGAACTCGACCGCTCCCGCCCGACCTGTGCTCCGCATTTCACGTTCGAGAGGCGGATGTCCTCGGCATCCCCCGTCGACGCCTCGCCGCGAGTGACCTCCGGGCGCCGTTCCACGGCGTGCGCGTCGCGCGGGAGGAATCGCTCGAGTCGGTTACGGATCGTTGCCAGGCCTACCTGCCCCGGATGACGGGCGGGCAGTTCTTCAGCCACACGACCGCCGCGACGCTCTGGGGCATGCCCCTCCCCTTCCGTCACGGAGACGAACTCCACGTCGGTGCGATTCCACCCACTCGCGAACCTCGCGCTCGCGGCGTCGTGGGACATCGGCTGGAACTCCCCCAGGACGGCGTCACCCTGATCGGCGATCTGCCGGCCCCCACCCGCGTCGAGACCTGGGCGCAGCTCGGTTCCCTGCTGCGGATGGACGACCTGGTGGCGGCCGGCGACTGGGTTGTGTCGCAGGGCGACTCGGTCGAAGACCTCGCCGAGGCCGCGATGCGGGCACGACGCCGCGGTGCCGTCGCCCTGCGCGAGGCGGTGCATTTCGTGCGACCCGGTTCCGAGTCCCCGCGGGAGACGCAGGTGCGCCTGATCCTGGTGCGGGCCGGTCTCCCCGAGCCCGAGCTCAATTGGACCTTGCGCACCACCGCCGGCACCTTCGTCGCGCGGCTCGACCTCGCCTACCCAGAGCAGCGCGTCGCCATCGAATACGACGGCCGTCACCATGCCGACACCGAGCAGTTCCGTCGGGATGCCGACCGCTGGCGCGCCATCGCCGACGAGGGGTGGATCCTGATCCGCGTTGTCGCTCACCACCTCGACACGCCTGAGCAGGACGTCATCGCCCCGGTTCGGCGAGCGCTCCTGGCCGCACGACCCCGTTGAGTGTCCAAGACACGCCGCCTGCCCGCCGGTCGCACGGCGTGTCCTGGACACTCAACACGGCTGCGTGCCGTGACTCAGGACCGCGACGCCCGACCCGCCACGCGCACGGGCAGCAGTTCGAGTGTCCAAGACACGCCGTGGGACAACCCGCGACGCGGCGTGTCTTGGACGCTCAACAGACGACGGGAGCAACGACGAAGGCCCGCCCGAGCACGCAGCCGGACGGGCCCGTCGAACGAGACGCGCCTCAGGTCGTCAGACCGCTGTAAGCGTGCAGGCCCTTGAAGAAGACATTGACGATCGTGAAGTTGAACAGCACCGCGGTGAAGCCGATGATCGACAGCCACGCCGAGCGGGTGCCGCGCCAGCCGCGGGTCGCGCGGGCGTGGATGTACCCGGCGTAGAGCACCCAGATGACGAAGGTCCAGACCTCTTTGGTGTCGAAGCCCCAGAAGCGGCCCCACGCGTCGTTCGCCCAGATGGAGCCGGCGATGAGCGTGAAGGTCCAGAAGATGAAGCCGACGATGGCGAAGCGGTAGGCGAGCGACTCCAGGGCGTCGGCCGACGGCACGGTGCGCAAGAAGCTGCGCTTCGGCTCGGCATCCGCCGGCGCCTCGGCGAGCTTGCGCTCGCGCCGCGCCTGGATGAGTTGCACGACCGACAGTCCGAAGGCCAGGGCGAACAGCGCCGTCGCAAGGCTCGCGACGAACACGTGCACGACCAGCCACACCGACTTCAACGGATCGGCCAGCGGAACGACCTCGACGTGGAACGCCAGCGTCGCACCACCGAGCAGCAGCACCGCGAGCCCCGTGATGAGCGAACCGAGGAAGCGCAGGTCGTAGCGCGTCAGCACGACGAGGTAGACGGCGACGATGAGCAGCAGACCGGTCAGGGCGAACTCGTACATGTTCGACCACGGCACCCGCTCGGCGGCGATGCCGCGCAGGACGGTCGCGACGAGGTGGAACACGAACCCGAGGGTCGTCAGCACCGTACCCAGGCGAGCCCACAGGTAGCGCGGCTTCGACGCGGCGGTGGATGCCGAAGTCGAGCCGCCCGAGGAGATCACTCCCCCACCGCCCGCGGTGACGAGCTCGCGCGCGACGACCTCGTCCTTCGCCTTCAGGGCGAGGTCGGAGCGGCGCGCGAGGTCGATGGCGTAGGCGATGAACGCCAGCACGTAGATGGCGACCGCCGTCCACACCAAGAGGAGGGAGATCTCGTCGAGGAGAATCGGATCGGTTCCGGGCATGGTCTCAGTCTACTTTTCCGGTGTCGGGCTGGCTCTGCGGAGGTGTGGGTGATCCGACCCCGGGGCCGGTCGGTCGCGGGCGCGCGTCGGTGTCGGGCTGGCTCTGCGGAGGTGTGGATGATCCGGCCCCGGGGCCGGTCGGTCGCGGGCGCGCGTCGGTGTCGGGGCGACTCTGGGAGGGCAGGGCGGTGCCGTGCTTCTCGACGAGTTGGTCGACGGCCGCGGCAAGGGTCGGGTCCTCCCCGCGCGCGAGACCCGCGTATTCGATCGACACCCCGTTCGCGGACGGTGTGGCCCTGACCCACATGCGTCGGCGCGGAACGAACAGCGCCGCGAGCAGACCGAACAGCGCGAGCAGGGCGAAAGCGAGCACCCACGGTCCCGCCAAATCGCGGTGGATCGACAGCGATGCGAAACGCTTGACCGATCCGTCGTAGCCGGACGCGCCGGCCGGGGCCTCGTTCTCGAACGTGATGGTGCCCAGGCCGTTGGGGAGGTCCTCCGTCTGGCCGGGCATGAGCTGGAGAGCCGGATTGCCGCTGTCGCCACCGGCGATCTGGGTCATGCCCGAGGGGTCGAGCGTGTACACCGAGCGGGGCGTGCCGTCGTCGATGCCGAGGTCGCCCTCGTAGACGCGCAACGTCAGCACCGGATACTCGAGGTCGCCGAAGGTGGAGGTGAGCGCCCCCGAGGGCAGCACGTCCATCGTCGGATAGAAGAAGCCGAGCAGGCCGAGCTGTTCGGGCAGGCCGTCGGCGACCTTGATGACGCCGAGCGAGGTCATGTTGGCATCCTGAGGAAGGAAGGCGACCGAGTCGTGGAACACCTCTCGACCGTCGGCGTCGCGGATCGTGACGGTGGGCGCGTACCCGTTTCCGAGGAGGTAGACGCGGTCTCCGCGCACGTCGAGCGGATGGTTCACGCGCACCTCGCCGTCCTGCGGATCGCCACCGGGAGCCTGCGTGGTCACGTGCGCGACGAAGTCGCCGGCCTGGCCGGCACCGGGCTGCCCGGGAGGCACGTAGTTCACGTCGAACTGGTCGAGCGTCATCGAGTAGGGCGTGAGGGTGTCGCCGCTGACGAAGCGCCCCGGGTTGAACGAGGAGTAGTCGAGCAGGCTGTTCGCGAACGCCTGACCCTCCACGAGCACGCGCTGCCCGGTGTAGGTGAATCCACCCCCCAAACCGACCGCGACGAGCACGCCGACCAGGGCCGCGTGGAAGACGAGGTTTCCCGTCTCACGGAGGTAGCCGCGCTCGGCCGACACCGAGGACGTCCCGCGACCGTCGTAGCGGGCCACCCGGTAGCCGCTCTTACGCAGCTGCGCTGCGGCGGCGTCGACGGCGGCGGATGCCGCGGCATCCGGATCCCCGTCGACCGCGATCGTGCGGGTGCGGTGATCGTCAAGGCGCGACAGGCGCGCGGGGGTTCGCGGCGGCTGCGAGCGCAGGGCTTTCCAGTGGTGCTTGGTGCGGGGCAGCACGCAGCCGATCAGCGAGATGAACAGCAGCAGGTAGATGGCCGAGAACCACGGCGAGGTGTAGACGTCGAACAGGCTCAGGTTGTCGAGCACCGGCGCCAGGTCGGGGTTGTCGGTGAAGTACTGCGTCACGCCGTTGGGATCCGCCGTGCGCTGCGGCACGAGCGAGCCCGGTACGGCGGCGATCGCGAGCAGCAGCAGCAACACGAGGGCGGTGCGCATCGATGTGAGCTGTCGCCAGCCCCAGCGCGCCCACCCCACGACACCGAGCCGCGGCTGGGTGATGTCGTCGGAATCGGATGCCAGGGCCGAATCGGCGTGGTCGGACGGGCGCAGGACGCCGTCCGTGGGCTCCGGCCGCGAGGGGTCAGAGGGGGAGCTGGACACCGCTCATCACCCCCTGCAGGGACGACATCCACGCGCCCCAGACACCGGTCACCATGGCGAGGCCGAGAACGACGAGCAGCACGCCGCCGACGATGTTGACGGCACGGATGTGCTTGCGCAGGAACGCGACGGACCGGGTCGCCCACCCGAAACCGAGCGCGAGGAGGAGGAACGGGATGCCGAGGCCCAGCGAGTACGCCAGCCCCAGCAGGGCGGCACGGCCGGGGTCTCCGAGGTTGTACGACACCGACAGGATGGCCGTCAGCGTCGGTCCGATGCACGGCGTCCAGCCGACGCCCAGGGCGATACCGAGCAGCGGCGCCCCGATGAGACCGAGATTGCCCTTGGCCTGCATGCGCACCGACCGCTGCGCGATGCCGAACAGGCCGATGAACACGAGTCCCATCAGGATGATCACCACGCCGAGGACGCGCGTGATCACGTCGCCGTAGCGGGTGAAGAACGCTCCCGCGGCGCCCCCGAGCACGTTGAAGGCCATGAACACCAGCGTGAAACCGGCGATGAACAGCAGCGTTCCGCCCAGCAGGCGACCACGACCGGCGGATGCCGCGCCCCCTCGGGGAGCGACCGCACCGCCGATGTAGCCCAGGTAGCCCGGCACGAGCGGCAGCACGCAGGGAGAGAGGAACGAGATCAGGCCGGCGGCCAGCGCGATGGGCACGGCGACCCACAGCGCCCCGTCGAAGACGAGGGCTCCCGGATTCACGCGCCCTCCGCGACCAGGGTGCGCACGATCGCCTCGAGGATCGAGGCCTCGGGCAGTTCGCCGACGATGCGCGCCGCGACGCGCCCCTGCTTGTCGAGCACGAGGGTGGTCGGGGTAGCGTTCAGCGGCGTCTTGTCGTTGAACGCCAGCTTCAGCTCGGCGTCGCCCACGGCCATGGCGCTCGGGTAGGAGATGTCGTGGTCTCGCGCGAACGACTGCGCGGTAGAGGGCTGGTCGTAGGTGTTGATGCCGAGGAAGGCGACGTCCTGCCCCTCGAAGGTCTTGTACGCCTGCTCGAGACGCGGCGCCTCGATGATGCACGGGCCGCACGTGGCATACCAGAAGTTCACCACGAGCACCTTGCCGTCGTAGTCGGCGCTGGAGACGGCGGACCCGTCGTCGAGCGTGCCGGCGAAGTCGACCGGCTCCCCGCGGCTTTCGGCCGGGATCTCGGCGGTCTGGAAACCGTTCGCGGCGATGTAGCCCTTGTTGTCACCGGCGCGGTACTGGTCGGCGAGCGGGTCGGTGGTGCAGGCCGCCAGGCCCACCACGAGGGCCGCGGCCGCGGCGACAGACCCCGCGGCGGTGAGGATTCGGCGCATCACACGGCTCCTACGTCGACGGCTCCGGCGGTGGATGCCGGCTCGGCGTACGCCACCTCGACCCAGCGCGTCGAGCCGTCGGCGCCGTCTCGCCGCTCGAAACTCGTCACGCTCGACAGCGCACACCGGCGCTTGCGGGGGTCGTGGCGGGTGGGTTGGTGGGAGAGGGCGAGGTGGGTCACCCAGATCGGCAGCTGGTGCGAGACGACGACGACGTCACCCGAGGGCACCCGCTCCCAGGCGTCAGCCATGGCATCCGTCATCCGGGCGACGATGCGCTCGTACGGTTCGCCCCAGCTGGGCACGGCCGGGCGGCGGAGGTGTCGCCAGTTGAGGGGGTTGGCCAGCGCCTGCTTCATGCGCCGTCCCTCGAAGACGTTGGTCGGCTCGATCACCCGATCGTCGATGTAGGCATCGATGCCGAACATCTCGGTGAAGGGCTCCGACGACTCGCGCGTGCGCTGCAGCGGGGAGACCACCAGCGCGCTGACGGGCCGGTCGAGCCCGCGCACGTACGCGGCGGCCTGCCGGGCCATTTGCCGGCCGGCGACGCTGAGACCGAATCCCGGGAGCCGACCGTAGAGCACGCGACGGGGGTTGTGGACCTCTCCGTGGCGCACGAGATGCAGGCGATCGGCGGTCACGAGGCCAGTCTAGGCGCGGGTTCTGTGGTCTGACTGAGCGGGCGGGCCGGTTGCTTCGACGTGGAGATACCGCGCGACGCGGGTTCTCTCGCGGGGTGATGAAGAAGCCCCGGAGCGCTCGACGAGACCGCGCCTTCGCGCTGCGGTAAGGACTCTCCCGGAGCCCGCCACCGCGCGCTCAGGCGTCGGTGCGCGAGGCCGGATCCTGCCGGGAGGCGAGCAGCGAACGGATGCGCGCGTACAGGAACCACGTGATGCCGACGGCCACCGCGGCGATGACCACGTATTGCAGGATCGAGGCGTACTCCTCGACGATGTGCCAGTTCTCGCCCAGCAGGTATCCCGACAGGACGAAGATCGTGTTCCAGATCAGACTGCCGGCGCCCGTGAGCAGTCCGAAACGCCACATGGGCATCTTCGACACCCCCGCGGGAATGGAGATGAGGCTGCGGAAGATCGGGATCATGCGCCCGAAGAACACCGCCTTGCCGCCGTGCCGCTCGAACCACGCCACCGTCCGATCGACGTCCTCAGGGTGCAGCAGCGGCATCTTCGCGGCGAAGGCGCGCAGACGCGCGGCTCCGAGCCACCGGCCGAGGCCGTAGAGCATGAACGCACCGACGACCGATCCGATCGTCGTCCACAGCAGGGCCTCGAACAGCGTGAACGAACCGCGGCTTGCGGTCAGTCCCGCCATCGGCAGAACGACCTCGCTGGGCAGCGGCGGGAAGAGGTTCTCGAGCGCGATGGCGACGCCCGCACCCACCGGGCCGATGATCTCCATGAGCGAGACGGTCCAGTCGGCCAGCGACGTCAGCCACGACTGCCCCTCGCCGGAGCCGGAGCCGGCCCGGAGAAGAGAAAGGGTGAGGGTGGTGTCGGTCATCGGGTGCCTTCGCGCTCGGTGATCGGCCGCCCGAACGGACGCCCCTTTCAGGCTAGAGCCCGGGCGCGCACGAATCCTGGGGGTTGGCCCCGAGCGGAGGGATGCCGCGGTGCCCGCGCCCGTGTCCCGGTGCGGCGCGACCGGCGCACGTAGGATGGTCGATCGTGAGCGAACGCGTCCTGGTCAACCAGCTGAAATCCCTCCCCGCCGGCGCCGTCGAGGTGTCGGGATGGGTCGAAACCGTGCGCGATCAGAAGAAGGTGCAGTTCGTCGTCCTCCGCGACGAGACCGGTGCCGTGCAGCTGGTGAACCCCGCGACGCGACCCGTCGACGACGGCTCCGAGCAGGATGCCGCCGCTCTGGCGCTGACCGAGACGGTCGGCGCTCTCGCCACCGGCACGTTCCTGACCGTGCGCGGTGAGCTGAAGCACGACGAGCGCGTGAAGCTCGGCGGAGTCGAGATCAAGGTCGGCGAGCTCGTCATCGCCGCCGCCGCCAACCCCGAGACGCCGATCGCCGCCGATAGCAGCCCCGACAAGCGCATGGACTGGCGCTTCCTCGACCTGCGTCAGCGCCGCAACAACCTCATCTTCCGCGTGCAGACCACCCTCGAGCACGCCATGCGCACGTACTGGGTCGAGCGCGACTACATCGAGGTCCACTCCCCCAAGCTCATGGCCTCCCCCTCGGAGTCCAACGCCGAACTGTTCGAGGTGCCCTACTTCGAAGACAAGACCGCCTACCTCGCTCAGAGCCCGCAGTTCTTCAAGCAGATGGCCCAGGTCGCCGGCTTCGGCAAGATCTTCGAGATCGCCCCCGCCTTCCGCGCCGACCCCTCTTTCACCAGCCGCCACGCGACCGAGTTCACCTCGATCGACGCCGAGATCAGCTGGATCGACTCGCACGACGACGTCGCGCGCATGCAGGAGGAACTGCTGCAGACGGCGTTCCAGGCCGTCGCCGACAAGCACGGCGCCGAGATCCAGGAGCTGTTCGGCGTCGAGGTGCAGGTGCCGTCGCTGCCTTTCCCCCGTATCCCCCTCGCCGAGGCCCGCGAGATCGTCGCCGCCCGTGGATACGACATCCCGCGCACCGATGGCGACCTCGATCCCGAGGGCGAACGCCAGATCGCGGCGCACGTGGCCGAGACGCACGGCCACCAGTTCGTCTTCATCACCGACTATCACCCCGAGATCCGCGCTTTCTACCACATGCGCGACGAGGAGACCGGGCTGACGAAGTCGTACGACCTGCTCTTCAACGGGGTCGAGATCACGACGGGCGCCCAGCGCGAGCACCGCGTCGACGTGCTGGTCGAGCAGGCGAAAGAGAAGGGTCTCGACCCCGAGCACCTCGACTTCTACCTCGACTTCTTCCGCTTCGGCGCCCCGCCGCACGGCGGCTTCGGCATGGGCCTCGCACGCGTTCTCATGCTTCTGCTGGGTGAGTCGTCCATCCGCGAAGTGACCTACCTCTTCCGCGGACCGACTCGCCTGGCCCCGTAAGCACCGACGTCCACGATTCGACCGAGCGACGCCCGGGGTTCACTCCCCGGGCGTTCGCGTGTCATCGGCGACCCCTAACGTGGGCGCATGGTCGCCGTCACGCCCGTGGAACCCGCGGGAACCGGGCGTGCGCCACGCCCTCGGGGCTGGTCGATCGTCTTCCGCGGCGTCAGCCGTGATCGGGCGGGCGTCCGCGTGCTGCACGACATCGACCTCGAGATCGCGGCGGGTCGGATCGCGGCGATCGTCGGGCCGTCGGGGTGCGGGGCCTCGACGCTGCTGAGACTCGCCACCGGCGCCGAGCGCTGCGACGGGGGAACGGTGCAGGTCGAGTGACGCACGGGCGCTGCGGCCCCGCGCCTGCCCGGGGTGGCGG
>NZ_CAUQWC010000142.1:0-9228 GCF_963521695.1 uncultured Microbacterium sp. | reverse complement strand
GAGACGAGGAACGCCCCGCGGCCGGAGCCGCGGGGCGTTCAAGGGGTGAGGACAACTCAGCGCGCGGCCGAGCCCTCGACGTAGTCGCTGTCCTGCTGCTTCCAGGCGAAGAGGCCGCGGAGCTCCTTGCCGGTCGCCTCGATGGGGTGACCCTGCTCCTTCTCGCGGAGCTCGAGGAACTCGGTGGCGCCGTTGTCCTGGTCGTCGATGAAGCGCTTCGCGAACGCGCCCGACTGGATGTCGGCGAGCACGGCCTGCATGCTGGTCTTGACCTCGGGCGAGATGACGCGCGGGCCCGAGACGTAGTCGCCGTACTCGGCGGTGTCCGAGATCGACCAGCGCTGCTTGGCGATGCCGCCCTCCCACATGAGGTCGACGATGAGCTTGAGCTCGTGCAGGACCTCGAAGTAGGCGATCTGCGGCTGGTAGCCCGCCTCGACGAGGGTCTCGAAGCCGTACTGGACGAGGTGGCTCATGCCACCGCAGAGAACGGCCTGCTCACCGAACAGGTCGGTCTCGGTCTCTTCGGTAAAGGTCGTCTTGATGACGCCGGCACGGGTGCCGCCGATGGCCTTCGCGTACGACAGGGCGGTGTCCCAGGCCGAACCCGAGGCGTCGCGCTCGACGGCGATGATGTCGGGGATGCCGCGGCCGGCGACGTACTCGCGGCGCACGGTGTGACCGGGGGCCTTGGGCGCGATGAGGATGACGTCGACACCCTCGGGCGCGTCGATGTAGCCGAAGCGGATGTTGAAGCCGTGCGCGAAGGCGAGCGTCTTGCCCTCGGTCAGCTTGTCTTTGATCGAGTCGGCGAAGATCGACCGCTGGTGCTGGTCGGGCGCGAGCACCATGATGAGGTCGGCCCATTCGGCCGCGTCGGCGACGTTCTTGACCTCGAAGCCGTCTTCCTGCGCCTTAGCGGCCGACTTGGAGCCGTCCTTGAGCGCGATGACGACCTCGACGCCGGAGTCGCGCAGGTTCTGCGCGTGGGCGTGACCCTGCGAGCCGTAGCCGACGATCGCGACCTTCTTGCCCTGGATGATCGAGAGGTCGGCGTCGTCGTCGTAGAAGATCTCTGCCATGAGGATGTTTCTCCTTGAGTCAGGTCCCAGAGCGAGTCGAAGGGACCGGGGTTGTGGAACGTGTGAGGTTGAAAATGTCGGCCGCTCGACAGGCTCGAGGGCCGGAGGAGTTCAGCCGCGCAGGACGCGTTCGGTGATGCTCTTGCCGCCACGGCCGACGGCGAGCAGGCCCGACTGCGCGAGCTCCTTCACACCGAACGGCTCGATGGCCTTCAGGAACGCCCCGACCTTGCCCGAGTCGCCCGTGATCTCGATGACCATGGCGTCGGAGGCGTAGTCGACGACCGACGCACGGAACAGGTTGACCACCTCGACCACGTTCGAGCGCGTGGCGTTGTCGGCGCGCACCTTCACGAGCACGTGCTCGCGCTGCACGGACGCCGCGGGGTCGAGCTCGACGATCTTGATGACGTTGATGAGCTTGTTCAGCTGCTTGGTCACCTGCTCGAGCGGCAGACCCTCGACGTCGACGACGACCGTGATGCGCGAGAGACCGGGCACCTCGGTGACGCCGACCGCGAGCGACTCGATGTTGAAGCCGCGCCGGGCGAAGAGCCCCGCGACGCGGGTGAGCAGGCCAGGTTTGTCTTCGACCAGGAGACTCAGAACGTGACGAGACATCTCAGTCCTCCTGCTCGTTGAAGGTGGGCGAGTGATCGCGCGCGTACTGGACGTAGCTGTTGCTGACGCCCTGGGGCACCATCGGCCACACCATCGCGTCGGCGCTCACGACGAAGTCGATCACGACCGGGCGGTCGTTGGTGTCAAGCGCGAGCTGGATGGCGGCGTCGATCTCGTCTTCCTTCTCGACGCGGATGCCCAGGCACCCGTAGGCCTCCGCCAGCTTGACGAAGTCGGGGATGCGGCGCGTTCCGTGGCCCGTGTTCAGGTCGGTGTTGGAGTGGCGGCCGTCGAAGAACAGCGTCTGCCACTGGCGCACCATACCGAGCGAGGAGTTGTTGATGATCGCGACCTTGATCGGGATGTCATTGATGACGCAGGTCGCGAGCTCCTGGTTGGTCATCTGGAAGCAGCCGTCGCCGTCGATCGCCCACACGGCGCGCTCGGGCTGGGCCACCTTGGCGCCCATGGCCGCGGGTACCGCGTAACCCATGGTGCCGGCGCCGCCGGAGTTCAGCCACGCGTTGGGACGCTCGTACTTGATGAACTGCGCCGCCCACATCTGGTGCTGACCCACTCCCGAGGCGTAGACGCCCTCGGGTCCGGTCATCTCGCCGATGCGCTGGATGACGTACTGCGGCGAGAGGAGACCGTCGGTGGTGGGCGTGTAGCCGAGGGGGAACTCTTCGCGGAGGCCGTTGAGGTAGGTCCACCACTCGGTGAAGTCGTGGGCGTTCTCGGCGTCAGCCGCACGGAAAGCGGCTTCGAGGTCGATGAGAACCTCGCGCAGGTCGCCCACGATCGGCACGTCTGCGGTGCGGATCTTGGAGATCTCGGCGGGGTCGATGTCGACGTGCACCACCTGCGCGTTCGGGGCGAACAACGCCGCCTTGCCGGTGACGCGGTCGTCGAAGCGGGCGCCGAGCGAGACGATGAGGTCGCTCTCCTGCAGGGCGAGCACCGCGGGCACGGTGCCGTGCATGCCCGGCATGCCGAGGTGCTGCTCGTGGGAGTCGGGGAAGGCTCCCCGCGCCATCAGCGTGGTGACCACGGGGGCGCCGGTCGCCTCGGCGAGCACCTTGAGCTCGGCCGACGCGTTCGAGCGGATCGCGCCGCCACCGACGTAGAGGACGGGCTTCTTCGCGGTGGTCAGCAGGTGGGCCGCCGCCTGGATCTGCTTGCCGTGCGCCTTGGTCACCGGGCGGTAACCGGGCAGGTCGATCTTGGGCGGCCACACGAACGGCGCCTCGGCCTGCTGCGCGTCCTTGGTGATGTCGACGAGCACGGGACCGGGGCGGCCGGTCGAGGCGATCTCAAACGCGGCGGCGATGGCGCCGGGGATCTCGTCGGCCGACTTCACCAGGAACGAGTGCTTAGTGATGGGCATCGTGATGCCGACGATGTCTGCTTCCTGGAAGGCATCGGTACCCATGAGGGTGGAGAACACCTGGCCGGTGATGCACACCAAGGGCACCGAGTCCATATAGGCGTCGGCGATCGCGGTGACGAGGTTCGTCGCGCCGGGACCGGACGTGGCGATGGCCACGCCGACGCGTCCGGACGCCGCGGCGTATCCCTCAGCCGCGTGACCGGCACCCTGCTCGTGGCGCACGAGGATGTGGCGGACGTGCTCGTCGTCCATGAGCGGGTCGTAGACGGGCATGATCGCGCCGCCCGGCAGACCGAACACGTCGGTCACACCCAGCAGATCGAGCGAGCGGACGACCGCCTGTGCGCCCGTCATCATGGGCGCCGGTGCGGTGCGGGAGGGCGGCCGGGGAATGGCCGCGGTGGGGGAATCGATGGACATGGGAGTACCTCGAGAGCCAGAGAAGGTGAGAAGGGGGACGGCCGTCAGCCCGTGACCGCGCCCTCCGCAGCGGAGTGCACGAGCTTGGAGTACTTGGCCAGAACGCCACGGGTATAGCGCGGGGGAAGCGGTTCCCAGCCTTCGCGGCGGGAACTCAGCTCGTCTGTCTCGACGATCAAGTCGAGAGTGCGAGCGGCGATATCGACCCGTATCAGATCACCATCGCGCACGAAGGCAATGGGACCTGCGTCCACCGCTTCGGGAGCTATGTGGCCGATGCAGAGGCCGGTTGTGCCGCCTGAGAATCGACCGTCCGTCAAGAGTAGTACATCTTTTCCGAGCCCCGCGCCCTTGATGGCCGCCGTGATGGCGAGCATCTCGCGCATGCCCGGTCCGCCCTTGGGGCCCTCATAGCGGATGACGACGACGTCGCCGGCCTGGATCTGACCCGCCTCGAGGGCGTCCATGGCCGCGCGCTCGCGCTCGAACACGCGGGCAGGCCCCTCGAAGACGTTTCCGTCGAAGCCCGCCGACTTCACGACCGCACCCTCGGGGGCCATCGAGCCGTGCAGGATCGTGATGCCGCCCGTCGCGTGGATCGGGTTGTCGAAGGTGTGGATGACCGTGCCGTCGATGGGGTCGGGGTTCAGATCGGCGAGGTTCTCGGCGAGCGTCTTGCCCGTGACGGTCAGCGCGTCACCGTGCAGGAGTCCCTCGTCGAGCATGGCCTTCATGATGACCGGGATGCCGCCCTGGCGGTCGACGTCGTTCATGACGTACTTGCCGAACGGCTTCATGTCGGCGACGTGGGGCGTCTTGTCGCCGATGCGGTTGAAGTCGTGCAGCGACAGTTCGACCTCGGCCTCGCGCGCGATGGCGAGCAGGTGCAGCACGACGTTCGTCGAGCCGCCGAGCGCCATGGCGAGGGCGATGGCGTTCTCGAACGCCTCTTTCGTGAGGATGTCGCGGGTCGTGATGCCCTGGCGCAGCAGGTTGACGACGGCCTCGCCCGAGCGGTGGGCGAAGTAGTCGCGACGACGGTCCGCCGACGGAGGGGCGGCGGAGCCGGGAAGGCTGAGTCCGAGCGCCTCGGCCACCGACGCCATTGTGTTGGCCGTGTACATACCACCGCAGGCACCTTCGCCGGGGGCGAAGGAGCACTCGATGCGCTTGAGGTCGGCCTCGCTCATGCGACCCGCCAGGCACGCACCGACGCCCTCGAAGGAGTCGATGATCGTGATCTCCTTCTCGGTGCCGCCGGAGAGCTTGACCCAGCCCGGAGCGATGGAGCCGGCGTAAAGGAAAACGCTGGAGAGATCGAGGCGAGCGGATGCCATGAGCATGCCGGGGATCGACTTGTCGCAACCCGCGAGCAGCACGGAGCCGTCGAGGCGCTCGGCCATCATGACGGTCTCGACACTGTCGGCGATGACCTCACGCGAGACGAGGGAGAAGTGCATGCCCTCGTGGCCCATCGAGATGCCGTCGGAGACGGAGATCGTGCCGAACTGCAGCGGGTATCCCCCGCCGGAGTGGACCCCCTCTTTCGCGCCCTGCGCGAGGCGGTCGAGGCTGAGGTTGCAGGGGGTGATCTCGTTCCAGCTCGACGCGATGCCGATCTGGGGCTTGTCCCAGTCGTCGTCGCCCATGCCGACGCCGCGGAGCATGCCGCGCGAGGTCGTGGCTTCGATGCCATCGGTGATGACGCGACTACGGGGCTTGATGTCGAACTCGCCGGTGTTCGGATTCTGCGGAGCGGGCATCCTCGAAGTCTATTGCGCGCGCGCGTCCCCCCGATGCGCCACAGGGGATGAACGGCGGATTAATCGCCGTGTGCAGGAGTGCCCGGGAGCCCCGGACGCGGGCGTCGCCCGGCGCGCACGCCGCTCACGCGCCGTGCGCTCGGCGCAGGCGCGCCACGTCCTCCAGCACGGCGACGAACGCGGCGATATCGTCGACGCGCAGGCCGGCCGCGGTCTCTCCCCCACCGACCCGGACGCCGAGGTCCTGCGATCCCAGCGAGCTCAGCGCGTCTTCGTCGGTGACGTCGTCGCCGGCGAACAGCACGGCAGAGGCCCCGACGCGTTCGCGAAGGCGCGCGACCGCGGAGTCCTTGCCCTCGTGGCGGAACGCGAACTCGAGGATGTCGTGGCCGGTACGACGACGCCAGGTGGGGGCTTGCGCACCGACCAGTTCGTCGACGAGGTCTCGCGCGGCACGGGCGGTGCCGGCATCCGCCGTGCGCGTGTGCACGCCGAGGCCGTACTCCTTCGGCTCGATCCACACACCGTCCATCTCATCGGTGCCGGCCGTCGCCTCCCGCTGCAGGCGGTCGCGCAGCGCGAGGTCGTCGGTGTCGTCGGGGGTCTCCTCGACGCCGTTGCCCGGCACCCAGAACTGCGCGCCGTGGGAGCCCGCGAGCCAGAGGGGCGAGTCGTCGGTGTGCTCAGAGATCTCGCGCAGGTGGGCGAGCGAGCGGCCCGAGACCAGCGCGACGACCGTGCGCGGTAGTGCCGCGAGCTCATCGACGATCGCGCGCGCCGCCGGGGTCATGCGCGCCGACATCGGCTCGTCGACCAGCGGCGACAGCGTGCCGTCGAAGTCGAGCGCGATGAGCAGGGTTTCGGTGGTGGCGACGGCCTCCACCGTCGCGTCGGCGGCGGTCATTCGGCATCCATTCCGTCGGCGGGGCTCACGCGTGACTCCTCGGCACTGTCGACGATCATTCGGCCTCCACCGCGTCCTCGTCGTCGGCGACGACGGACTCGACATCAGCGGCCGCCGCACGGGACGAGCGGCCGTGGAACGCCGACAGCGCCTCGAGGAAGCCGCGCGACCAATCTTCGACGTCGTGCTCGCGGACGCGCCGCCGCAGGGTGCGCATCCGTCGGCCCTGCTCGGCCGCGGGCATGTCGACCGCGCGGATGACGGCATCCTTCAGTCCGTCGATGTCGTGCGGGTTGATGAGCAGTGCGCTGCCCATCTCGTCGGCGGCCCCGGCGAACTCGCTCAGCACGAGCACGCCGCGGTTGTCGATGCGACTGGCGACGTACTCCTTGGCGACGAGGTTCATGCCGTCGCGCAGGGCCGTGACGAGCATGACGTCGGCGGCGAGGAATAGCGCGACCATCTCTTCGCGCGGGTACGACTGGTGCAGATAGCGGATCGCGGTGTGCGTGGTGGTGTCGTAGTCGCCGTTGATGCGCCCGACGGTCATCTCGATCTCATCGCGCAGCTGCATGTACGCGTCGACGCGCTCGCGACTGGGGCTCGCGACCTGCACGAGGGTGGCGTCCTCGACCGTGGCCCGGCCGTCTTCGAGCACTTCGCCCCACGCCTTGAGGCGGTGACGGATGCCCTTGGTGTAGTCGAGTCGATCGACGCCGAGCAGGATCTTGCGGGGATTGCCGAGTCCCTCGCGGATCTCTTTCGCACGCTGCTGGATGTCGGGCCGATGGGCCAGCTCGACGTACGACTCCGCGTCGATCGAGATGGGGAACGCCTTCGCCAGGGCGACGCGCGTGCCGCCCTCGGCGTCGGGCACCAGGATGCCGCTGGCCTTGGTCTCGTAGCGCAACTGACGACGTACGGCCCGGGCGAAGTTGCCCGCATCGGCGACGCGCTGGAAGCCGATGACATCGGCGCCCAGCAGCCCCTCGAGCACCTGCTTGCGCCACGGCAGCTGGGAGTAGAGCCCGTAGGCCGGGAACGGGATGTGGTGGAAGTACCCGATCGTGATGTCGGGGCGCAACTCCCGCAGCAGCTTCGGTACGAGCTGCAGCTGGTAGTCCTGCACCCAGACGGTGCCGCCCTCGGCCGCGACCGCTGCGGCTGCGTCGGCGAACCGCTTGTTGACCTTGACGTAGGCGTCCCACCACGCACGCTTGTACGTGGGCGGCGAGATCACGTCGTGGTAGAGCGGCCAGATGGTGTCGTTCGAGAAGCCTTCGTAGTACAGCTGCACGTCGGAGGCCGAGAGCGTGACGGGAACGAGATGCATGTCGTCGAACTCGAACGGCTCGACGTCGACATCGGCTTGCCCTGCCCACCCCACCCACGCACCGTCGGCGCTGCGCATGACGGGTTCGAGGGCGGTCACGAGTCCGCCTGGCGAGCGCCGCCACCCCTCTCCATCGGGGGTGCGGTCGACGGGCAATCGGTTCGCGACAACGACGAAATCGGCCTGGGTCACAGGTCCTCCTCGGGGATCGACCTCAGGCTAACAGCGGGCCGGATCCCAGTTCGGGGGCTGGACGCCGGCGTGAGAACCGGTCGTGGGTGCCGGAACGCTCCGACGCGCCGTATTCCGTCGCCCCCGTCGTTCACCGAACGGGGCGCGCGCGGGTGTCAAGGAGGCGGCGGCGATGAACCACGGGTCGGTAAGTTGGGCGCATGCGGCAGTACATCTTCGGAACCGGTCTCCTCAGCGCCATCACCGGCGGCGTCACGCTCCTGCGCGGACTCAAGAACGACGAGCCGTTCACCTGGCGGACCGCTCTGGCGTGGCTGAGCTGGGGAATCACACTCGCTCTCGCCGTCGGCGCCGTCGTCGACACGCGTCGCGCCCGCCGGGGCCGAATGATCGCGGGTGACTCCCCCGTCCAGAAGAGGCAGGGCAAGCTGCTGAAGAAGCGCCTCACGCGCTGAACACCCCCTCGAACGTTCCGGATGCCGCGGCCTCAGGGTCGCGGCATCCGTTCGTCGATCAGCGGGTGGGTGTCACCGGGTGAGGATGAGTGCGTCGCCCTGGCCGCCGCCGCCGCACAGGGCCACGGCTGCCGTGCCACCGCCCCGACGGATCAGCTCGTGCACCGCGTGCACGACCAGCCGGTTGCCGGAGGCGCCGATGGGGTGACCGAGCGCGATACCGCCGCCGTGCGGGTTGACCACGTCATCGGAGAGTCCGAGCTCGGCCTGCGACCGCGCGACCACGGCCCCGAACGCCTCGTTGATCTCGACGAGATCGAGGTCGGATGCGGCGATGCCCTGCTTCGCGAGCGCCTTCTCGATCGCACGCGCGGGCTGGGCGTGGAGGGAGTTGTCGGGTCCGGCGACCTGGCCCGAGGATCCGAGCGTGGCGAGCACGTCCCAGCCGCGCTCCTGGGCGGTCGCGCGGGTCGTGACGACCACGGCAGAGGCGCCGTCGGAGATCTGCGAGGCGTTTCCGGCCGTGATCGAGCCGCCCTCGGCGAAGGCGGGGCGGAGCTTCGCGAGCGTTGCGACCGTGGTGTCGGGGCGGATGCCCTCGTCGGCGGTGATGACGACGGGTTCGCCTTTGCGCTGCGGGATCGACACCGGCACGATCTCGGCGTCGAACACCCCGTCGGCCTGCGCCGCGGCGGCGCGCTGGTGCGAGCGCGCGGCGACGGCATCCTGGGCTTCGCGGGTGACGTCGTACCGGGCGTTCGCGCGCTCGGTCGAGGCGCCCATGCTCTCGCGGTCGTACGCGTCGGTCAGGCCGTCGAAGGCCATGTGGTCGATCACCTCGACGGAGCCGTAGGCGTAGCCCTCGCGCGAGTTCATGAGCAGGTGCGGGGCGCGGGTCATCGATTCCATACCGGCCGCGACGACGACGGTGGCGTCGCCCACGCGCAGCATGCGGGCCGCGTCGATGATCGCCGTGAGACCCGAGAGGCACACCTTGTTGACGGTCGCGGAATGCACATCCCACCCGATTCCGGCCTCGATCGCGGCCTGCCGTGCGGCATTCTGCCC
>NZ_CAUQWC010000141.1:0-9237 GCF_963521695.1 uncultured Microbacterium sp. | reverse complement strand
GGCGACGGGAGCCTCCGACGGCGACGCCCCGGTCCTCCGAGCGGCGCCGCGCGAGGGGGTCCTGACCTCGATCGCTGCGGCGACGTCGGCCACCGCCGCCTCCGACGACCTCGTCGGCTTCGCGGCATCCGCGTGCCGTCCGCCGCTGGCGGAGTCGTGGCTGGTGGGCGGCGCGAGCACCACGGGCGCGAACGACCTCATCGAACTGGCCAATCCCGGCAGCGTGCCGGCGACGGTGCAGCTGTCGGTGTACGGCTCGCAGGGCGCGTCGACGCCGCCCAGCGGACAGAACATCGTCGTCGCGGCCGGCGAGCGCCGCATCGTGCCCCTGGCGGGACTGCTGCTGGGGGAGGAGAGCCCCGTCGTGCGGGTCGTCTCGTCCGGTGCCCCCGTGCACGCGGCGCTGCAGACGAGTGTGACCCGGGTGCTGCTACCCGGCGGTGTCGAGCAGGTGGCACCGACGGCGCAGGCCGACACGCGCCTGGTGATGCCGGGTGTGCAGGTCATCCCGGCCGCGGCGGGCCAGGCCGGCACCGTCCTGCGCCTGCTGGCGCCGGGTGAAGACGCCACCGCCACCATCACCCTGGTCCCGGTGGGTGCCGCGACCCCCGCCCCCGCCGCCTTCGACATCCCGCTGAGCGCCGGACTCCCCACCGCCGTCGACCTGTCGGGCACAGCCGAGGGCATGTACACGGTCGAGGTGTCGGCCACCGCCCCCGTCGTGGGCGCGACGTGGTCGACGACGGGCTTCGGGGAGGGCGTCGACTTCGCCTGGTACGCCGCGGCCCCCGAGATCGCCGATCCCAGCGTCATCGCCGTGGCCCCCGGCTCCGGCGCGGCTGTCGTGCTCGCGACGGGCACGAGCGACGCGAGCGTCACGCTCACCCCCGTCGAGGGCGGCGACCCCGTTTCGAACTCTGTCACCGCGGGTTCGAGCACAGCGCTGTCGGTCGGGGCGGGCGTGTACCGCCTCGAGACGACCGCGCCGGTGCGCGCCGCCGTCACCTACGCCGGGACGTCGGCACTGGCGTCGTACCCGCTCTGGCCGGCGGATGCCGCGGCGTCGGCGGTCACCGTCCTGCCCTGAGGTGCTGGCCGGGCAGCACGTGCCGGGGTCGCATCGCCGTGACGGCGAGATGCGCCAGATCGCGTCATCCCCCGAGGCGGTGGCTCAGAAGAACCGGAACCGCTCCGGTCCGAGGTCCCAGGGATCGCGATCGAGGTACTCGGCGGCCGCGCGGAACACGGCCCCCTCGATCACCATGCGACGGTGCAGATCGTCGTCGTGATGCGGGTGTCCCAGGCGTTCGATGGGCACGCGGTACAGGATGATGCGTTTCTGCTCCCGCAGAACCGTCCAGCGCGGGATGCCGTCGGCCGAGGCGGGGGGCATGATGCCGATCTCGAACGACACCTCGCGCAGGTCGGTCCAGGCCGAGCGCAGGAACTCCGCCGCGGTGCTCACGGCGATGTCGAACCTCTCGACGCGCGTGTCGATCGGGGGCAGCGGCGGTCGCACCACCGGGCTGCGGTTCTCGCGCCCGTGCCGCCCGTGACGCGACGGGCGGGCGACCGGCCGCGCTTCGCGGGATCGGCGACGCATCATGCGCCCATCCTACGTTCGCGCGTGCGCCCGGGTGGGCAGACCCGGGCGCACTGGGTCGGCAGACCCCGCGTGCCACGGTGGTGAGGGAGCGGATGCCGGGCATCGGCGCGGCGTGAAGGCTGCGGGGGAGGTGCTGACTAGGCTGACCGGCGATGCGCGACAGACTCTGCTCGAAGGTGGGATGCGCCCGCGAGGCGATGAGCACCCTCACCTACGACTACGGCGACCAGATGGCGGCCCTGGGCCCCATGGGTCCCGCTGGCGACCCTCACGCGCACGACCTGTGCGCGATCCACGCCGACCGGCTGTCGGTGCCCAAGGGCTGGGTCGTCGTGCGCCACGAGACGCTGCGCACCTGATCCGTTCGCGCCGGGAAGGCGCGCGCGGGAGGTCGGGTTCCGGATCCCTCCACGGGGGTTTCGGGGCGTGCTTCGTCGTTCGGGGCAGACGATTCTCGCCCCGAACGGCCAGATACGCCCCGAACCGAACCCCTGCGGCTCAGGGCTGCTCGGTGAGCGCTGCGGCCCGCGAATTCTCCAGGACGAGCGCGCGGTACTCGCGGTCGCGCCGCGCGGCCGACACCGCTCGGACGAACGTCTCGGCATCCACGGACGGATGGGGTGAGACGAAGGGGCGCACGGCCTCGGCCAGGGATGCCGCGACGCGGGCTCGGGCGGCAGGCTCCAGTGCCTCGGCCCCGCGCACGAACTGCGACATGCGCGCGGCGAGACGATCGGGCAGCCGTGAGACGTCGGCGATCTCGGCCCAGGGCTCGAGACCCGGTGGCACCCCGGGGGCCGCGGGCGGCAAGGGGCGCGTACGGGTGCGTTCGCTGGCCGTACCCGCCAGCAGATCGCCGAGGCGTTGCGCGCGCGGCGTGAAGATGCCGACCACGGCCGCGATCGCGCCCAGGGTGAACCACAGCTCGAGCACCCCCACCAATGCGCGGATGAAGGCCTGCCGGAAGCCCGCGGCGCCGCCGTCGGTGCGCACGATGCGGGCACCCACGGCGAGGCGACCGAGACTGCGCCCGCGAGACAGCGTCTCGACCGTGGTGGGCAGCACCACCATGACGACCACGAGCAACGAGATGACGCCGATGCCGATCGCCGACTCCGGCAGGGTGCCCGCCCCGATCATCCAGAGCAGGAGCAGTGCACAGCCCACCAGCACGGCGACACCGACGACGAAGTCGATGACGGCTCCGAGGGCGCGGAGGAAGAAGCCGACCGGTTGAACGTCGAGGGCGACAGCTTCGCCGGTGAGGATCTCGTCCGCGTTCATGTGCACCACGGTGACCGGGGGAGCGGGGGTCGGAGGCAGAGCCATGCGTACAGTTGATCACATGGACCTCGACGCCCTCACGGCCGCTCGGCGGGACGAGTGGGCCCGTCTCGACGAGCTCGGGCGCACGCGGCATCTGAGTGGCCCCGAGGTCGACGAACTCGTCACCCGCTACCGTGCGGCGTCGGCCGATCTCGCCGACATCAAGACCTCGGCGGGGCGGACGCCCCAGGGCGATTACGTCTCGATCCTGCTGGCTCGCACCCGCCTGCGCCTGACCGGCGTCCGCGAGAACGTGCTCAAGCAGCTTCCCCGCTTCTTCCTGCTGCAGCTGCCGGCTGCCCTGTACCGCGTGCGTTGGATGACGCTGGCAGTGACGGTGTTCTTCCTTCTGGTGTCGACGCTGGTCGCCCTGTGGATCTCGGGCGATCCCGCCGCGATCGCCGCACTCGGCGCGCAGAGCGATCTGCAGAACTACGCCGACGAGCAGTTCGTGGACTACTACCGCGAGAATCCGAACGCGATCTTCGCGGGGACGGTCTGGACCAACAACGCCTGGATCGCTGCGCAGTGCGTGATGTTCGGGGTGACCGGGGTGTGGCCGCTGATGGTGATCATGCAGAACGCCGTGGGCGTGGGCCAGTCGGCCGCGATCATGATCGCCTTCGACCGCGCCGACGTGTTCTTCCAGTTCATCCTCCCGCACGGACTGCTGGAGCTCACGGCCATCTTCGTCGCGGGGGCGGCGGGGCTGCAGATCTTCTGGGCGTGGGTCGCGCCCGGCCGACGCACGCGCGGGGAGGCCCTCGCCGCTGCCGGTCGGTCGCTCGCGACGGTGGCGGTGGGACTCGTCTTCGCCCTCGCGCTGTCGGGCGTCGTCGAGGGGTTCGTGACCCCGCGCGACTGGCCGTGGCCGATCAAGATCGCCATCGGGGCTACGGCGCTGGGCGTCTTCCTCGTCTACATGCTGTGGGTGGGTCGCCGAGCGTCGCTCGCCGGTGAAACGGGTGACGTCACGGAGTACGAGGCGGGGACGCCGACGCTGACGGCCGGGTGAACGGCATCCGGCATCCGATCGTTTCCCGGCGTGTCATTTTTGATTCACTCAAAAGTAGGTAGGCTCGTCGCATGCTCGACAGCCGACCGGATGCCGCCGCGGATGCCCTCATCCGCGATGCGGGCCTGCGGGTCACGGCGACGCGCGTCGCCGTGCTCGAGGCTCTGCGCGCGCATCCGCACGCCACGGCGGACGCCGTGTTCGATGAGATCCGCGGCATCCTTCCGGGCACCAGCAAGCAGTCGGTGTACAACGCGCTCGGCGACTTCGCCGACGCGGGCCTCGCCCGGCGTATCGAGCCCGCCGGTCACGCCGGCACGTTCGAACTGCGCGTGGGCGACAACCACCATCACGTGGTGTGCACCTCGTGCGGACGCATCGACGATGTGGACTGCGTGGTGGGCTCCGCCCCCTGCCTGCACGTGCCGGAGGGAAGCGGCTACCTCATAGAGACCGCCGAGGTGACGTTCTGGGGCGTGTGCTCCGATTGTCGAGCGAAGTCCGAAGCCGAAAAACCGAGAGGATCCCGATGAGCGACACTCTGAACGGATGCCCCGTCTTCCCCGACGGCGCCGCCCCCGACGACAACCGACTGCCGGTGGGCGAAGCCCCCGCCGACAGCGAGCCCGCCGGTGCCCTGCCGCACCCGACCCAGGGTTCGGCCAACCGCGTGTGGTGGCCCGAAGCCCTGAACGTGAAGATCCTCGCGAAGAACAACGCGCTGCGCGACCCCCTCGACGAGGGCTTCGACTACCGCGCGGCGTTCGAAGCGCTGGATCTGGATGCCGTGAAGAGCGACATCCAGCACGTCATGACGACCTCGCAGGACTGGTGGCCCGCCGACTTCGGTCACTACGGCCCGCTGATGATCCGCATGGCCTGGCACAGCGCCGGCACCTACCGTGTGACCGACGGCCGTGGCGGCTCGGGCGCCGGCATGCAGCGCTTCGCCCCGCTGAACAGCTGGCCCGACAACGTCAACCTCGACAAGGCCCGCCGTCTGCTGTGGCCCATCAAGAAGAAGTACGGCCAGTCGATCTCGTGGGCAGACCTCATGATCCTCGCCGGAAACGTCGCGCTCGAAGACATGGGTTTCCCGACCTTCGGCTTCGCCGGCGGCCGCACCGATGTGTGGGAGCCCGACGACGACGTGTACTGGGGCCCGGAGACCACGTGGCTCGGCGACGAGCGGTACACGGGCAACCGTGAGCTCGAGCGCCCCCTGGCGGCGGTGCAGATGGGTCTCATCTACGTCAACCCGGAGGGCCCCAACGGCACGCCCGACCCGCAGCTGTCGGCGCACGACATCCGCGAGACGTTCGGCCGCATGGCCATGAACGACGAAGAGACCGTCGCCCTCATCGCCGGTGGCCACACCTTCGGCAAGACGCACGGCGCGGCGAGCGACTCGCACGTGGGTGTGAACCCCGAAGCCGCCGATATCAACGACCAGGGCCTGGGCTGGACGAACAGCCACGGCACCGGCAAGGGCGACGACACGATCACCAGCGGTCTCGAGGTCACCTGGACCTACCACCCGACGCGCTGGGACAACGAGTTCTTCCACATCCTCTTCGCCTACGAGTGGGAGCTCTTCCAGAGCCCCGCGGGCGCGCACCAGTGGCGTCCCGTCAACGGCGGCGGCGCGGGCCTCGTGCCGGAGGCGCACTCCGACGGCCGCCGAGAGCCCCGCATGCTCACCAGCGACCTGGCCCTTCGCGTCGACCCGGCCTACGAGAAGATCTCGCGCCGCTTCGCCGAAGACCCGGCTGCGTTCCAGGACGCCTTCGCCCGCGCCTGGTTCAAGCTGACCCACCGCGACATGGGCCCGCGCGAGCGCTACCTCGGCTCCGAGGTGCCCGCCGAGGTGCTCGTGTGGCAGGACGCGGTGCCCGCCGTCGACCACGCGCTGATCGACGCCTCCGACGCGGCGGCGCTGAAGCGGCAGATCCTCGACAGCGGCCTCACGGTGCAGCAGCTGGTCACCACAACCTGGGCCGCGGCATCCACCTTCCGCGGCTCCGACAAGCGCGGTGGCGTGAACGGTGCGCGTATCCGCCTCGAGCCGCAGAAGAGCTGGACGGTCAACAACCCCGAGCAGCTGGCATCCGTTCTCTCGGTCCTCGAGAACATCAAGGCCGACTTCGACGCGCAGGCCGCGGACGGCAAGAAGGTCTCGATCGCCGACCTGCTCGTGCTCGCGGGTAACGCCGGTGTCGAGCAGGCCGCCCTCGCCGGCGGCGTCGAGGTCGAGGTGCCCTTCACCCCCGGCCGCACCGACGCGTCGCAGGAGCAGACCGAGATCGCCTCGTTCCGTTGGCTCGAGCCGATCGCCGATGGCTTCCGCAACTACGCCTCGCGCGAGACGCGGCTGCCGGCGGAGTTCCTCCTGCTCGACAAGGCCAACCTGCTCACGCTCACCGCGCCCGAGATGACCGTGCTGGTCGGCGGGCTCCGCGCGATCGGGGCGAACTGGGACGGCAGCGACTGGGGCGTGTTCACCGACACCCCGGGCGCGCTGACCAACGACGTGTTTGCCAACCTGCTCGACCTGGGCGCGACGTGGAAGCCGCTCGACAGCGGAAAGCACGCGTTCGAGGGCACTCGCGACGGGTCGGGGGAGCGGATCGGGATCGGCACGCGTGTCGACCTGGTCTTCTCGTCGAACTCCGAGCTGCGCGCGCTCGCCGAGGTCTACGCCTCGGACGACGCGAAGGAGAAGTTCGTGCGGGACTTCGTCGCCGCCTGGCGCAAGGTCACCGAGCTCGACCGGTTCGACCTGGTCTGAGTGCGACCCGCCGCGGCTCGGTCGTCGCGGCATCCGGAAGGCCCGTCCCCCGTGGGGCGGGCCTTCCGTCGTGCGCGCGCCGGGCCTCGCCGCCGGGCGCCGCCGCTGGGCGCGAAATCACACGATCCGCGCGAGGTGACAGGTCGCGGGGTGGCTGGGGTGTGTGAGGTGGTCACGATCGTGTGATCTCGCGCGTGCTCGTGACCGCGTCGTCGTCGCAGCGCGGCGGGGCCTCGCCGGGGAGACGACGGGGTGGTTCGCTGCGAGGTCACACGATCCGCGCGAGGTGACAGGTCGCGGGGCGGCCGGGGCGTGTGCGGTGGTCACGATCGTGTGATCTCGGCCGATCCGGCGGCCAAGCGGTCCGGCGACCGCGCTGGCCTCAGGCGAGCGACAGGCGGCGCAGACCCTCGTCCAGCGACACCGAGGGGGTCCAGCGCAGGTCGCGGCGGATCTCGGTCTGATCGAACCAGTGCGCCGTCGACAACTGCTCGGCGAGGAAGCGGGTCATCGGCGGTTCGTCCTCGCCCGGACGCACGGCCCACACGCGCTCGACGAGGGCGCCTGCCGCGCGAGCCAGCCCCGCGGGCACGCTGAACCTCGGCGGGGTGACACCCGAGGCCCGGCAGATGCCGGCGAGCAGGTCGCCGACCGGACGCGGCTCGCCGTTGGTCAGCACGTAGGCGCGTCCGCTGACGTCGTCGACGCGCGCGAGGGCGGCGGCGATCCCGGATGCCGCATTGTCGACGTACGTGGAATCGATGAGCGCCGTACCCCCGTTCAGCAGGGGCAGACGGCCCCGGCGCGCACGGTCGACGATGCGGGCGATGAGCTGCGTGTCGCCCGGGCCCCAGACCAGGTGCGGGCGGATCGCGACGAGTGCGGTGCCCGATCCGGCGCGCGAGAGCGCCAGCAGTTCGGCCTCGGCCTTGGTGCGCGCGTATTCGCCGTGCGCGGCATCCGGATCGGCGGGCTCGGCGCCGACGCCCGCGAGAGCGTGCCCGGCGTGCGCGACCGACGGCGAGGACACGTGCACGATGCGCGAGACGCCGGCGGCGGCTGCGGCGTCGAGGAGCGTGCGCGTCCCTTCGACGTTGACCGCGCGGAACTGCGCCGGGTCTCCCGCGAGCGACACCTTGGCTGCCAGGTGCACCACGCCGTCGATGCCGTCGAGGGCGGATGCCACGGCATCCGGATCCGTCACGGAACCGAGACGATCCTCGGCGCCGTCGACGCGCGAGGGGCGGCGCTGGAGGGTGCGGACGGAGTGTCCGGCGTCCTGCAGGGCACGCACGACGGCCCCGCCGAGGAAACCGGACGCACCGGTGGCGAGCACCCTCACGGCGCCGTGGGCTTCTCGCCGGCCAGGAGGCGCTCGGCCCACGCGGCGACGCGGGTGCGGTCGATCTTGGAGTTGTGACGGATGTCGGTCGGAAGGATGGGCACCACCAGGACGGCCGCCAGCCGCTGCGGCGTCGCGGCACGGACGGCATCCGTGAGGGCGGGGGATGCGAGCCCGGGGCGTCTTGCGCCGGCCTCGACGACGGCGACGACGACCTGACGGCCGACGGGTCCGACTCCCACGGCCGCGGCGCGTGCGACGGCGTCGACGGTCTCGGCATCCTGCTCGATGCCGACCGGGGTCACGGGGCCCTCGGCGGTGGTGATGACGTGGGGGAGTCGCCCCTCGACCCAGAGGCGTCCGTCGGCATCGAGGTGACCGACGTCGCCGGTGCGGTGCCACCGGTCGGGGAGGCCCCGACGCGCCTCGCGGTCGGTGAGGTAGAGGCGGAAGTAGCCCCGCTTGAGGTGGGGGGCGGAGATGACGATCTCGCCGGTCACCCCGGCATCCGTCGTCGGCTCTCCGCTGGCGCGGCCGCCGGCGTCGATCGCCGAGATACGCACCTGGCCCGTGCCGAGCGGCCGGCCGACGCAGACCCCGCGGTCGCCCGCAGCCTGCTCGATCTCGGGCAGCGTCACGTCGGCGACGAGCAGGCACTCCGTCATGCCGTAGGGCGTGTGCGCGACCGCGTTCGGCATCAGTCGCTGCGCGCGGCGGAGCAGGTCGATGCCGACCGGGGCGCCGGTGGACAGGAACGTCTCGACCCGATCCAGCGCGGCGCGGTCATCTGTCGTGAGGTCCGACGCGGTCGCGACGACGTTGGCGACGGCCGCGGGGGAGAGGAACACCATCCGCGCGTCTGAGGCCCGCACGGCCGCAGCGACGGCGGCGGCGGTGAGGGTGCGCGGAGCGGAGACGTCCATATCGGGTGTTGCCGAGCGCGTGCCGAGGGCGGGGCCGAGCAGCGCGAACGGCGCGAAACCGGTCACGAGACCCGTGTCGGCGGTGACGCCGAAGTGCGCGGCGAGGGTGTCGCGCAGGGCGGTGAGCTGCGCGTGCGTGTAGACGACGCCCTTGGCCGGCCCGGTCGAGCCGGACGTGAACAGCACCGCGGCGTCGGCGTCGGGCGCGGGCGGTGCGGGCAGGGCGCGACCGCGCCC
>NZ_CAUQWC010000140.1:0-9237 GCF_963521695.1 uncultured Microbacterium sp. | reverse complement strand
GCGTCAGCGCTCGACCACGAGAAGGTCACCGACCTCGCACTCGAGCACGCGGCAGATCGCGGCGAGCGTGGAGTAGCGGATCGCGCGGGCGCGGTCGTTCTTCAGGACCGACAGGTTCACCACCGAGACCCCGACCAGCTCGCTGAGGCGCGTGAGCGTGAGGCCGCGCGCCTCGAGGAGCTCACCGAGACGGCAGTGGATGCCGCTCGGCCCGTCCTCCGCGGCTGCCGGGGTCATACGAGACCTTCGGTGTCGCGCTGGAGACGGTCACCGACGGCGAAGACGGTGCTCGACAGGCCCGCGACGAATCCGATCGCGATGAGCACGGGCAGATCGATCTGCTGCGTGAGTCCGCGGTCGTAGGTGCGGTCCGACAGCCACGCCAGCGCGCCGTTGGCGACCATGTTGTGGAAGAACGGCACGCCGAAGGCGCCGACCAGCGCGGTCACCCCGACGGACGTGACGAGGACGGTGTGGCGGCGGCTGAAGATGTGCCCGCGCAGGATGCCGACGCACAGCACGAGAAGCAGGACGACCACCGTGACGACCGTTGCGGCGAAGAGCCCCTCGCCCAGGAAGAGTGCCCAGAGCGAGGCGATCGGCAACGACGGGGCGGTGACCACGGCGCCGGTCAATTCGACGGGCACGGCGGCGCCATCAGGACCGACGGGAGCCTGGGCGACGGTGTCGAGGAACTCGATCGGCACGCGCACGTCGCGGTTTCCGACGGCCGCGACGATGTTGCCGATGCTGCGGATGACCGCCCACGCGGCGATCGCGACTCCCGCGACGATGAAGAGCAGGAAGCTCCAGGTGTCACCACGGGAGAGGGTGCGAGAGGTGGATTGGGGGGATGCCATGATCGCTCCTTATCGATGATCGTTGTTATCGGTGGTCGATAATGTAACGACTATCGATGGGTCCCGCAAGACCGGCCGGGGTCGCGGTATGCCCACGGCGAACATGCGTCCCTGGCCTCCGGCCGCTGGTTACTCTCGATGTACGGCGCGCGGAGGCGTGCCTGTCAGCCCATTTCTGGAGGGACTGAGATGTTCGAGAGATTCACCGACCGTGCCCGTCGTGTGGTCGTCCTCGCCCAAGAAGAGGCGAAGATGCTCAACCACAACTACATCGGCACCGAGCACATCCTGCTGGGACTGATCCACGAGGGCGAAGGTGTCGCGGCCAAGGCGCTCGAGTCCCTCGGCATCTCCCTCGACGCCGTGCGCGAGCAGGTGCAGGACATCATCGGCCAGGGACAGCAGCAGCCGACGGGGCACATCCCCTTCACGCCGCGTGCAAAGAAGGTCCTGGAGCTGTCCCTGCGCGAAGCGCTGCAGCTCGGCCACAACTACATCGGCACCGAGCACATCCTGCTCGGCCTCATCCGTGAGGGCGAGGGTGTGGCGGCCCAGGTGCTCGTCAAGCTGGGCGCCGACCTGAACAAGGTGCGCCAGCAGGTCATCCAGTTGCTCTCGGGCTACCAGGGCAAAGAGCCCGCCGGAGTCGCCACCGGCGCCGGCGAGCAGCAGTCCTCCGCCGCTCAGGGCGGCTCGGCCGTGCTCGACCAGTTCGGCCGCAACCTCACCCAGGCTGCGCGCGACAATAAGCTCGACCCCGTCATCGGGCGCGAGAAAGAGATCGAGCGCGTCATGCAGATCCTGTCGCGCCGCTCCAAGAACAACCCCGTCCTCATCGGCGAGCCCGGTGTCGGAAAGACGGCGGTCGTCGAGGGCCTCGCACAGGCCATCGTCAAGGGCGACGTGCCCGAGACGCTCAAGGACAAGCAGGTCTACTCGCTCGACCTCGGTTCGCTCATCGCCGGTTCCCGCTACCGCGGTGACTTCGAGGAGCGCCTCAAGAAGGTCACGAAAGAGATCCGCACGCGCGGCGACATCATCGTCTTCATCGACGAGATCCACACCCTCGTGGGTGCCGGTGCCGCCGAGGGTGCGATCGACGCCGCGTCGATCTTGAAGCCGCTTCTCGCCCGTGGAGAGCTCCAGACCATCGGTGCCACCACGCTCGACGAGTACCGCAAGCACTTCGAGAAGGATGCCGCGCTCGAACGCCGCTTCCAGCCCATCCAGGTCGCCGAGCCGAGCCTGCCCCACGCGATCAACATCCTGAAGGGCCTGCGCGACCGCTACGAGGCGCACCACAAGGTGCAGATCACCGACGGTGCGATCGTCGCCGCGGCGAACCTCGCCGACCGCTACATCAGCGACCGGTTCCTGCCCGACAAGGCCATCGACCTGATCGACGAGGCCGGCGCCCGCCTGCGCCTGTCGATCCTGTCGTCGCCGCCCGAGCTGCGCGAATTCGACGAGAAGATCGCCAAGGTGCGCGAGCAGAAGGAGCAGGCCTCCGAGGAGCAGGACTTCGAGAAGGCCGCGTCGCTTCGCGATGAGGAGAAGTCGCTCCTCGCCGAGCGTCTGCGCCTCGAGAAGCAGTGGCGCTCGGGTGACGTCGCCTCCCACGCGGTGGTCGACGAGGGCCTGATCGCTGAGGTGCTCGCCCAGGCGACCGGCATCCCGGTGTTCAAGCTCACCGAAGAAGAGTCCAGCCGCCTCATGTTCATGGAGAAGGCGCTGCACCAGCGCGTCATCGGCCAGGAAGAGGCGATCGCGGCCCTCTCGCGCACGATCCGTCGCCAGCGCGCGGGCCTCAAGGACCCCAAGCGTCCCTCGGGCTCGTTCATCTTCGCCGGCCCCACGGGCGTCGGAAAGACCGAGCTCGCCAAGGCGCTCGCCGAGTTCCTCTTCGACGACGAAGGCGCGCTGATCTCCCTCGACATGTCGGAGTTCGGTGAGAAGCACACCGTGTCGCGTCTGTTCGGTGCCCCTCCCGGGTTCGTCGGATTCGAAGAGGGAGGCCAGCTCACCGAGAAGGTGCGCCGCAAGCCGTTCTCGGTCGTGCTCTTCGACGAGATCGAGAAGGCCCACCCTGACATCTTCAACTCGCTGCTGCAGATCCTGGAAGAGGGTCGCCTGACCGACGGTCAGGGTCGCGTCATCGACTTCAAGAACACCGTGATCATCATGACGACGAACCTCGGGTCGTCGGCGATCGCCGGTGGACCGGTCGGGTTCCAGGTCGAGGGCAACGCCCAGACGTCGTACGAGCGGATGAAGGGCAAGGTCGACGAAGAGCTCAAGCGCCACTTCAAGCCCGAGTTCCTCAACCGCGTCGACGATGTCATCGTCTTCCCGCAGCTCAGCAAGCCCGAGCTTCGCCAGATCGTCGGACTCTTCGTGAAGCGCCTCGCCGACCGCCTGCTCGACCGCGACATGACGGTGGAGCTGTCGGACGAGGCCAAGGACAAGCTCATCGAGATCGGGTTCGACCCCACGCTCGGCGCGCGTCCGCTTCGCCGCGCCATGCAGCGCGAGATCGAGGACCGTCTCAGCGAGAGGATCCTCCACGGCGAGCTCGAGGCCGGCGACCACGTCAAGGTCAGCGTCGAGAACGGACAGTTCGCGTTCGAGACCAGCCCGCGGGGCGAGAAGGTCGCGCTGGGCGTCGGGACGGCGGGCGAAATCGCCGCCACCCCCGACACCCTCGCCGGGAGCTGACGCTCTAGCACGAAGGGGCCTGGATGCCATGGCATCCGGGCCCCTTCGTCGTCGCGGCGTACGCTGGGACGATGACTTCTCCCGCGTCGTTCGTCGTCCGCTCCGCCGGCACCGCCGACGTCCGACGCATCCACGAACTGCTCGAGCCGTTCGTGCAGAAGCGCATCCTGCTCGGCAAGGATCTGGTCGTGCTCTACGGCTCGGTGCAGCAGTTCGTCGTCGCCGAGGTCGACGGGATCGTGGTCGGCTGCGGCGCCCTGCACATCATGTGGGAAGACCTCGGCGAGATCCGCACCCTCATCGTGCACGACGACTGGTTGCACCTCGGGGTCGGACGCGCCCTCGTCGAAACGTTGGAGCAGCGCGCGCGCGAGCTGGGTGTGTCGCGACTGTTCTGCCTCACGTTCGAGGTCGATTTCTTCTCGCGACGCGGATTCTCCGAGATCGGCGAACAGGTGGTGCCCCCCGACGTCTATTCGCAGCTCGTGCGCAGCCCCGACGAGGGTGTCGCCGAGTTCCTCGACCTCGCGCACGTGAAGCCCAACACACTCGGCAACACGCGCATGTTGAAGAACCTCTGAGCGCCGTCGGCCTCCCGCGGGGCGGTGACGCACCGGTGATTCCGAGCGTGCCGTGGAGAGGGCTCACGGCCAGGACGCCTACCCTGGAACCATGACCGATGCCCCCCGTAGGCGGAGGCAGTCCCCGGCGGTCTATCGCCGACGTCGTCTCGCGGCAGGGCTTCTGGCCCTCATCGTGATCGGCCTCGTCGTGTGGCTCGTCGCGGCTCCGCCTTGGCGTGTCGCACCGACCGCCGCCCCCTCGTCCGACCCGTCCGCGAGCACCGCCCCAGCGTCTCCGTCGGCGACCGCCGCCGCGCCCTCGGCCGCAGCCACCCCCACGGCAGGTCCGACGGCGACACCGACGCCGAGCGTGCCGGCGGGGCCCATCGAGTGCACCGCCGCGAACATCACCGTGGAAGCGCTGTCTGACAAGGGCGAGTACGCCCAGGGTGAGAACCCGCAACTGTCCATCCGGCTGTCGAACACCTCGGCCACTCCGTGCGTCCTGAACGTGGGCACGAGCGCGCAGTCGTTCACGGTGACGAGCGGCACCGACGTGTGGTGGCGCTCGACCGACTGCCAGTCGGAGCCGAGCGACATGGAGGTGACGCTCGCCCCGGGCCAGGTCGTCACCAGCTCCGCCCCGCTGACCTGGGACCGTACGCGCTCGTCCGTGAGCTCGTGCGACGGCGAACGCCCCTACGCGCCGGGCGGGGGCGCGACGTATCACCTGAGCGTCTCGATCGGCGGCCTCCCCTCGGCCGGGACCGCTTCGTTCATCTTGCAGTAACCCGGGCCCGCTCAAGGGTGCGTCGCGGCTGACCCGGGCATTGGGCTGCGGGCGCCGGGCGGCGCAGCCGCGACCCCGCGCCGGGACCGGGGGAGGCTGTGTGGTGAGCGGAGGACGCTTTCGCGTCGGCGGATCCTCCCTTCGTCGGATCTCCTCCGCTGATCACGGGACCGCGCGGGATGCCAGGCCGCTGGGCACGGGTTCGCGCGGCTGCTGAGCACGGGACGGCGCGGGTTGTGCGCCCCCGGTCCCGGCGCAGCCGCGCCCCCGCGCCGGGAACGGGGGAGGATGTGTCGTTAGCGTAGGACGTTATCTCGTCTGCGGATCCTCCCTTCACCGGTTCTCCTCCGCTGAGCACGGGACCGCGCGGGATGCCAGGCCGCTGGGCACGGGACCGCACGGGGCGCGGGCCGCGAGGCGCTCAGGACTACGCGGGCGGAGGGGCGCACCGGACATCGCGGGACCGCGGCGAGCAACGGACTACGCGGGCTGCGGGCCCGCGGCGGACTACGCGGGCTGCGGGGCTGCAGGGCGCACCGGACGTCCCGGGGCCGCGGATAGGCTCGGAGGATGGCCGCAGGCAAGAAGCGCAAGGGGAAGAAGCTCGACGTGGACTTCAAGAACACCGCACTCTCCGACGCGCTGCAGACCCAGGACATGGCCGCCATCGCCTTCGCGCTGCGTCACGGCCCCACCGTCGTTCCCCTCATGACCCCGGGCGACGCGGACAATCCCCTCAGCGTCGGCGAGGTGTGGACGTACCGCGATCCGAACAACGGTCAGGTCGCCCTGCTGCTCTTCAGCGATGCCGCGCACAAGCCCGAGACACTGCCTCCGCACGTGGCGCTGCAGTCACCGCAGTGGCTTCGGGCGTTCCTCGGCGCGCATCAGGATGCCATCACCACGGTGTTCATCGACATCGCCGGGCCGCACCCGATCCAGGCGTCGCCCGCCGATCTGATCACCGCTCTCGACGCCTGACCGGAGCGGGGCGATCCGAGGCGGCTTTGCGCGAGAGCTCGGTCGTGCCGCGTGAACGCGCGCGATCGTGCCACATCGCGCGCGGCATCGCCCGACGCATGCGGGCGGGCGGGGAGGTCGCTGCGCGCGGGCTCGACCAGCGGCGCGGCACCCGCGGGCTATGCCACGGGAGCGTGCGTGCGGGCCGGCACAGCGGGCGAGGGGTTCGCATGGGGTGGTGAATAACCCGAGTCGCGCGGGTGAGACCGGCGTGCAAGACTCGGGGCCATGGAGTTCCTGATCGCCGGTGCCGTGTGCGCCGCCGGACTTGTCATCCCCGCCGTTCTGGGTATGACGTCGCCGCACCGCCGCCGCCGGTCCGCTCCTCCCGGGCGCTGACCCGAAGCACTCGGCCACCGATCGCTCCTCGCGGGCGCTGACCCGAGGCACGTGGCCTCCGGTCCTCTCTTCCCGGGCGCTGACCCCAGGCACGCGGCCTCTGGTCCTCTCTCTCCGGGCGCTGACCCTGGGCACGCGGCTTCCGGTCCTCTGTTCCCGGCGCGCTGATCCGAGTCGCGCCACCACAGGTGGGACGCGACGGACGCACCACCGACACGTCCTGCTTTCGCTCCGCGTGACCGATCGCGCGTCCGGGTCGTAGCCGTGGGCCAGTGCCGTCACCCGACGGCGGTCAGAATCCGGGCTCGCTCTCGTCGCGCGGCATACCGCGCACCTGCAGTTCGTTGAGCGCCTGAGCGAGCTTGCGCGATGAAGAGTCGAGCACCGTGTGGTAGCCGAGCCGTTTGGCCTCGGATGCCCGCTGGGCAGCCTGCGTGACGTTGCGGATCTCGCCGGTCAGCGTGAGTTCACCGATCGCGGCGAGACGTTTCGACACCTTGCGGTTCTTGACGGCGTTGGCCACCGCGATGGCGATGGCGAGGTCGGCCGCGGGCTCGACGAGGCGTACGCCGCCGACGGTCGAGACGTAGACGTCGCGGTCGGAGAGTGTGAGGCCCATGCGACTCTCGAGCACGGCGAGCACCATCGCCACGCGCGAGGAGTCGACGCCGTTCACGATGCGCCGCGGGTTGGGCGCGGTCTGCCGCACCGCGAGCGCCTGGATCTCGACGGGCAGGGCCCGGCGCCCCTCCATCGCGATGGTGACGCACGTGCCCGGCTCGGGTTCGCCGTGCCCGAGGAACAGCGCGCTCGGGTCGGCGACCTCGGCGATGCCGGTGCCGGTCATGTCGAAGCAGCCGACCTCATCGGTGGGGCCGAAGCGGTTCTTGAGCGCGCGGACGAAGCGCAGCGACGTCTGCCGATCGCCCTCGAAGTGGCAGACCACGTCAACGAGGTGCTCGAGGATGCGGGGTCCGGCGATGGAGCCGTCTTTGGTGACGTGGCCGACGAGGATGATGGGCAGGCCGCGCTCTTTCGCGACGCGGATCAGCGCCGATGCGACCTCGCGCACCTGCGCCGGTTGGCCGGCGGCGCCGTCGCTGTGCGCCGATGACACGGTCTGCACGGAGTCGACGATGAGTAGCCCCGGCTCGACCTGGTCGATGTGACCGAGGATCGTGGCGAGGTCGGTCTCGGCCGCGAGGAAGAGTTCGTCGTGGAGAGCCCCCGTGCGTTCGGCGCGGAGGCGCACCTGCGCGGCGGACTCCTCGCCGCTGGCGTACAGCACCCGGCGCCCCGCGCGGGCGCTCTGTGCGGCGACCTCGAGCAGGAGCGTCGACTTGCCGACCCCCGGCTCGCCGCTCAGCAGGATGGCCGCGCCGGGCACGATGCCCCCACCCAGAACGCGATCGAACTCGCCGACGCCGCTGGTCCGTCGCGGGGCGTCCTGCGTGTCGATCTCGGTGATGCGGCGAGCGGCGCGCGCAGCTCCGGGTGCGACCGGCGCGATCGAGCGGACGATGCCCGTCTGCTCTGCGGCCTCGACGACGGTGCCCCACGACTGGCACTCACCGCAGCGTCCGACCCACTTCACCGTCGTCCACCCGCACTCGGTGCAGCGGTACGGAGCGGGTGCTGCAGCGGGACGTCGGGATGCCATGGGTTCAGGCTACGCGGGGCCTCCGACATCGCCCGTGCCGGACCGTCCCGCGCCGTGGCATCTGGCGCCCCGCGCCCGCTGTCGGCCCACGCATAAACGCGATCCGCGCGCAGAAACGCGCTGGCTGCGTGTTTACACGCTGCAATAGCGTTTATGCGTCGGAGCCACGCGCGTGTGGGCTCGCCGGTGGGGGCACCGGTCGGTCGCCCGTTCGACGCGCGTCCGCGGCCCGACGCGCGTCGGCGGCGTGACGCGCGTTCTGCCGGCGCGGCCTCAGCTGCGGAGGGAGTCCGCGACCTCGGTGAGGGCGTCGGCGGAGCGGCGCAGCAGCGCCACCTCGTCGTCGGAGAACGGCGTGCCGGCGACGGGTACCGCTCCTGCCGCACTGACGATCGACGGGACCGACAGGGCCATGCCGTCGATGCCGTGGAAGCCCTGCAGCACGGTGCTGACGGGCAGGATGGCGTGCTCGTCGCGCAGGATCGCCTCGACGATGCGCGCGCTCGACAGACCGATCGCGTAGCTCGTCGCGCCCTTGCCCTTGATGACCTTGTACGCGGCGTCGCGGACGTCGACGGCGATGGCATCCAATTCGTCCTTGTCGAAACGACCGCCGTCGGGAAGCTCGAACTGCGTGATCGGCACCGAGCCGATCGTGGCGGTGGACCAGAGCGGGAACTCGGTGTCGCCGTGCTCGCCGACGATCCAGGCGTGCACGCTCGACGTGGCCACTCCCGCGCGCTGCGCGATTTTCCACCGCAGCCGTGAGGTGTCGAGCACCGTGCCCGAGGCGAAGATGCGGCGGGTGGGCAGGCCCGTCGCCTCCTGCGCGAGCACCGTCAGCACGTCGCAGGGGTTCGTCACGATCACGTAGACCGCGTTGGGCGCGACCTCGAGCAGGTTCGGCATCATGTCGCGGATGATGCGCGCGTTCGTCGCGGCGAGCTCGGTGCGGGTCTGCCCCGGGTTCTGCTTCGCCCCCGCGGTGATCACCACGACGTGGGAGCCCTCGGCGACCGAGACGTCGCTCCCCCCGGTGATGTCGCTGGAACCGGCGAACTGCGTGCCGTGTGCGAGGTCGAGCACCTCGGCCTCGACCTTGTCGGTCGCGATGTCGTAGAGCGCGACGTGCCGCGCCGAGCCGCGGATGAGGGCTGCGTACGCGACACTCGCCCCCACGCTTCCCGCGCCCACGACCGTCAGCTTGGAGTTCTCGATCACGCTCATGGCTCGATCCTGGCAGCGGCCGTACGCGTCCTCCACCGTGGTCGTTCGACGGTGGACGAATGG
>NZ_CAUQWC010000139.1:0-9241 GCF_963521695.1 uncultured Microbacterium sp. | reverse complement strand
ATGCCGGGACGGCACCGAGCTCCCGCGCCCGGGCGACGCTGCCCTCGACACGGGAGAGGAAGGCCCCAGCGGAAGCCGAGGTGGCAGGAGTGCGCGGACCCGCGCCGATCTCGGGGCGCACCGCGTGCAGCGCCGCCAGGACGGCGTGCGTGGCGGGAGCGGGGACGAGCACATCGACGGAACCGAAGCGCAGGGGGACGGCGTCGCGAAGCACGAGCGCGAATGCCCGCTCGTCATCGAGCACGAGCCCGGCGAAGCGTCGATGGATGTCGATCTCGCACCCCCATCGCCGGGGAGTGAGCGTCGCCGTGTGATGGATCGTCGTGCCCCGCCAGGGGTCGGGCGCGAGGTCCCAGCCCCACGGGAGGAGGGCATCGGCGAGCTCGTCGACGCGCGCGGGATCGCACCAGAGGTCGACATCGCCCGAATGCTCGCGTTCGCGCAGCCCCTGGAGGTGGAGGGCCGGACCCTTGGTGAACACGCACGCGATGCCCTGGTGCGCCGCCACACGCGCGACGAGGGCGTAGACGAGCTCGTGCAGCGGCGACGAGAGCCTCGGGGGGTGCAGCTCGGTGATCTGTGCGGGGTGCGATGCCGCGACCGTGACCAGGCCCAGATCGCTGAGGTGCGCCAGGATCGCGTTCTCTTCGGGGGTGAACGACGCCGGTGCGACGGGGCCGGCGGCGACGAGCCGCCGCCAGAGGGTCGCGCCCTCGCCGATCAGGCACAGGGCCTCGGCCGGCCGCGTCGGCAGCACCAGCACGTCGGCATCCTCGGCGAAGTGATCGGATCCGCGGATATCGAGCGCGCCGTACGCGATCGGGATCCACCCGTGATCAGGCGGGACGGAACTGCGCATGGATGACCTCGGGGAGACGGCGGGTGACCTCTCACTCTTGCCGTCTCACCGGTGCCACCGGGGCCAGGTCACCGGAACGCCCCCTGCAATTCACCCGCTGAGGGGCGGATCTCACCAGCCCGGGGCGATCAGCGGATGCCGCCCCGGGAGACCAGACGCGTGGGAACGAGGTGCGTGTGGGAACCCGTCGCCGGCGTGGCGGCACGGGCGAGCAGAGTCTCCGCCGCGCGGGCCCCGAGATCGGCGACGTCGTAGTCGACGATGCGGATGCGACGGGGCAGCAGACGCGACAGCTCGAAGTCGTCGAAGCCCGCGACGGCGACGTCGGCCCCGCGCGGGAGGATCGCCTCCAGCGCCCCGATCGTGACGCGGTTGTTCGCGCAGAAGACGGCCGTGGGAGCGCTGTCGCCGTCGAGCAGCCGTTGCATCGCGTCGCGGGCCATGACCGGGGTGTGGAGGCCCTCGACCACCAGCGCCGGGTCGGGCGTCCGGCCCGCGGCGGCGAAGGCCTCTTCGACGCCGGCCCACCGCTCGGACATCGTGTAGATGCTGCGGCGATCGAGCAGCACGGCGATGCGGCGGTGCCCGGCGGCGAGCATCTCGGCCACGGCCGCGCGCGCGCCCCCGCGGTTGTCGAGCAGGATCGCGTCGGCGGGGATGCCGCTGCCGGGGCGGTCGAGGAAGACGACGGGGGTGCCGAGTTCGACCTCGCGTGCCAGATAGGCGTGGTCGTCTGCGGTGGGGACGACGATGAGTCCCCCCACCTGGCGCTGGCACAGGTCGAGCGCGAGGGAGCGCTCGATGTCGGCATCCTCTTCGCTGGAGGCCATGACGAGGTGCATGCGCTCGCGGGCGGCGACCGTGGAGACGGCGGCAGCGACGGCCATGTAGAACGTGTTCGACAGGTCGGCGGCGATGAAGCCGATGGTGTCGCGACTGCCGGAGCGGAGGTTCGCGGCGAGGGCGTTGCGGTGATAGCCGAGGCGCTGCACGGCGGCGGCGACCCGCTCGGCCATTCCCGGATCGACGTGGGGCTCGCCGTTGATGACGCGAGAGACGGTCTTCAGGCTCACACCGGCGTCGGCGGCGACGTCGACCATCGTGGGTCGGCCGGTCTTGCGCATGAGTCTCCTCGGATGCCGTCGGGTGCGGCATCCTCCGAGCATAGGGATCCGGGCCGGCCGACTGCGGGATCCGCGCGCCGACGGGGTCGATGCGCCCGTCGAGTGTCCCAGACACGCCGTCGCCAGTGCGACGGATGCGGCGAGTCCTGGACACTCGACGGGCTTGCGGGAGGAGGTCAGAGCTCGGGGGCGACGAACGTCCCGTTCTCGTGCGACGCGATCGCGGCGGCGAAGAGGCGATGCGTCAGCGCGGCCTCCTCGGGACGGACGCAGCCGAAGCCGTCGCCCAGCTCGCCCGCGTACTCGGCGAGGAAGGCCGCCCACATCTGCAGGATGGCATCCGAGAATCCGGATTCGAAGTTCGGGCCCGTCACCGTCGGCCACACCGATTGGCTGCCGGCGTCGATCCTCTGCCAGCTCTGCTCGCGGCCCACCCCGGGCACGTCGATGAAGGCGAAGACCTGCACCTCTTTGGGGTTCTTGGTGCTGAAGCGCACGCCGCCCGACATGCCGATGGCCTCGAACTCCCACGTGTTCTTCTGCCCGGGCGCGATGCGCTTGGTCTCGGTGGTGAGCGGAAAGGCCGCGCCGTCGTGGCGGGCCCACGAGTGGATGACCGCGTTGTCCCACGTGTCGCACGGCTGCAGGGTGCCGTCGGGACCGGGGCGCTCGGTGACGACGTCCTGCAGGATGCCGACGACCTTCTCGGGCGTCCACCCCAGGCGCAGCGGCACGTGCCACGTGTGCATGCCGAGGTCGTTGAGCACGCCGGCGTCGCCGCAGAACTGCTTCTGCCGCTTCCAGTTCAGCGGCTTGTTCACATCGATGTCGCTGGCGTGGAGGAACGTGCATTTCGCCTCGACGATGCGGCCGAGGGCACCCGACTTCACGTAGTCGACGGCCCACTGCGCGCCGGGGAAGAACGGCATCTCGCTCGAGACGCGCACGAACGACCCGGCCGTCTCGTGGATGGCGGCGACGACCGCATCGGCCGCGGCCCGGTCGATCCCGAATGGCTTCTCGGCCAGCAGCGCCTTACCGGCGCGGATGGTGTCGATGTACAGACGCTCGTGCAGATCGTGGCGCACCGCGATGTAGACGACGTCGACGCGTGGGTCGGCGAGGAGCTCGTGATGGTCGGTCGTGGTCAGCTGCACGGTGTCGATGCGCTCGAAGAACTCGAGGGCGGCCGGGTTGATGTCGCACACGGCGACGAGCTCGGGCTCGGCCGGATGATCGATGAGCGCCGGCCAGCGCCGCAGGGCCGCGGCGATCTCGCGGCCCATGAGACCGCCCCCGATGATGCCGATTCCGACCTTCTTGCCGGTCAGTCCTGGTCTCCTTCGCGTGTGGCGGGGGTCGTGGCGCGGGCGTCGGCGGTCGTGGCGGCGAGGCTGCGGGAGGCCGGGATTCGGAGCGGGCTCACGCGGCACCGCCGATGAGGGCGAGGGCGTCGTCGACCGAGGCGTCGTCGTGGACCACCGCCATCAGGGCCGCGGTGATGCCGGCCGGGTCGTGGTGCTGGATGACGTTGCGGCCGTAGACGATGCCGCGCGCGCCCTGTTCGAGCACGGCGCGCGTGCGCTCGAGGAGCGTGCGGTCGTCGACACGGCCCCCGCCGCGGACGAGGAGCGGGGTGTCGCCCGCCGCCTGGATGACCCGGTGGTACTCGGTGATGTCGTCGGTGGGGTCGGCCTTGATGAGGTCGGCACCGAGTTCGCGCGCCTGGCGCACGAGGGTGACGATCTTGGCGGTGTCGCCGTCGACGCCGTAGCCGCCGGTGCCGGGCTTGGTCTGCATGACCAGCGGCTCGATCATCAGCGGCATCCCGTAGCGCTCGGCGTCGGTGCGGAGGGCGAGGATCGAGCGGATGCACTGCTCACGCACCTGCGGCTCGCCGGGCAGGTCGAGCAGGTTCACGCAGACAGCAACCGCGTCCAGGCGGACGGCGACCTCGATGGCATCCGGAACGTGGATGCTGTGCAGGGGCGATTCGAGAGGATCACCGTAGACGTTGGCGATGTCGGTGCGCAGCACCAGTCCGGGCTTCTGCTTGCCGGGGACGGACTGCAGCAGGGGCGCCTGGCCGAGGGTGAGCTGGACGGCGTCGGGGCCGGCGTCGACGAGCGTCGCGACGGTCTTCGCCATGTCTTCGATACCGGTGAGGAAGTTGTGCTCGTGGAACGCGCCGTGGTCGACGGCGACGTCGAGCGCGCGGCCGGACTTCGCGTTGAAGAGGCGGTGGAGGCGGGGTTTCGACATGGGGTGTGGGTCTCCGAGACGTCGTGTCGGGGCGCTGCTCTGCGCTCGTCGGTCAGTATGCGGGTCGCGAGACAACGTTGTCAATCACTGCTAGCGTGAGCCGCGCAACGGCGAGGAAGGCGGGGCTCATGGGCGAGCTGTACGGATCGACGGTCGACGAGGCGCGGCGGCGCACGGGTTCGTTCGCGCAGGTGGCGAGCGTGGAAGCCTCGGTGCGCACCGATGGACCGGATGCCGGAACCCGGCGTCTGCGGGTGATCGCAGGAGAGCTCGAGGTCGAACTGCTGCCCGACCGCGGGCTCGACATCGGACAGGTGCGTCACCGCGGGGTGCCGCTGGCCTGGGTGTCGCCGACCGGGTGGCCGCGGCCGGGCGCCGGGGGCTTCGGGGCCTCGTTCGGCGGCGGTCTCGTCACCACCTGCGGCCTGCTGTCGTTCGGCCCCCCGTCGGTCGACGCCGAGGGGGAGCATCCGCAGCACGGGCGGTACAGCGGGCTCGCGGCATCCGTCACCCGGTCGGAGGTCTCGGACGACGCCGTGGTCGTGGAGGCGACCGTCGTCGAGGCGACCGTGCTCGGCGCGCAACTCGAACTGCGCCGGCGTGTGCGGGTGCCGTTCGGGGCGGGGCGGATCGAGCTGCGCGACGAGATCGTGAACCGCGGCTCGCGCGCGGTGGAGCCCATGGTGCTCTACCACGTCAATCTCGGCTGGCCGGTGGTCGACGCCGGCTCCGTGCTGCATTCGCCGGCGGAACGGGTGCGCGCCCGCGACGCGGCGGCCGAGGCGGGTCTCGCGTCGTGGGCGGAGTTCCCCGAGCCCGTCGCGGAGTACCCCGAGCAGGTCTTCGCGCACGAGCTGCCCGTCGACCGTCGTGTCGCCGCCGAGATCGTGTCGCGGTCGGGGCTCGGCATCCGGATCTCGTTCGACACCGCGGTGCTGCCGGGGATGTTCCAGTGGCGGGTGGCGCAGGAGGGCGCGGTCGTCCTCGGTGTGGAACCGGCGACAGCGGCGACGATCCTCGGGCGCGCCGACGCGCGGGCGGCGGGTCTGCTGCGTGAGCTGGGGCCGGGATCGGCGTGGGAGCTCGGCCTCGACATCGATGTCATCCGAGACGGATCCGTGACTTGACAACGTTGTCCCACGGGCTCATGCTGACTCCAGCGGGGCCCGACCGAGGGTTTCCCGTCCGCAAGACAACGATGTCGGAGCAGCGATGACGCACGAGCGAGAGACGGCCGGCGAGGCCGCGACGCTTCGGCCGCGCGCCCGGCTCATCGACGTCGCGACGGCGGCGGGCGTGAGCCCCAAGACCGTGTCGCGCGTCATCAACGACGAGACGGGGGTGCTGCCGCTCACGCGGGAACGCGTCTTGCGCGCCGTCCGCGAGCTCGGCTTCGTGCCCGACCGGAGTGCTCGCGAGCTCAAGCGCCGCGACGCCGACACCATCGGCATCCTGATCGACGCCATCAGCGACCCCTTCTTCGCCGCTTTCGTCAGCGTCGTCGAAGAACTCGCGGTCGCGGAGGGCCTCAGCGTCATCTTCGCCAGCACCGGCTACGACGCCGCCCGCGAGAGCGCACAGCTCGAACGCCTCACCGGGCACCGACTGGCGGGGCTCATCGTGGCGCCCGTCGCGGTCGCGGCCTCGACCCTCGCGGCCCTTCGCGCCCGCTTTCCCGTGGTCTGCATCGACCGGGTGCGTTCCGGCATCGACGCGGTCGTCATCGACGACTTCGGGGCGGCCGTCGAGGCCACCGCCGCGCTGATCTCTCAGGGACACCGACGCGTGGCCTTCATGGGCGAGGACGTGCCCTACCCCACCGTCAGCGACCGGCTGGCCGGTTACCGCTCCGCCCTCGTGGCCGCGGGGCTGCCGTTCGACCCGTCGCTGGTCGTCACGCACGAACGCTTCGGGCGGGGGGAAGCCGCTGAGGCTTCCCGTCTTCTCGAGCGAGACGACGCCCCCACCGCGCTGCTGTGCGCGACGAGCCTCGCCTCCATCGGCACCGTCCGCGCCATCCGCGCGAGGGGACTGCGGATGCCGGCACTCATCTCGTTCGGCGACTTCACCCTCGCCGAGGTGCTCGATCCGGGCATCACCTTCGTCGACCACGACCCGCGGCTTCTCGCCACGGCCGCTTTCCGGCTCCTCCGCGAGCGCGCGGTGCGTCCCGGGGAGGGGCCCGAACGTATCGTCGTGCCGACACGCCTCGTGGCGCGTGGATCGGGTGAGGTCGCTCCGGCGGGTGCGGCATCCACGGAATCGGAGCGACGCAACGGCTTCGGACGCGGCGTCGCCTCTGATCCGATTCTGTTGCAGCGTTCCGATTCCGCGACGTCGACCGCGCTCCCGTCCGCCCTCGTCGAGCCCGCCGCAACCCTCGTCGCGACCGCCCTCACCCTCGTCCACCCCGAGCCGGGCGGCGATGCCGCCGTTCCGGCCGCAGCCCCGATCGGAGCCCCGGCATGAAGCCCGTCCTGCTGCCCCCCAACCCCGTGCAGCACTTCTACCTCGGCGGCGATCGCATCGCGGCCCTCCGCGGCATCGTGCCCGAGACCGACCGCCAGCCCGAGGAGTGGCTCGGCTCGACCGTGTCGCGCTTCGGGTCCGACGAGATCGGTCTGGCGATCACCGACGACGGCGACTATCTGCGCGACCTCGTCACGGCCGACCGTGCCGCGTGGGTGGGAGCCCGGGGCGGGAGGGATGCCGCGGATCTCGGCATCCTGGTCAAACTCCTCGACGCGCGTCAGCGCCTCCCCGTACACGTGCACCCCGACCGCGGCTTCGCGGGCGCGCACCTCGACTGCCCGTACGGCAAGACCGAGGCCTGGTACGTGCTCGAGACCGAGGACGACTGCGCCGTGCACGTCGGCTGGAACCGGGCGGTCGACCGCGACGAACTCGACCGCCGCCGCGACGCGCAGGACAGCGAGTGGATGCTCTCGCGGATGAACCGCGTGGTCGTCCGCCCCGGGATGGGCGTGCTCGTACCCGCCGGCACCGTGCACGCGATCGACGGTGGCATCTTCGTCGCCGAGGTGCAGGAGCCCACCGACTTCTCGATCCTGCTGGAGTGGTCGGTCACGACGTCCACCCGCGAGGAATCGCACCTCGACCTCGGCTTCGACGCCGTCATGCCCGCCGTTTCGACCGAGAAGCTGGATGCCGATGCGCTCGATGCGCTGATCAGCGCGGTCGGGACGACGCCGGCGGGCCCCGCCTTCCGCTCGCTGCTGCCCGACTCCGCCGACCCGTACTTCCGCCTGTTCGACGCCGCCGGCGACACCGTTCCGCGCGACGCGGGTTTCGCCGTCGTGCTGGTGCGCGAGGGCGCGGGTGCTCTGGTCTCGGATGCGGGAACCGTCGACGTCGAGCGCGGACAGGTCTACGCCGTGCCGCACGCCTTCGGCACGTGGCGTCTGACCGGCGGCGCCGAGATCCTCGTCGGCGCCCCCGGTGCCGGCTGGCCCGGCACCCTGAACGGCGGTGACGTGCGGTGACCGACTACGTCGTGGGAATCGACATGGGCTCGACCAGCACGAAGCTGCTGGTCGCGACCCCCGAGGGACGCCAGGTGCTCGTGGTGAGTCGGCGCTCGCCCTGGACCAACCTCGACCACGGCCGGGCCGAGATGACGGCCGATGAGGCGATCGCCGTCGTGCGCGACCTCGCCGCCGAAGCCGACGTGCGCCTCGACGCGGGCTACCGCATCGTCGCGCTCGCCGTCTCGGGCATGGCCGAGGCCGGAGTGCTGCTGGATGCCGCGGGCCGGGCGCTCGCGCCGCTGATGGCGTGGTTCGACCCCCGGGGCGCGGCGCAGATCATGGCGACGCCCGCGGCGTTCCGCGCCGAGTTCCTCGGCCGCACCGGGCTGCCGGTCGGGCCCCTGGCATCCATCGCGAAGCTGCTGCACCTGCGAGACATCGGGATCCCGCTGTCGGGCAGCACCTTCCTCAACGTGCCCGAGTACGTGGTGCACGCGCTCGGCGGGCCGCGCGTGGCGGAGTACTCGCTCGCCTCGCGCACCGGCCTGCTCGACCAGGACGACAGCACCCCGTGGGGCGCCGCCCTCGACGTACTCGGTGTCGACGAGACGATCCTCGGTGCGCGGGTGAGCGCGGGGGAGGCCGTGGGGGTGCTGAGCGACCCCGCCATGCCCGCGGGCTTCCGGGGCGCCGCCCTCACCATCGCGGGGCACGACCACCTCGTCTCGGCCGTCGCGGTCGGCGCCACCCACACCGGCCAGCTCTACGACTCGATGGGAACGGCCGAGGCGCTCGTCCGCGTCCTCGACGACACCCTGCCGTTCGCCGCCCGCGAGCGTCTCGCCCACGCGGGTATCAACTGCGTGCGCCACGTCATCCCGGGCAAGTACGTGCTGCTGGCGGGGACGAAGTCGGGACTGCTCATGCGGCGCGTGCTGCAACTGCTCGGGATCGCGGATGCCATGGGCCGGGCGCGCATCGACGAGGCGGCGATGGCACTGCCCGTCGACGGCACCCTCGCCGACGGCGGCCTCGAGGTCTCGGGCGCGCGCAACGACGACGGCGTGCTGAAGATCGTCGCGCAGAGCGACGGGCTCAGCCCCGCCGAGCTGTTCGCAGCGGCCCTGCGCCACGGCAACGACATGCTCGCCGAGTGCATGGCGGTGATGGACCGCGAGGTCGCCCCTCCCACCTCGACGGTGCTCACCGGCGGGTGGTCGACCATGGCGTCCGTCGTCCGTTCCCGTTCCGCGCTCCTGCCGGATGTCACGGTCTCGACCCACGACGAGGGAACCGCGTACGGCGCGGCCCTCTTCGCCGCGTTCGCGGTGTCGTCCGACTCCTTCGAGGTCGTCGCGGAGTCGTTCCTCTCTTCCTCCCTCGTCGCCGACGGGGGATCCCTTGTCACCAACGAAAGGAGCTGACGATGTCGTCAGTCACCACCGCCGTCCCGGTGCTGCAGGCGCGGGGTCTCTCGCGTCAGTTCGGCCACGTCCGCGCCCTCAACA
>NZ_CAUQWC010000138.1:0-9270 GCF_963521695.1 uncultured Microbacterium sp. | reverse complement strand
GCCCCTTCCTGCGCGAGGGCGACGGGGACCGGAGCCGAGTGCACGAGCTCCTCGGCCGTGGTGCCGAGGCGGTGACGACCGCGCGGGCCTCCCCGGCCGGTGCCGACGACGATGACCCCGGCGTCGAACTCTTCCGCGGCCGACACGAGACCGTCCGAGACGGCGGAGGCGTATCGGACGTGGCCCCGGATGCCGGGGAACGATGCGAGCGCGTCGCGCAGCCATCCGCGCGCGGTGTCTTCGACGAGACGCTCGTACGACGCGTCGGTCGGGATCGAGACATTGCCCTCGGCAGACGGCAGGACGACGACGGCGTGGACGGGGGCGTCGAGCACAGCGCCCAGGCGCGCACCGAGCGCAAGGGCGTCGGCACCCGCGTCTGTGGCCGCGTAGCCGACGACGACGCGGTCGCCGCTCATCCGCGCGTCCGCTCGAGGATCTCGTCGGCGGCGCGGTGTCCCTGTCGGATCGCCCCGTCGACGTGCTGGTAACCCGCCCCGGCCATGTCGCTGCACGCGAGATGGATCGCGCCCACGGGCTGGCGCTGGTCGGCACCGTAGCGATGTAGGCCGCCGAGGTCGAAGCTCGCCGCGTACGCGCCACGGGTCCACTCCTCGGTGCCCCAGTCGCTCTCGTAGTAGACGACCGGCGTCTTCGCAGCGGGCCCGTAATAGCGCGACAGGGACTCGAGAATGCGCTCCTTGCGCTCCTCGGCGCTCAGGCGGAAGAGGTCGTCGGCGTTCTGGTCCGACACGAAGCCGACCAGGGTGCCGCGCTCGTCGCCGTGGTTGGTGTTGTCGTACGCCTCGTGGCACAGCTCGTAGGGGCTGAACGCCGTACCCGACAGGCCCTGTTCGCGCCAGAACGGCGTCTCGTACACCGCGTGCACCTTGATGACGAATCCCATCGAGATGTGCTGGTGCATCTGGTGCTGCAGACGCGGCAGCGGCGGCTCGAACGAGATGCGCGAGTACAGCACGGGGGCCAGGGCGAGGATGGCGAAGCGGGCGCGGACGGTGACGCCGTCGGCGATCACCGTGACCCCGTCGGAGGAGGATGCCGCAGCCGCGACGCGAGCCGTCAGCGCCTGGAGGTCCGCAACTCGCTGACCCGTGTCGGCCGGGCGATCCGGCATGGCCGAGTCGGCGCCCCAGACGATGCGGCGCACCGGCTGGTTCAGGAAGACGTCGTCACCGAGACGCTCGGCCAGCAGCTCGGGCACCTGCTGCAGGCCGCCCGCGACGCGCTTGTCGAGGATGAAGTCGGCGTCGACGAGGTGAGAGTAGGAGCCGGCGGATGCCGCCATGAGCAGCGACTGCAGCAGCGAGAAGGTGTGCGTGGGCTTGGTGAGCATCGCCGAGCCCGTGGCGAACGCGAGGTTGCGCACAGCCTCATCGTCGTCGGTCTGCTGGCGGAGCCACGCGTCCCACGAGACCTTGTCCCACTCGGCGGCGCGGGGGTGCTCCCACGGCTTGTCGGGGTCGATCTCGGCCACCATGGCATCCAGTCGCGCGGTGATCTCGTCGATGGTCTGCTCGGTCGAGGCGGCCACGGGGAACATCTCCCCCGTGAAGCGCTTCGCCTCACCGTCGGCGCCGACGTAGACGCTGTCGCCCTCGCGGTAGCGGCTGTAGGTCGACAAGCCGAGGTCGGCGACGGTGTCGATCAGCGCAGTCTGGTCGGGCGAGACCCACTGTCCACCGAGCTCGAGCATCGCTCCGTCGATCACATCGGTCCACAGACGCCCGCCCACGCGGTCGCGCGCTTCGAGAACGGCGACCGAGAGACCGGCCTTGCGCAGGTCGTTGGCGGCGGTGAGTCCGGCGGCGCCGGCTCCGATGACGACCACGTCGCGGGTGATCTCGTCCATGGGATCTTCTTCCTTCTCGTTCACGTCTACGTGTGTGGGGCCGCTCGACTTGGGCGGGAGTCCTGGTCCCGTCGGCGGTGGAGTCCGCCGCCGGGACGGTCGTCAGTTGCGGGCGAGGGCTGCCGCCACGACGTCGAGGCCCTCGTGCAGCAGCTCGTCACCGATCGACAGCGGGGGCAGGAACCGGATGACGTTGCCGTAGGTGCCGCAGGTGAGCACGATGACGCCCTCGGCGATCGACGCCTTCGCGACTGCGGCGGTGAGGGCGGCGTCGGGGGCGCCGGTGGTGGGGTCGACGAACTCGGCGGCGATCATCGCGCCGTGGCCGCGGACGTCGCCGATGCGCGGGTCGCCCTGCTGCAGGGCGTGCAGACGGCCCTTCAGCAGGTCGCCGATCTCGCGGGCGCGCTCGATGAGTCCCTCGTTCTCGAACGCGTCGATGGATGCCAGAGCCGCGGCGCACGCGACCGGGTTGCCGCCGTAGGTGCCGCCCAGGCCGCCCATGTGGGTGGCATCCATGATCTCGGCTCGTCCGGTCACGGCCGCAAGGGGCAGACCCGCGGCGATGCCCTTGGCGGTGGTGACCAGGTCGGGGACGATGCCGAAGTGCTCGCTGGCGAACATCGCTCCGGTGCGGGCGAAGCCAGACTGCACCTCGTCGGCGATGAAAACGACGCCGTTGTCACGGCACCAGTCGACGATCGCGTTCAAGAATCCGTCGGCGGGCACGATGAAGCCGCCCTCACCCTGGATGGGTTCGATGATGACGGCGGCGAGGTTGTCGGCGCCCACCTGCTTCTCGATGAGCGAGATGGCCTTGGCGGCGGCCTCGGGGCCCGACAGGCCGTCGCGGAACGGGTACGACAGCGGGGCGCGGTACACCTCTGCCGCGAACGGGCCGAAACCGCTCTTGTACGGCATGCTCTTCGCGGTGAGCGCCATCGTGAGGTTGGTGCGGCCGTGGTAGGCGTGGTCGAAGGCGACGACGGCCTGACGTCCCGTGAACTTGCGGGCGATCTTCACGGCGTTCTCGACGGCCTCGGCGCCGGAGTTGAACAGCGCGCTCTTCTTGGCGTGGTCGCCGGGGGTGAGGCGGTTCAGCGCCTCTGCGACGGCGACGTAGGAGTCGTAGGGCGAGATCATGAAGCACGTGTGGGTGAAGGCGGCGACCTGCTCCTGCACGGCGGCGACGACGGCGGGGTGGGCGTTTCCGACGCTGGTGACGGCGATGCCCGAGCCGAGGTCGATGAGGGAGTTGCCGTCGGCGTCGACGACGACTCCGCCACCCGCGGCGACCGCGTGGATGGGAACGGTGTGTCCGACACCGGATGCCACGGCCGCGGCCTTGCGGTCGAGCAACTCCTGCGAGCGGGGGCCGGGGATGGCGGTGACGAGGCGGCGCTCCTGGGCGAGGGACGGACCGCCGACGGTGGGGAGGATGTCGAGGCTCATGGCGGCGATGCTACGGACGGCGCGACGCGCCCCGCACTCTCCTGGCTGTACAGTCGCTCGCACCGTCGTATACGTCTCGTACAGGAGCAAGCATGGTCGACACCGCCGTCACTCCGCCGAGCCTGCGAGCCCTGCTCGCGCGGCGCGACCTGCACCTGCAGCTCGTCGTCGACGAGCACGACCTCACCCCCGGCAGCTTGGACCGACCGGTGCGCTGGGTGCATTCCAGCGATCTCGCCGACCCGACCCCCTTCCTCAGCGAGGGGCTGGTGCTGCTGACCACCGGCACGCAGTTCGCCGGCGCAACCACCGCGGATTACGTCGCCTACGTCGGACGACTCGTCGCCCGCGGCGTCCGCGCGCTGGGGTTCGGCACGGAAGTCGTTCGAGACGGCATCCCCCCGGCCCTGACCCAGGCGTGCGTGGCGGCCGGGATGCCGATCTTCGAGGTGCCGTACCGCACGCCGTTCATCGCGGTGGCGCGCGCCGGCGCCGAAGCCATCGCCGCCGACGCCTACGCCCGCCGCAGCTGGTCGCTCGCGGCGCAGCGGGCCGTGTCGCTCGCAGCCCTCCGCCCCGACGGCCTCTCGGCCACCCTCGCCGAGCTGTCTCGCCAGCTCGGTTGCTGGGTGGGGCTGTTCGATGCCGCGGGGGCCCTCCGCGACGCCCACCCCGTGGGCACCCTGGCGCCGGCCGCGGTGGATGCCGTCGCGGCCGAGGTGACCGCGATGCTGCGTCGGGGAACGCGGGCCGCCGGCGCGATCCGCGTCGGAGACACGTCAGTGACCGTGCAGACGCTCGGTCGCGGCGGCCACCTCCGCGGCGCCCTCGCGATCGAAGCCTCCGACCTCGACCACGAAGCACGCAGCGTCGTGACCGCGGTGGTGGCGATGGCCGCGCTCGCGCTGGAGCAGCAGGACGGTCTGGGGCGGGCGATCAGCATGTTCCGCGCGGGCCTCGTCCAGTCGCTGATCGGCGACGATCCCGCGCTCGCGCGCCGCGCTGCGCGCGACTTCTTCGGCCCGCTGCCCGCCGCTCCCGTCATCGTCGCCCTCACCCCCGCGGCATCCGCCCGCTCCACCGCACTCACGGAGTGGCTGGAGCGCCGCGGACAGGAGCACCGCGGCGAAGTGTTCTTCGGCCGGGGCGACGACGGCCTGGTCATCGTGGTGCCGGCGGGCGCACGCGAGCTGCTCGCCGAGATCGCCAACCGGTTCGAGACGGTGATCGGGTGCTCGGCCGCGACGGGATACGACGGGTTCTCCCGCGCCCTCACCCAGGCGCGGACCGCACGGGATCGGGTCTCGACGCCCGGTATCGCCGACTTCGCCGACACCGCCCGCGCCGGACTCATCGCCGCCCTCGGCTCGGAAGCGGCACGGACGGTCGCCGCCGGAAGCCTCGCCCCGCTCCGCCTTCATGACGCCGAACAGGGCTCCGCGCTCATGAACACGCTCGACGCCTGGCTCGCCAACGACTGCTCGCACGAGGCGACGGCGCACGCGCTCGGCATCCACCGACACACCGTGCGCGCCCGCATCGCCCAGGCCGAGCGCGTCGCCGAGCGCGACCTGTCGTCGTTCGCCGCCCGTGCGGAGCTGTGGGCCGCGCTGCGGCTGTCGGAGTAGTCGGGCGGGAGGGGCGGCTCGGCCGTCCCGACCGTCCCGCGGACAGCGCGCTCGACACGCGGGGATATCCTTCGTCGCTCGCGGCGATTCACCCGCCGCATCCGCACGACAGATCCGTCGAGCCGCCGCCAGCGCGTCCTCCTCTTCGGTCGGTCGTGGGAGTCTGTCCACAGTTGGTGGCGCCTGCCCTGCGGGGCTCGAACAGATCGCACAGAATCCCGACATGTGCTCCTCGGCCGATCATGTCTATCGTCGTCTCGACCTGCTGAGAAGGGGCACCCCGCGTGCCGAGATTGAGCAGGCGTTGGTCAGCGGTGCGCTCGTGCGACTCCGAAGAGGGATCTATGCCGACGTCGGTGTCTGCGCGCCCCGACGCCAGGCTGCGCAGCATGGCGGGGCCCTCGCCTGCCTTAGCGCCGCGCGACACCGAGGTCTCTGGGTCCTCGCAGACGACGGTCAGCTTCACGTCGGTCTCGAGCCGAAGGGACACGGCCACCGCCACGATTCGTTTGCGTGCGTCGAGCATTGGGACCACGACGGGCGGGTCCGCTTCGACCTGCCCTCGACGGAACGAATTCTGCGTCAGATCCTGACCTGCTGCGGCGTCGAGGGTTTCTTCGTCGCTCTCGAATCGGCACTCCACCAGCGCGCAATCGGTCGGGTCAATCTCGCCGGACTCGCCCGAAACACCTCTCCGGCCGTCCGCGAGGCAATCGCTCTCGCACGAGATGATGCCGAGAGCGGACTGGAGTCACTTCTCCGTTGGCGCCTTCGACATCTGCGTCTCGATATCCGCACCCAGGTATCGCTGTACTCGGTCGGGCGGATCGACGTCCTGATCGGGGACGCGCTTGTCGTCGAAGTCGACGGCGTCGCGAACCACGCCGGCCCGGAGCGTCGCCACAAGGACCTCATGCGTGATGCGCAAGCGGCAGCGTGGGGATTCGTTACCCTGCGCTTCGACTACGCCATGGTCGTGCACGACTGGCCAACCGTCGAGGCAGCCATCCTCGGCCACGTGTCGCGCGGTCTGCACCGTCGCTGACAGCACCTGACGGAAGGTGCACCGCCTCTTTCAGACGTCCACACCCCGGCACGGGCACCCCCAACTCGGCATCCTGAGCCGTCATGCGGATCGCGACCGCGACACGCCGTCCATCGGAGCCACCGAACCGGCACGCCCGCCGCCGCACCCGCAGGACGGCACACGAACGTCCGCGCACCGCTACCGCCACGGCCGTCTCGCCTGCCGGCGAACGCTACGCGCGCGCCGGATCCATCGGCGCGAAGCGCCGGAGGCTCTCGCGCGAGGTCAGGCGCGAGGCCGCGAGCGAGCCCGCGACGGCGAGGAAGATCGGCACCAACAGGGTGAAACCGGTGTCGGTGAACTCGATGACGAGCGCGATCGCGGTGAGGGGCGCACGCATCGTGGATGCCAGGAAGGCAGCAGCCGCCACGATCGCCAACGCCGTGCCATCGGCTCCCGGCCACACGAACGCCCAACCGGCGGCCGCTGCGGCGCCCAGTGCCGCGCCGATCGCGACCGACGGCTGCAGCGTGCCGCCGATCGCCCCGGCACCGAGCGAGACGGAGGTCGCGATGTACTTCATCACCGCGAGCGCGATGAGCAGGACCGCGGGCTGCGAGAGGTCGAAGCCTGCCGCCGCCAACGCGCGACCGTTGCCGAGGATGAGAGGGAAGACCGCGCCGAGCGCTCCGACGGCCGCGAACGCGACGGGCAGGGCCACGAGCAGCCGCCACCCCTCGGGACGGAACCGCGCGAGCGTCCTGGTCACGGCGGAGAAACTCGACGCGCCCCACCCCATCAGCGGACCGATCAGGATCGCGGCGACGATCAGCGAGGCGTTCACCTCGACGGGTGCCACGGAGTACAGCGATCCGTCGCCGACGAGCGGCCGCGCGACGAGCGTCGCGATCGAGCTGGCGGCGAGCGCGACCACCGCAGCGCCGACGCTGAACTGCGCGAGCAGGATCTCGATGGCGAAGAGGGCACCGCCGAGGGGCACGTTGTAGACGGCGGCGAGACCGGCCCCGGCAGCAGCGGCGATGAGGATGCGGCACCATCGGGCGTCGAGGCGGAACCACCGCACGATCTTCGACCCCGCCATCGCCGACAGCTCGCGCGGCGCGACCTCCTTGCCGATCGATGCTCCCATCGCGACCGACCCCACCTGCAGAACGGTGTCGACGAGGGTCTCCCACCACGGCATCGGCGCCCCGTCCACACCCTGCTCGACCGTGGCGAGGCGCCGGCCGAACCGGCGGAGCAGGTACCACCCGACGGCGGCGACGACCCCGGCCCCACCCACCGTCGCGATCGGAAGCCACCAGGGGTCGGGGAGGGCGACGCCGTCGAGGAAGGGGCCGTCCTCGTGACCCCACACGAGGTGCTCCAGGCTGTGGACGGTCCAGACGAGCAGCAGCACGGCGAGACCCGCGCCGACGCCGACGAGTGCGGTCGCAGCTCCCAGCCGGACGAGCGAGCCGAGTCCACGGCGTCGGGAGCGGAGGGGCGTGGTGAGCGCTGTCACCCGCTCACGGTAACCGACCCGTGTATCGCGCCGGCGGCGCGCTAGCGTGACGGCATGACGCCCCCGCCTCCCCCGCTGCCCCGGCGCGGCATCGACGTTCTCGGCATCGTCGCGGTCTGCCTCGCGAGCCTCGTGGTATTGCCGACGCTGGCGGTGGTCCTGATCGGCCTGATCCCCGAGATGAACGCCATCTGGTGGCTCGGGATCGTGCTCCTGCCCCTCCTCGTCCTCGACGGCGCCCTCGTCGTGGTGCTCGGGGCGGTCGGAGTCGTGGTGGGGGTGAGACGCCGCGGCCCACGGGCGATCTCGATCGTGGCGGTGGTGGTCGGCATCCTGATGCTCCTTCCGCCCTTCCTGCTGTGGGTGGGATCGGCGATCTGACCCTCGGCGCGCCGGGATCGGAACACTAGGCTCGGGTCCGTGACCTCCCGTGCTCCCCTCTCCCGCAAGCTATCCGCCATCGCCGAGTCCGCGACCCTCAAGGTCGACGCCAAGGCCAAGGCCCTCCAGGCCGCCGGCCGTCCGGTGATCTCCTACGCGGCCGGAGAGCCCGATTTCGCGACCCCCTCGTTCATCGTGGATGCCGCAGCCGAGGCGCTGCAGAACCCGGCGAACTACCGCTACACCCCCGCCGCCGGTCTCCCGGTGTTGCGCGAGGCGATCGCGGCCAAGACGCTGCGCGACTCGGGACTCGAGGTCGCCCCGTCGCAGGTCATCGTGACCAACGGCGGGAAGCAGGCGGTGTACCAGGCGTTCCAGACCGTGGTGAACCCCGGCGACGAGGTGCTGCTGCCGGCTCCGTACTGGACGACCTACCCCGAGGCCATCGCGTTGGCCGACGGCACACCGGTCGAGGTGTTCGCCGGCGCCGACCAGGACTACAAGGTCACCGTCGCCCAGCTCGAGGCCGCCCGCACCGACAAGACGACCGTGCTCGTGTTCGTCTCGCCCTCGAACCCGACCGGCTCGGTGTACACCGCCGAGGAGACCGCCGAGATCGGCCGCTGGGCTCTCGAGCACGGCATCTGGGTCATCACCGACGAGATCTACCAGAACCTCACCTACGAGGGCATCCGCGCCGTCTCGATCGTCGAGGCCGTTCCCGAACTCGCCGAGCAGACGATCCTGCTCAACGGCGTCGCCAAGACCTACGCCATGACCGGATGGCGCGTGGGCTGGATGGTGGGACCGGCGGATGCCATGAAGCTCGCCGCCAACCTGCAGTCGCACCTGTCGAGCAACGTCAACAATGTCGCCCAGCGTGCCGCCGCCGCAGCCCTGAACGGCCCCCAGGACGAGGTCGAGCAGTTCCGTGAGGCGTTCGACCGCCGCCGCCGCCTGATCGTGTCGGAACTGTCGAAGATCGACGGCGTCGAGGTTCCGAACCCCCTCGGCGCGTTCTACGTCTATCCCGACGTGCGGGGCCTGCTGAACCGCGAGTGGGGCGGTGCGACCCCTGCCACCTCGCTCGAGCTCGCCGACCTCATCCTCGAGCAGGCCGAGGTGGCCGTGGTTCCCGGCGAGGCCTTCGGCCCCAGCGGGTACCTGCGGCTGTCGTACGCGCTCGGCGATGAGCAGCTGCTCGAGGGCGTGCAGCGCCTTCAGCGTCTGTTCGCCTGACCCAAGCGATTTTGCGGCCGTAGCAGCCGAGTCGGCCAGTGCGGGGGAACGCGACCCTAAGCCAACGTAGCCACTGATGAGGGTACGTTCGTCACGGTCAGTTTGCTTTTCGACCAAGCGTGGGCGTGCACCCCAGATTGTGCTGACG
>NZ_CAUQWC010000137.1:0-9280 GCF_963521695.1 uncultured Microbacterium sp. | reverse complement strand
GCCGAGACGCTCGTGCGCGCCGCCGCCGAGACCGCGCTGTCGACGCCCCTCGCGCACGGAGCGATCCTCGAGGTGGCGGTGGGTCTGGCATCCGCGCCGCGTCAGGTCGTCGTGGTGGGGGAGCCCGATGCCGAGATCGCCGACGCCGCGCGTCGGGTCGCCGCTGACGTGGTCGCGGTGGTGTCGCCCCCGCAGGCCGAGGCGTTCGCCGCCGCGGGCTTCGAGTTGTTCGCGGGTAAGAGCGCCCTGGCAGGCGAGGCGACGGCATATGACTGCCGCGCGTTCACGTGCGCCCTGCCGACGACGGATCCGGGGGCGCTCGTCTGACGCGTGGGGTCGGGTGCGTCGGATGTGAGCGCGGGTTCGGCTGGGTCGGCCGGACTGACCCGCTCCTACGGACCACTCGCTCGCACCAGTCCGCGGTCGATGGTGGGCCTCACGAACCGTGCGAGACGAAGTGCGGGCTCTGGATGAGTCCGAGAACGTTACCGAACGGGTCGACCACCGATGCCGTGATGAAGTCGGCTTCCCGTTCTACGACGGGTTCCCACTCTTTCGCGCCGCGCCCGAGCAGATCCGCGACAACGGAGCGGAGGTCGTCCACGTGCCACCGCGCAATGACACCGGGTGTGCGGCCGCAGGCTTGTTCGGCCGGGCGCCTCGATTCGGCAACGCCGGCGTGGGGGCCGGTGCGGCAATTGACAGCGGTGCAGTGAGCCGACGATGATTCTCGTCGGTCGGCGCATTGTCGAATCTCGCAGTCGAGCTCTTTTCTCGCAGGATCCGCCCGCACATCTGCGATTTATGCGTGATTCTGCGAGCATCGTCGCGCCCACGCCCACGCCGCTCCCCGCAAAGTGCATGAGAACCGCCTACGGACCCCTCAGTCCAGCAAATGCCGTAAGAACCGCTCCGGGGCGCCGAGGAAGATCTGGTGCAATCGTACCACCTCGAGGTCCTCCCATGCGCTCTCGCGGATGCCCCATTCGCCGAGCTCGAGGATCGTCGCGCCCGGCAGCGCCGCCAGCACGGGGGAGTGGGTCGCGCAGATCACTTGTGTTCCGCGCGAGCGCATGCGATCGAGGGATGCCAACCACCGCAGCGTCGACGAGAACGACAGCGCTGCTTCGGGCTCGTCGAGGCACGCGAGCCCCGCGACGTAGCGGGGGTGGTCGAGCGCTTCGTCGAGCAGGGCGTTGAACGACTCGCCGTGGCTCATCGGATGCAGGCTCGGCGGCGCGTCGGGCAGGTCGTCGCGCCACGAGTAGTAGCCGTGCATCGTCTCGGCGCGCAGGAAGAAGCCCCACCGCGCGGCGCGCGGGCTGCGTTCGACGCGCAGCCACTCGCCGAGCGGGCTCTCGGTGCGGCGGGTCTCACCGCCGCCATTGGTCGACCCGCCCTCCGCGGGCAGGCCGTACGCCTCGGCGATGCCCTCGATCAGCGTCGACTTGCCCGAGCCGTTCTCGCCGACGAGGAAGGTCACGCCCGCGCCGAACTCCCAGCCGTCGGTCCTCGCGACGTCGAGGAAGTGAGCGACGGCGGGGATGTCGGCCGGCCACGCCCGCGCATCGACGGGCGCGTCGCGGAACACCTTGACGCGCTGGATCGGCCGCGGGTCGTGCAGCCAGTCGTCACCCCGTGCCATGTCAGATCCAGCTGGGCAGCCAGTTGTGCAGGCGCCAGAACTCGTACGAGACGGGAAGGCCCGCCCACACCGGATACCAGAACGCCGAGATCCCGATGCAGACGACCAGGAACACCACCGCGATCACCTGTGCGTGGGCGCGGGAGAGCCGCCAGACGCCCCGCACGGCGTCTTGCAGGGCGAAAGCCACCGCGAGGACGAGGAAGGGCACCATCGCCACCGTGTAGAACTGGAATATCGTGCGCTCGGGGTACAGCAGCCACGGGAGGTAGGTGGCGCCCAGGCCCGTCAGCACCAGCGCATGGCGCCAGTCGCGCACCAGGACGAAGCGCACGAGCAGATACACGGATGCCGCGATGCCCGCCCACCAGATGAGCGGGTTCGCGTTGCTCGAGATCGCCTCGGTGCAGCCGTTCGGAAGCGCGCAGCCGTTGACGCCGAAGTCGTCCTGGTGCCAATACATCGAGGTGGGACGGATCAGCAGCGGCCACTGCCACGCGGGGCTGGCGTAGCTGTGCGGGGTCACGAGTCCGACGTGGAAGCCGTACATCGACTCGTGGTACGCCCAGAGGTTCTGCAGCGGCACGGGAAGGAATGACAGCAGACCGGTGCCCAGAGCTTCGCTGCTGCGCATGTAGCCGCCGGTGGTGAACAACCAGCCCGACCAGCTCGTCAGGTACACCACGAGAGACACCGGCACGATGAGCACGAACGAGATCAGGCCCTGGCGCACGGCATCCATCGGCCACTGCACGATCCCGACGCGGCGGCGCGCCAGCGCATCGGTCACGACGACGTAGATGCCGATCGCGGCGATCAGGTACAGCCCCGACCACTTCACCGCCGTGGCGGCACCGGCGGCGGCGCCCGCCGCCAGCAGCCACGGGCGGTCCCACAGCAGCGGGCCCCAATTGTGGGTGGTGCCGGGGAGTTCGTCCATGGCGGCGTCGAGACGGTCGCCGGTGCGTTTGTGATCGAGCGCGACGAACCAGAACGCCAGCACGACGAAGAAGGTCAGGAAGACGTCGAGCAGCGAGGTGCGGCTGAGCACGATGCTCAGGCCGTCGATGGCGATGAGACCGGATGCCACGGTGGCGAACGTGATCGAGCGGGTGAGGTTGTGCGCGAGCAGGTAGACCAGCAGCACGGTCGCCGTGCCGAAGACCACGGCCGACAGTCGCCAACCCGTGGCCGAGTCGGGACCGAGGAGCGCCATGCCGGCGCCGATCAGGATGCGACCCAGAGGAGGATGCACGACGTAGCTGCCCACGCCGGTGAAGATGTCGGTGTCGCCGGCGACGAAGCTCGCATCGGCGTTCTCGGGCCAGACAGACGGGTAGCCGAGCACCCACTGGCTCCACGAGTCCTTCACGTAGTACGTCTCGTCGAACACGAGCGCGTGCGGCGTGCCGACGTCGAACAGGCGCAGCACCCCGGCGACGATCGTGACGAGCGCCGGCGCCAGCCAGCGCCACAGCCGGAGCCCCCGGGGGTCGCCCAGCAGCACGTCGCGCCATCGATCGAGGCGCGTGCGCTCCACCTCGGGACGCAGAGAGGGGACAGCGGTGCTCACGCGCCCCAGCATAAGGTGGGGCGGTGATCATCCTCGCGGCGACGCCGATCGGCAACCTCGGTGACGCCTCGAGGCGCCTCGTCGAAGCGCTCGAGAACGCCCGTGTGGTCGCCGCCGAAGACACCCGCACCACCCAGCGTCTGCTGGCGGGCCTCGGTGTCGAGAACCGCCCCCGGCTGATCGCCCTGCACGATCACAACGAGAAGGAGCGGGCGGCCGAGCTCGTCGAGCTCGCCCGCGAAGACGATCTGCTCGTGCTCAGCGACGCCGGTATGCCGACGGGGAGCGCCCCCGGGGACGGCCTCGTCGCCGCGGCGGCCGCGGCCGGTGTCACCGTCACCGCCCTCCCGGGGCCGAGCGCCGTCGTCACCGCGCTCGCCGTCGCGGGGCTCCCCACCGACCGCTTCGCGTTCGAGGGGTTTCCGCGTCGCAAGCCCGGGGAGCGGCGCAGAGCCTTCGCGCAGCTGGCCTCCGAGGAGCGGACCCTCGTGTTCTTCGAGTCGCCGTCGCGACTGGCATCCACCCTCGACGACCTCGCTTCGGCGTTCGGCGCCGATCGCCCCGCCGCCGTCTGCCGCGAGCTGACGAAGCTCTACGAAGAGGTCAAGCGCGGTACCCTCGCCGAGCTCGCCGCGTGGGCCGCCGAGGGCGTGCGCGGTGAGATCGCGATCGTGGTGGGCGGAGCCGAGGCCCGCGAGGTGGCGTTCCCGGATGCCGTGACCCAGGTGCTCGAGCTCGTGCGCGGCGGGACGCGGCTCAAAGAGGCGGCTGCCGAGGTGGCGTCGCAGACCGGTCACTCCTCGCGCGAGCTGTACCAGGCGGGGCTCGCCGTCAAGCGCTGAGGTCCGGCTCGGCCTGCACAGCGCGCGAGGGGCCAGACAGTGTCGCTGAGAATCGTCCGCGGCGACGAGAAGTGACCCCTCACGCGCCGGCTCCGGCGACCGGACGGCGGCGCGGTCGGGGTGTCACACGGTCGGCCGTGTCGGTGCCTCCTGCGTAGAATCCTCAGGTGACTTCCGGCCGATCCTTCTACATCACGACGCCGATCTACTACCCCAGCGATCTGCCCCACATCGGGCACGGGTACACGACCGTCGCCGTCGACACGCTCGCGCGCTGGCACCGCCAGGCGGGCGACGACACCTGGATGCTGACGGGCACCGACGAGCACGGCCAGAAGATGCTGCGCGCTGCGGCCGCCAACAACGTCACGCCGCAGGAGTGGGTCGACAAGCTCGTCACCGAGTCGTGGTTCCCGCTTCTCGAGACGCTCGACGTCGCGAACGACGACTTCATCCGCACGACGCAGCCCCGCCACGAGGAGCGCGTGCAGCAGTTCGTGCAGGCGCTCTTCGACCGCGGATACATCTACGCGGGCGAATACGAGGCGCTGTACTGCGTCGGCTGCGAGGAGTTCAAGCCCGAGGCCGAGATCGTCGACGGCACCGGCCCCTTCGAGGGCCTCAAGGTGTGCGCGATCCACTCCAAGCCCCTCGAACTGCTGCAGGAGAAGAACTACTTCTTCAAGCTCAGCGAGTTCCAGGATCGTCTGCTCGAGCTGTACAAGACCGAGCCCGACTTCGTGCGTCCCGAGTCGGCGCGCAACGAGGTCGTCTCGTTCGTGCGGAGCGGCCTGAAAGACCTCTCGATCTCGCGCTCGGCGTTCGACTGGGGCATCACGGTGCCCTGGGACTCCTCGCACGTCATCTACGTGTGGGTCGACGCGCTGCTCAACTACGCCACCGCCGTCGGCTACGGCAACGACCCCGAGCAGTTCGCCCGCCGGTGGCCCGCGTTCCACGTGGTCGGCAAAGACATCCTGCGCTTCCACGCCGTCATCTGGCCGGCCATGCTCATGGCCGCCGGTCTCGACGTGCCCCGCGGCGTCTTCGCCCACGGGTGGCTGCTCGTCGGCGGCGAGAAGATGTCGAAGTCGAAGCTGACCGGCATCGCGCCCACCGAGATCACCGACGTCTTCGGCTCCGACGCGTACCGCTTCTACTTCCTCTCCGCCATCGCCTTCGGGCAAGACGGGTCCTTCTCGTGGGAAGACCTGTCGGCCCGCTACCAGGCGGAGCTCGCCAACGGTTTCGGCAACCTGGCGTCGCGCAGCGTCGCGATGATCGAGAAGTACTTCGACGGGGTCGTGCCGTCGGCCGGCGACTATGCCGAGGGCGATCTGGCGATTCAGAAGATCGTGGCGGATGCCGCCGCAGCCGCCGACGCAGCCGTCGAGCGCTTCCGCATCGACGAGGCCATCGCCGCCATCTGGACCATCGTCGACGCGCTCAACGGCTACATCACCGAGAACGAGCCGTGGGCCCTCGCCAAAGACGAGGCGCAGCGCGAGCGCCTCGGCACGGTGCTCTACACCGCGGCCGAGGGTCTGCGCGCCCTCGCGGTGCTGCTGTCGCCGGTCATGCCGAGCTCGACCGAGAAGCTGTGGAGTGCCCTCGGCGCCGCCGAGGGCCTCGGGCTTCTGGTCGAGCAGCCTCTCCGCCAGGCGGGGGAGTGGGGTGCGCTGGGCGCCGGGGCGAAGGTCACCGTTCTCACCCCGCTGTTCCCGCGCGTCGAGCAGGCGTGACGCCCGTGACACCGGAGCCGGCCCAGGCGTCCGGCGCGCCCGCCCCCCGGCAGCCGGCCGCCGGGTCCACCCCGGTCGAGCGCCCCCGCGGCACCATCGAGGCGGGCGACCCCAGCCAGTACGTGCGCGAGCGCAGCGCCGACGGTCGCCGTGACGTCAGCTATCCGCCCGCGCCCGAGCCGCTCGGCATCCCGGTCTACGACAACCACACCCACCTCGAGATCGAGGACGGCGACACCGGGCTGTCCCTTGACGAGCAACTCGAGCGCGCGCTGACCGTCGGCGTGCACGGCGTCGTGCAGGCGGGCGGCGACGTCGACTCCTCGCGCTGGTCGGCGTGGGCCGCGCGCTCGCACCCGCGCGTGCTCGCCGCCGTCGCGATCCACCCCAACGAAGCTCCCGAGTACGAGCGGGCGGGCGAGCTGGACGCCGCGATCGCCGTGATCGACGAGCTCGCCGCCGAGCCGCGCGTGCGGGCGATCGGCGAGACGGGCCTGGACTTCTTCCGCACCGGGGCCGATGGCATCCCGGCGCAGATGCGCTCATTCGAGGCGCACATCGCGCTGGCGAAGAAGCACGGCATCGCCATGCAGATCCACGACCGCGACGCGCACGACGCGGTGCTCGAGACCCTCGAGCGGGTCGGCGCGCCCGACAGGACCGTGTTTCACTGCTTCTCGGGCGACGCCGACATGGCGCGCATCGCCGCCGACCGTGGCTACTACCTGTCGTTCGCCGGCAACGTCACGTTCAAGAACGCGCAGAACCTGCGCGACGCCCTCGCCGTGACGCCGCTCGACCGCATCCTCGTCGAGACCGACGCGCCCTTCCTGACGCCGGCACCGTACCGGGGCCGCCCGAACGCGCCCTACCTGATCCCGGTCACGCTGCGCTTCCTCGCGGCGGAGCGGGGCATCGACGCCGACGAACTGGGCGCCCAGGTCGCCGCGAACACCGTCGCGGTGTACGGCACGTTCTGACGTCGGAGCGGGCTGGTCCCGGATGCCGCAGAGGCTGCGCGAATCGCGCAGATTGTGACGGCGCCACGCCGATCCCCGCGCGGAAACCGTGCGCGCGCGCCGCACACGAGCCCGGCCTCCGCCGCGCCTCAGGCCTTCGTCTTGCGCTTGTCGACGAACAGCGTCTCGGCCTGTTCGAGCTCCATGCCCTTGGTCTCGGGGATGCGGTAGGCGACGTAGAAGAACGACAGCGCCGCGAAGAGTGCGTACATGCCGTAGGTGAGCGGAAGCGACCAGCTCGACATCGCGGGGAACGACACCGTGATGGCGAAGTTGGCGATCCACTGCGCACCGGCGGCGACGCCGAGGGCGCGACCGCGGATGCGGCTCGGGAAGATCTCGCCGAGCAGCACCCACACCAGGGGTCCCCACGAGGCGCCGAACCCGACGACGAACAGGTTGGCGGCGACGAGCGCCACCGTGCCCCACGGGGCCGGGAGCGAGACGTCCTCGCCGCTGCCCCGGGCGAAGGTGAACGCCAGGGCCATCGCGCCCAGCGAGACCGTCATCAGCACCGAGCCGGTCAGGAGGATCGGCTTCCGGCCCACCCGGTCGACGAGGAAGATCGCCACGAGGGTCACCAGCACGTTCGTGACCGAGGTGATCACCGAGATCAGCAGTGAGTCGCTCTCCTCGAAGCCGACCGCCTTCCAGAGCGTCGTGGAGTAGTAGAAGATCACGTTGATGCCGACGAACTGCTGGAACGCCGACAGGATGATGCCGATCCAGACGATGCGCTGGAGGCCGAGCAGCGGTCCGCGCAGCGACACGTTCGCGTTCTTGCGGTCGGTCTCGATCGCCTGCGTGAGGTCCTTCATCGTCTTCTCGAGGTCCGCGGGCGGCACGAGGCGGGCGAAGATCGAGCGGGCCTCATCGGTCCGGCCCTTGGCCAGCAGGAACCGCGGCGACTCGGGAACGGTGAACGACAGGATGCCGTAGACCGCCGCCGGCACGACACCGACGAGGAACATCCACCGCCACGCCTCCATCCCGAGCCACAGTTCATTGGCGGCGCCGCCGGCACTATTGGCGAGCACCGCGTCGGAGAGGAGTGCTCCGAAGATGCCGAGCGTGATCGCGAGCTGCTGCAGCGATGCGAGCGAACCGCGGATCTGGCGGGGTGCGACCTCGGCGATGTAGGCGGGGGCGACGACCGAGGCGATGCCGATTCCGAGACCGCTCATGACGCGCCAGAGGATGAGGTCGGGGACGCTGAAAGTGAGGGCTGCGCCGATCGACGAGACGAAGAACAGCACGGCGCCCAGCAACATGACCTTCAGCCGGCCCCAGCGGTCCGACAGCGCTCCGGCGACCACGGCGCCGACGGCGCAGCCGAGAAGGGCGACGGCCACGACGAATCCGGTAAGCACCTGGCTGAGCTCGAAGTTGCTCTCGACGGCGTCCACCGCACCGTTGATGACCGAGGAGTCGAACCCGAAGAGGAATCCGCCCACGGCGGCGGCGAGGGAGAGCCCGATCGCTCGTCGCCCGTACGGGCTCCGGAGCGTGAAGGCGTTGGAGGGGATCGACTGCGTCTGACTCACCCGCCCACGCTACTCCCGGGTCTCGCGCCGGAGGGGTTCTGGCGGCGCCCTGACTACAGTGGAACAATGCCCGTTTCCCTGCTCGGTGCCGCCGAGATCCGTCGGCTCGCCGCCGACCTCGACGTCACCCCGACCAAGAAGCTCGGGCAGAATTTCGTCGTCGACGCCAACACCGTGCGCAAGATCGTGCACGCAGCGCGGGTCACGGCATCCGATCGCGTCGTGGAGATCGGGCCGGGCCTGGGCTCGCTCACCCTGGCGATCCTCGAGACCGGCGCCTCGGTCGTCGCCGTCGAGATCGACCACCGCCTCGCCGAGCGCCTGCCCGCGACCGCGTCGGCGCACGACGTGCCGGCCGACCGCCTCACGGTGATCGACGCCGATGCCCTGCGTGTCGACGATCTGCCGGGCGAGCCGAGCGTGCTCGTGGCCAACCTGCCGTACAACGTCTCGGTTCCCGTGCTGCTGCACTTCCTCGAGACCTTCCCCTATCTCCAGCGCGGTGTCGTCATGGTGCAGGCCGAAGTGGGCGAGCGACTCGCCGCCCCGCCCGGCTCGAAGATCTACGGGGCCCCGAGCGTCAAGGCCGCGTGGTACGGCTCGTGGCGGCTGGCTGGAACGGTCTCGCGGCAGGTGTTCTGGCCCGTCCCGAACGTCGACAGCGTGCTCGTCGGTTTTGATCGGGATGCCGAGCCCCGCGGCACCGAGGAGCACCGGCGCCGCACCTTCCAGATCGTGGATGCCGCGTTCCAGCAGCGCCGCAAGATGCTGCGGCAGGCGCTCGCGGGCGTGCTGGGTGGGACCGCGGCCCAGGCGTCGGCGATGCTCGAGCAGGCGGGCGTCGATCCGACGCTGCGCGGCGAGCAGCTGACGGTCGACGACTACGCGCGCGTCGCCGCGCTCTGACGCACCGCC
>NZ_CAUQWC010000136.1:0-9328 GCF_963521695.1 uncultured Microbacterium sp. | reverse complement strand
GTGAGCGCCCGCGAGACCCCCGCCGCCGCCCGGTGGGCGATGTACGTCGGCGTCGCGATCCTCTTCGCGATCGCGTGCGCGTTCCTGTCGAACTGGCAGTTCTCGCGCAACGCCGAGCGCACCGAGCAGTTGCAGCTCGTCGAGAACAACTACGACGCGGCCCCCGTCGCTCTGGAGCGGGTGCTCGCCCCCGGAGCAGAGCTGAATCCCGACGATGAATGGCGCCCGGTGCGCCTCGAGGGCCGCTACCTCGCCGACGAGCAACTCCTCGTGCGCAATCGCGCGCACGGCGGCTCCGCGGCCTATGAGCAGCTCGTGCCCTTCCGTCTCGACGACGGCCGCATCGTCCTCGTCGATCGCGGATGGTTGCCACCGGGCAACAGCCAATCGGCACCCGATGAGATCCCCGTGCCGCCGACGGGCGAGGTCACCGTGGAGGTGCGCCTTCGTCCCGACGAGGCGGCGCCCACTTCGGGTCGATCGGCTGAGCCGGGCCAGGTGCCCACGATCAACCTCGGGCTGGTCGCCGAGCAGACCGGGCCGCTCGAGCAGGGGGCCTACGGACTGCTGATGTCGGAGACCCCCGCTCCGGCGACGGCTCCGTTCACCATCGACCCGCCGAGCAACGATCCGGGCCCGTACCTCTCATATGCGATCCAGTGGATCCTGTTCGCGGTGATGGGTTTCGCCTTCATCGGCTACGTCATCGTGAACGAGCGCAGACTCCGTCGGGAAGACGCCGAAGACGACTCCACCCCGGTCCCCGCGGCCGAGACCGCGCCGAAAGAATCCCGCCGCGTCGACCCGGTCGCCCTGCACCGCCTGCGGAAGCGTCCGCGCGACCGCGACGCCGACGACGAAGACGCCCTGCTCGACGCCCGGTGACCTCACGGATGCCGGCGCTCCGGTGATCGCGCGGATGCCGGTGCCCCGGTGATCTCGTGGACGCCGGCGCCCCGGCATCCATCCGCCCCGCGAGCGAGATCAGGCGAGCGAGATCAGGCGAGCGTGATCAGATCGGCGTAGTCGCGGCCCCAGATGTCTTCGACGCCGTCGGGGAGGATCAGCACGCGCTCGGGGTTCAGCGCCTCGACGGCACCCTCGTCGTGCGAGACGAGCACGACGGCGCCCTCGTAGTGCGCGAGCGCGCCGAGGATCTCCTCGCGCGAGGCGGGGTCGAGGTTGTTCGTCGGCTCATCGAGCAGCAGCATGTTCGCCGACGACACCACCAGCGTCGCGAGCGACAGGCGCGTCTTCTCGCCACCCGACAGGACCCCCGCGGGCTTGAGCACGTCGTCGCCGACGAACAGGAACGATCCGAGCACCTTGCGGGCCTCGGTCGCGGTGATGTGGGGCGCGGCCGACATCATGTTGTCGAGGACGGACCGCGAGACGTCGAGGTTCTCGTGCTCCTGCGCGTAGTAGCCGATCTTCAGGCCGTGACCGGGCTCGAGCTGGCCGGTGTCGGGCTGGTCGACACCCGCGAGGATGCGCAGCAGCGTCGTCTTCCCGGCGCCGTTGAGACCCAGGATGACGACGCGCGACCCGCGGTCGATCGCGAGGTCGACGTCGGTGAAGATCTCCAACGATCCGTACGACTTCGACAGCCCCGACGCCATGAGCGGCGTCTTGCCGCAGGGCGCGGGCTTGGGGAAGCGGAGCTTCGCGACCCGCTCGTCCTGACGCACCTCGTCGAGGCCGGAGAGCATCTTCTCGGCGCGCGCGACCATCTGATGGGCGGCGGCGGCCTTCGACGCCTTCGCGCCGAAGCGCGCGGCCTGCAACTGCAGCGCCGTGGCCTTCTTCTCGACGTTGACGCGCTCCTTCTTGCGGCGTTCTTCGTCGGCCACCCGCTGGCGCAGGTAGTTCTTCCAGTTCATGTTGTAGATGTCGATGACCTGGCGGTTGGCATCCAGATAGAAGACGCGGTTCACCGTCTCGCCGACGAGTTCGACATCGTGCGAGATGACGATGAGGCCGCCCTTGTAGCCCTTGAGGAACTCGCGCAGCCACACGACACTGTCGGCGTCGAGGTGGTTGGTCGGCTCGTCGAGGATCATCGTGCGGGCGTCCGAGAACAGGATGCGCGCGAGCTCGATGCGACGACGCTGCCCACCCGACAGGGTCTTCAGCTGCTGATCGAGGATGCGGTCGGGAAGCGAGAGGTTGTGGGCGATGGATGCCGCCTCGGCCTCGGCCGCGTACCCGCCCGCCGCTTCGAATCGCTCGGTGAGGTTGGCGTACTTCTTCATCGCCTTCGCCGCGACCGCGGCGTCGTCGTCGGCCATGGCGAGCGACGCCTCATGCATGCCGAGCGCAAGCGAACCGAGGCCGCGAGCGTCGAGGATGCGCGTACGTGCGAGCATTTCGGGGTCGCCCGACCGCGGGTCCTGGGGCAGATAGCCGAGCTCTCCCGAGCGGTCGACGCCGCCGTTCGAGGGCAGGAGATCGCCCGCGAGCACCTTCGTCAGCGTGGTCTTGCCGGCGCCGTTGCGCCCGACGAGACCGATCTTGTCGCCGTCGGAGACGCGGAACGCCACATCGGACATGAGCACGCGGGCACCCACGCGGATCTCGAGGTCATGTACGGCGAGCACGGCGAACGTCCGTTCTTCGGGGTTTGGGGAGCGGCCAGACAATGGCCAGCCAACCAGTATAAGTCGCCTTCCCGAACGTCCCCCGACAGCGTTCTCACCGTGCGGCCGCGCACCCCGGATGCCGCGTGAGCGTACGCAATCCGGATTCCCCCGTCGGATAGCTCGGCGTCGAACCGTTCGACCCCCGTCTCGGCATCCGGGTTTGCGTTCTCACCCGATTGCTGACCTAAGCTAAGCCTGTCCTTACTTAGATCACAGGAGGCTCTCTGTGTCCCGATTCCGCGCTCTGGCGGCCCTCGCCGTCGGTTCCGCCCTCGTCCTCACCGGCTGCGCCGGTACGTCCGCGTCCCCCGAAGGAGAGGCGGCGCAGGGGTCCGACGGCGTGTTCCCCGTCACGGTCGACAGCGCCCTCGGCCAGGCCGTGATCGAGAAGAAGCCCGAGCGCGTCGCCACTGTCGCCTGGTCCAACCAGGAGGTCCCCCTCGCACTCGGCATCGTGCCCGTGGGCATGGCGAAGGCCACCTGGGGCGACGACGACGGTGATGGCATCCTCCCCTGGGTCGAAGACAAGCTGACCGAGCTCGGCGGCGAGACCCCCGTGCTCTTCGACGAGACCGACGGCATCGACTTCGAGGCCGTGGCCGACACGCAGCCCGACGTCATCCTCGCCGCGTACTCGGGCCTGACGCAGGAGGACTACGACACCCTGTCGAAGATCGCGCCCGTCGTCGCCTACCCCGACGCCGCCTGGGGCACCACGCTCGATCAGATGATTCAGCTCAACTCCCAGGCACTGGGCCTGAAGAGCGAGGGCGACGCCCTCATCGAACAGATCAAGACCGAGTCGCAGGAGGCCTTCGCCGCGCACCCGGAGCTCGCCGACGTCGCGCCGCTGTTCGCCTTCACCGACCCCACCGATCTCAGCAAGATCACGTACTACACCTCGCACGACCCGCGCGCCGGCTACCTGCACGAGCTCGGCATGCCCGAGCCCGAGCAGGTGACGACGACCTCCGCCGAGATCGACGCGTTCTACAGCGACATCAGCTCCGAGAACGCCGATGTCTTCAGCGACGTGGGCCTGTGGATCACCTACGGCAACACCGACGGCTCCACCGTCGCCCAGCTGCAGGCCGACCCGCTGCTGTCGCAGATCCCCGCCATCGCGGCCGGCCACATCGCCGTCCTCGAAGACGGAACCCCCCTCGCCGCCTCGGCCAACCCCTCGCCGCTGTCGATCAGCTGGGGCTTCGACGAGTACCTCGACCTGCTGACCACCGCCGTCGGCTGATCCCCCACCTCACCGGACCGCGCCCCTCGTGACCACTCGCTCCCCCGTCGTCGACGCACTCCCGGATGCCGCCTCCCTGCGGCGTCCGGCGAGTCGCCGCCTTCTGTGGGTGCTGGTGCTCACGGGGGGCCTGGTCGTGGTGTCGGCGGCATCCGTCGCCCTCGGCACCCGCGATGTCTCCCTCACCGAGATCGCCTCCGCGTTCACCGGCGGGGGCGGCGTCGGGGAAGCCGCGGTGATCGCCCGTGTGCCCCGCACCGTGCTCGGGTTGCTCGTCGGCGCCGCCCTCGCCATGGCGGGGCTAACGATGCAGGCCGTCACCCGCAATCCGCTCGCCGACCCCGGCATCCTGGGCGTCTCCGCCGGGGCGGCGCTCGCCGTCGTCACCGGCATCGCTTTCTTCGGGCTCTCCAGCTCGACCGGATACATGGGTTTCGCGATCGTGGGGGCGGCGGTCGCCGCGGTCTTCGTCTACACCGTGGGCTCGCTCGGTCGCGGCGGCGCGACCCCGCTCAAGCTCGCCCTCGCGGGAGCTGCGACCACGGCCGCGTTCGGCTCGCTGTCGAGCGCGATCCTGCTCCCCCGCGTCGACCTGCTCGAGGTGTTCCGGTTCTGGCAGATCGGCGGCATCGGCGGTGCGACCTGGGAGCGCGTGCAGGTCGTCCTGCCGGTCCTGCTGATCGGCGGCCTCGTCTGCGTCCTCTGCTCCCGCGGTATGAACTCCCTCGCGCTCGGTGACGACGTCGCCACGGGGCTCGGCGAGCACGTGGGGCGCACGCGCCTGATCGCCTCCGCCGGCGCGGTCGTGCTCGTGGGCGCCGCCACCGCTGTCGCGGGCCCCATCGCCTTCGTCGGCCTCGTGGTGCCCCACGTCTGCCGCATGCTCATCGGCACCGACCACCGCTGGCTCGTGCCCTTCTCCGCTCTGGGCGGGGCGATCCTCCTCGTCGGCGCCGACGTCGTGGGCCGCCTCGTCGCGCGCCCCACCGAGGTCGAGGTCGGCATCCTCACCGCCCTGATCGGTGCCCCCTTCTTCATCTGGATCGTCCGCCGGCAGAAGGTGCGTGAGCTGTGAGCACGCAGACCCTCTCGCCCCGGGGCGATGCCGCGACGGCATCCGTGCCCGATGTCGCAGCGCTCGTCCGCGGCCGGCGCGGCCGCGCGCGTCGACGGACGCTCGTGGCCGCGATCCTGCTCAGCGCGGTCGTCGTGGTCTACGTCGTGACGCTGATGGTCGGCAACACCTTCTACACCCCCGACAAGGTCATCCGCGTGATCCTCGGTCAGACGGTGCCGGGCGCCTCCTTCACCATCGGCGAACTCCGCTTTCCGCGCGCCAGTCTCGGACTGCTCTCGGGCCTCGCCTTCGGCATGGCCGGCGTGACGTTCCAGACGATGCTGCGTAACCCCCTCGCCTCCCCCGACATCATCGGCATCTCCTCGGGTGCCAGCGCCTTCGCCGTCGTCGCGATCATCGGTTTCTCCCTCTCGGATGCCGCCGTCTCGGCGTTCGCCCTGGTCGGTGCCCTGGCCACGGCCGGAGCCATCTATCTGCTGTCTCGTCGCGGGGCCTTCACCGGCACGCGACTCGTGCTCATCGGCATCGGCGTCGCCGCCATGCTCGACAGCGTCACGACCTGGATGCTCACCCGCGCGGCCAACTGGGATCTGCAGACGGCGATGCAGTGGCTCACCGGCAGCCTCAACAACGCCTCGTGGGAGCGCCTGCTGCCCCTGGCTGCCACCGTCGTGGTCGTTCTGCCGCTCATGGTCGCCAACACCCGCGGGCTCGCCGTCCTGCGCCTGGGTGACGACTCCGCCGCCGGTCTCGGCGTTCGAGTCGAGCGCACGCGTGTGCTGCTCATCGTCGGCGCCGTCGTGATGCTGGCCGTCGCCACCGCGGCGAGCGGCCCCATCGCGTTCGTGGCGTTCATGGCCGGCCCCATCGCCGCCCGTCTGATCGGGCCGGGCGGCTCGCTCCTGGTGCCCGCTGGTCTCGTCGGCGCCCTGCTCGTCATGCTCAGCGACCTGCTCGGACAGTTCGCCTTCGACAACCGCTATCCCGTCGGCGTCATCACGGGCGTGCTCGGCGCGCCCTACCTCATCTACCTCCTCATCAGGACCAACCGTTCCGGAGGCTCACTGTGACCACCCCCGCGCGCTCCCACCCCGAGGGAGCCCTCTCGTGACCGCGAACCGAACGCTCACCGCTGAGGGACTCACTCTCGCGTACGGCGACCGCACGATCGTCGACGACCTCGACATCACCTTCCCCGCCGGCCGTATCACCGCGATCGTCGGCGCCAACGGCTGCGGCAAGTCCACCCTCCTCCGCGCGCTCGCACGTCTGCTTCCGCCCAAGGCCGGGCGCGTCGTGCTCGACGGCAAGGCGCTGCACGAACGCCCCTCCAAGGAGGTCGCGCGTATCCTCGGCCTGCTCCCGCAGAGCCCGATCGCTCCCGAGGGCATCGCCGTAGCCGACCTGGTGGGCCGCGGACGCCACCCCCACCAGCGCGCGCTCGCCCGGTGGTGCGCCCGTGACGACGCGGTCGTGGGCGAGGCCCTCGCCGCGCCCGGCCTCAGCGCCCTCGCCGACCGTTCGATCGACGAGCTGTCCGGCGGGCAGCGTCAGCGCGTGTGGATCGCCATGGCGCTGGCCCAAGAGACCGACATCCTGCTGCTCGACGAGCCGACGACCTTCCTCGACGTCGCGCACCAGGTCGAGGTCCTCGACCTGCTCACCGATCTCAACCGCGACCGCGGCACCACCACGGTGATGGTCCTGCACGACATGAACATGGCCGCCCGCTATGCCGATCACCTCATCGCGCTGCGCGAGGGTCACGTGATCGCCGCCGGAGATCCGACCGCCGTCATGACCTCCGAGCTCATCCGCGAGGTTTTCGGACTGGACGCCCTCGTCGTCCCCGACCCCGTCTCCGGCACCCCGCTCGTCCTCCCCCGCGGCCGCCACCACGTCAGCCCACGCGTGCCCGCCGCCGACACCGTTCAGGAGCCCCTCGATGTCCTCCCCTCGTGAGACCTCCCGCTTCTTCCGCGTCCGCCTCGCCCGCATCACCGACCTCACGCCGAGCTTTCGACGTTTCACGTTCACCGGCGACGACCTCCACGAGTACGGCGACCCCGGCTTCGATCAGCGCATCAAGGTCGTCTTCCCCACCGAGACGCTGGATCTGGATGCCATGCCGATCGGTGCCGATTGGTGGACAGCCTGGCGCGAGCTCCCCGACGAGCAGCGCCTGCCCTTCCGCACCTACACGACCCGCGCCGTGCGACGCGCCGATCGCGAGATCGACATCGACATGGTCGCCCACGAGGTGCTCGGACCTGCTTCGGCATGGATCGAGAAGGCGCGCGTCGGCGACGAGGTGCTGGTCTTCGCCCCCACCACCGCGCTGACCGAAGTGAGCCTCGGCGTCGACTTCGTCCCTCCCGCACAGACCGGCGACTACCTCCTCGCGGGCGACGAGACCGCCGCGCCGGCGATCGCCGTGATCCTCGAACAGCTCCCCGCCGATGCCACGGGCACGGTGGTGCTCGAGGTGCCCGACCCCGAGGACTGCGCCTACCTCCCCCGGCATCCGGGATTCGCGTTCCACGTCGCCTCTCGCGCCGACGGCGAACGCCACGGCCATCTCGTCACCGCGACGCGGGAGGCGGCCTACGCGCTGACGCCCGAGGGGCACGGCGAAGAGGTCGAGGAGGTCGACATCGACGAGGGCATGCTCTGGGAGGTCCCGCGCACGGCCAAGGGCGGCGCGGCGCTGAAGAAGGCGCCGCTGTACGCCTGGCTCGCGGGCGAGGCGTCGGCGATCAAGACGCTCCGCCGTCACCTCGTGACCGAGCGCGGCGTCGACCGGCGCGCCGTGGCCTTCATGGGGTACTGGCGAACGGGCCGCGCCGAGTTCTGACAAGACACGGGATGCCGCGCTCCCTCGCCCCCGGCGGCCGTTAGGGTGGGCGACGAGTCGGACAGCCCACCGTGGGCGACGTCGCCACACGAAGGAGCACCCATGCGTGTCAGCGCGCGCAATCGGTTGAAGGGCACCATCGTCGAGATCACGAAGGGGGCGACGACAGCTCACGTTCGTATCGATGTGGGCGGCTCGATCGTGACCGCGTCGATCACCAACGACGCTGTCGACGAGCTGGGGCTCGCCGTCGGCGTCGAGGCATACGCCGTGGTCAAGGCGTCCGACGTCATGGTCGCCGTCGAGGACTGACTGACTCCCCGCATCACGTCGTCTTCGACCGCCGAGCTTGCGAGACGCTCGGGATGCCGGCGGTCGGCGTCGAGATCAGCCTCGCGGTACAAGTTGTCCGATGCGCTCGATCGCCTCGCGCAGCACCTCGGGCGCGCATCCCACGTTGATCCGCACGTGCCCGACGCCCTCGTCGCCGAACAGCGGGCCGTGGTGGAGCGCGACCTTCGCCTCCCGGCGGATGAACGGCGCGGGGTTCTCCCCCCACCCGTAGGCCGAGACGTCGACCCAGGCGAGGAACCCGGCGTCGGGGATGCGGTACCGCGCGAGCGGGAGGTGCTCGGCGAGCAGGTCCGCCAACAGGCGGCGGTTCTGGTCGAGAGCGGCCAACAGCCCCTCCAGCCACTCGTCGCTGTCGGCCGAGAAGGCGGCACGGTTGGCGATGACGCCGAACAGCCCCGCACGCCACTCCACCTCCCAGGGCAGCGCGCGCACGACCGCGGCGGTCTCCTCGGCACCGGTCACGATGACCGCGCACTTCAGCCCCGCGAGGTTGTAGGTCTTGCTCGCGCTCGTCACGGTGTACCCGACCGCGGTCGCCTCGGGCGCGGCATCCAGGAACGGGGTGAACACCGCGGGGGCGTGCGTGAGAGGCGCGTGGATCTCGTCGCTGACGACGGTCGCCCCGTAGCGGTGCGCCAATCGTGCGAGGTCGGCCAATGACTCACGCGTGTGCACCGTGCCGGTGGGGTTGTGCGGGTTGCACAGCAGCAGCGATCGCGCGCCGGCCGCGAAGGCCCGCTCGATTCCCTCGAGATCCAGTCGCCAGCCCGCGCCGTCGTCGATCAGGGGAACCCGCTCCACAACCGCGCCCGCCTCTTCGACCGTGTCGTAGAAGGGCGGGTACACCGGCGGGGTGACGATCACGCGGTCGCCGGGCGAGGTGACGGCACGCAGCACCTCGACGACCCCCATCATCACGTCGCCCGTCCAGCGGATGCGCGACGGGTCAGGACGCCAACCCCAGTGACGGTCGGCGAAGTCCGCGAAGTCCAGGTCAATCCCCGGCCGCGGCGGGGTGTACCCGGTGTCGCCGATCTCCACCGCGCGGTGAAGGGCAGCCGTGATGCCGGGAGCCAATGCGAAGTCGGTCTCGGCGACGAACATGGGGATCACGTCGTCACCGTACGAGCGCCACTTCGTGCTCGTTCGCTGAC
>NZ_CAUQWC010000135.1:0-9422 GCF_963521695.1 uncultured Microbacterium sp. | reverse complement strand
CGTCAGCACCTGATCGCGCAGCTCGTCGGGAGCGGTCTCTTTGCACGCCCGCGCCACCACGTCGGTCAGGGTGCGCGCCACGAGGGCCTCGTCCTGGCATCCGGGGCAGTTCTCGAGGTGCTGACGGATGTCGCTCGCCTCGGTCTTGCAGACCTCGTTGCGGAGGTATTCCTCCAGATCGCGCCGTGCCTTGTCGCAGCCGCAGTCGCTCATTTCGTCTCTCCCGTCGCGGCCTTGATGCCGCGCTCCTTGGCGTAGTCCGACAGCAGGTCGCGCAGCAGCCGCCGGCCGCGGTGCAGACGGCTCATGACCGTGCCGATCGGAGTCTTCATGATGTCGGCGATCTCCTGGTAGGCGAAGCCCTCGACGTCGGCGAGGTACACCGCCATCCGGAAATCCTCAGGGATCGACTGCAGGGCGTCTTTGACGACGGATGCCGGCATGTGGTCGATCGCTTCGGCCTCGGCCGAACGTGCGCTGCTCGCGGTGGTCGACTCGGCACCGCCGAGCTGCCAGTCCTCGAGGTCGTCGATGGCGCTCTGGTAGGGCTCGCGCTGCTTCTTGCGGTACGTGTTGATGTACGTGTTCGTCAGGATGCGGTACAGCCACGCCTTGAGGTTCGTCCCTTGTGCGAACGACGCCCACGAACCGAAGGCCTTCACGAAGGTCTCCTGCACGAGGTCGGCCGCATCGGCGGGATTGCGGGTCATCCGCATCGCCGCGGCGTAGAGCTGGTCCATGAAGGGCAGAGCCTGCTCTTCGAACTGTGCGCGCGGCTCGACCTGCGAGCCCGCTTCTGCGGTGTCGTCCATCGCGCGCCAGTCTACGTCGGGCATGTCGAAGGCCGCCGGGATGCTCGCCGGTGGGCTGTCGCGCTCGAGAAGTGCGGTCACGTGTCGTCCCCCTTTCAGTAGGCTAGGAACCGATGACTCCGCTCGGATATTCCCTCTCCGCCGCCACGCCCCGCGGCGCGTGGGACGCGCCTGTCGCCGCCGGTCCCGTGGATGCCACGGTGACGGTGCCGGGTTCGAAGTCGCTGACCAATCGCGAGCTCGTGCTCGCCGCGATCGCCGACGGCCCGGGCACGCTGCACGCCCCTCTGCACTCCGACGACTCCGCGCGCATGATCGACTCCCTCCGGGCGCTCGGCGTGGGCATCGACGAGATCGACACCGACTCTCCCTTCGGCCCCGACCTGCTGATCACTCCCCCGTCGTCTTTCCTCGGCGGCACCACGGTCGACTGCGGTCAAGCCGGCACTGTCATGCGCTTCGTCACCCCCCTGGCGGGGTTCGCGCGCGGTGACGTGCATGTCACCGCGCACGAGAGCGCCCTGCACCGCCCGATGGGCGCGATGATCCGGGCGCTGCGCGACGTGGGCGTCGACATCGACGACGGCGGGCACTGGGCTCTGCCTTTCTCCGTCCGGGGACACGGTCACGTGCGCGGCGGCGAGGTCGAGATCGATGCGAGCCAATCGAGTCAGTTCGTCTCGGGTCTCCTCCTGGCGGCTCCCCGCTTCGACGTGGGCCTGCGGCTGCGCCACGTCGGCTCGCGGCTTCCGAGCGTCCCGCACATCGATATGACCGTCGAAGCGCTCGCCCACCGCGCCGTCCACGTGGAGCGACCGGCTCCGGGCGAGTGGATCGTGCCCGCGGGTCCGGTCCGGGCCAAAGACGTCGCGATCGAGCCCGACCTCTCGAATGCATCGCCGTTCCTGGCCGCGGCGATGGTCGCCGGCGGCTCGGTCACGGTCACGGGCTGGCCGCTCCACAGCACCCAACCCGGCGCGCTCCTCGTCGACATCCTCGCCGAGATGGGTGCGCGCGTCAGCCGCCGCGGCGGTGCCCTCACCGTCGCCGCCGGGGACGACGGCATCCTGGGTGTCGAACTCGACCTCTCCGCCGCGGGTGAACTCGCCCCCACGCTCTTCGGTCTGGCGGCTTTCGCCGACGGTCCCACGACCCTGCACGGCATCGGGCACATCCGCGGGCACGAGACCGATCGCATCGCCGCCCTCGTCGGCAACCTGCGCGCGCTCGGCGGCGAGGCCCACGAGCTCGAAGACGGCATCCGCATCGTCCCGCGCGCCCTGGTCGGCGGCGGGTGGAAGGCGCATCACGATCATCGTCTGGCAACGACCGGCGCCCTGATCGGGCTCCGCGTCCCCGGCGTGCAGGTCGACGACATCAGAACGACGGCCAAGACCCTCCCCCAGTTCGCCGCGCTCTGGCATTCCATGCTCGGCACCGACGCCTCGGTCGACGCGTGAAGAAGATGCACGCGTGAGCTGGCTCGCTGACGACGACGACGACGATCTCGCCTACGACGAGTCGTCGATCCGGTCGCGACCGAACCCCAAGGCGAACCGGCCGCGCACCAAGCGTCGCCCGGCCCACGCCGACGCGCAGATCGCCCGGGTCCTGGGCGTCGACCGCGGCCGTTACACCGTGCTCGTCGACGAGGACGGACCCGACGAGCGCCGCATGCTCGCGACCCGCGCCCGCGAACTCCGCAAGCAACCGATTGTCAACGGCGACCGCGCACGAGTCGTCGGCGACCTGACGGGCGGCGAGGGTACGCTCGGCCGCATCGTCGGTATCGAGGAGCGGACGTCCCTCCTCCGCCGCAGCGCCGACGACACCGACCAGGTCGAGCGGGTGATCGTCGCCAACGCGGACCAGATGTTGATCGTGGTCGCCGCGGCCGACCCGGAGCCCCGCGAACGGCTCGTCGACCGCTACCTCGTCGCAGCCCTCGACGCCGGCATCCGTCCCCTCCTCGTGGTGACCAAGACCGACCTGGCCGACCCGACCGAGTTCCTCGCGCACTTCACCGGCATCGATCTGCGCGTCTTCACCAGCGCGCAGGGCGCCATGCCGCTGGACGAGATCGGCGAAGCGATCGCCGGGCACTCCACCGTCTTCGTCGGACACTCCGGCGTCGGAAAGTCCACGCTCGTCAACGCACTGACCGGCTCGGAACGTGCGATCGGGCACGTGAACGTGGTCACCGGCCGGGGGCGGCACACGTCGTCGTCGGCCGTCTCCCTGCGCTATCGGGGACCCGCCGGATCGGGCTGGGTCATCGACACCCCGGGCGTACGCTCGTTCGGTCTCGGCCACGTCGATCCCGCCCACGTGCTCGGCGCCTTCACCGACCTCGCCGAGGCGGCCGAAGACTGCCCGCGCGGCTGCACCCACCTCCCCGACGCGCCGGACTGCGCGATCGCCGAGGCCGTGGCATCCGGTCGCCTGGGCCCCGGAGCCGAGGCGCGCCTGGACTCCCTGCACCGGCTGCTGACGACGTTCCAAGCGATCGAGCGTTCTAGGCTGGAGGGGTGACGAACCTCGACAAGGGCGACACCGCCCCCGACTTCACCCTGCTCGACCAAGACGAGCACCCCGTCTCGCTGAGCGACTTCCGTGGCCGCCGCGTGATCCTGTACTTCTACCCGGCCGCCCAGACCCCCGGCTGCACGACCCAGGCGTGCGACTTCCGCGACAGCCTGGCCTCCCTGCAGGGAGCCGGGTACACGGTTCTCGGTCTCTCTCGTGACACCCCCGAGAAGCTCCGGGCGTTCCGCGACAGCGACGGACTCACCTTCCCCCTGCTCAGCGATCCCGAGCACACGGTGCACGAGGCGTACGGCGCGTGGGGCGAGAAGCAGAACTACGGCAAGACCGTGACCGGCGTGCTGCGCTCGACCTTCGTCGTCGACGAGGACGGCAAGATCGTCGAGGCGCTCTACAACGTCAAGGCCACCGGCCACGTCGCGCGTCTGCGCAAGACCCTCGGCCTCGCCGCCGCCTGACCTCGATCCGCCGCGAACCCCGGCATCGCCCTCGCGATCGGCGGGGTTTTCGCACCGGCGCGGTCACAGCTCGCCGGCGGACATCACGCAGGAGATCCGTCGCGTTCTCATTGCCCACGCCGCTCCGGCACCGGGGCGCGGTCGTGCCCGGCCCCGGATCTTCTGCGTTGTGTCGAGGAATGGCCATGCTCGACGCCGTCTCCACGCGGATGTGCGCACCGCCGGCCGGCGAGCACAGGACAGCGGACACAACGCAGGAGATCCGCCGCGGTCCTATAGGTCACGCCGTTCCCGCACCGGGGTGCGGCCGTTCGAGGCACCGGATCTCCTGCGTTGTGTCGCGGAGTGCCCGAGCGCAGATCTCGCGGTGTCGGCATGGTCACCGGCACCCGGAACGGGCATCGCGAACGACGGTTACGGCGCGCCGCGGACGGGCGGCAGACGACGTGTATCCCGGGGGCCGAGAGGGAGCTGCGCTCGCGGGGCGTCGAAGAGGGCTCAGTCGTCGTCGCGACGCCGCGGTGCGGCACGCCGCACGGCCAGCACGAGCAGAACAAGCCCGACGACCGCGGGGAGGGCGATGAGCACGGCGGCGGTGGGGGCGGCCCACTCGCCGGTGACGGCGCCGATGGCCACCGACAGGATCAGCAGCTGCGTCACGATGCCGCCCGAGCGCGCCGCGGAGGCATCGCGCGCCGTCCCGACACCGAACGCGCCGACGATGGCCGCGCCGATGAGGGTCAGGACGATGAGGGCGACTGAGCTCACCACCGAGTCCGTGTCACCGCCGATCAGCGCGACGACCTGCCATCCGGCGAGCGCCAGGATACCGAGGGCCTCGAGTCCGAGGAGCGCGGCGGCCGCGAGTCGAGTCGGCATCCGAAACCCTCCGAAGGGCACGGCGGGCCCGTTACGATCCGGAAACCTGCCGGTTACCTCTTGATCAGGCGGAATCGCTATGGGAGCATGGAACAAGCCGTGTGCTCCCACAGCGAAGTGGGGCGAGCAATCGCTCGCGTTCCCACCAGGGTACCGGACCCGATAGCCGGTGCCGAATCGACCACATTTTCTGTTACAAGGAGCACCCCTATGGATTGGCGCGACAAAGCAGCCTGCCTGACAGTCGACCCCGAGCTGTTCTTCCCCGTCGGCAACACCGGCCCCGCGGTCGACCAGATCGAGAAGGCCAAGTCGGTCTGCGCACGCTGCACCGTCACCGAGGTCTGTCTGCAGTACGCCCTCGAATCCGGCCAGGATTCAGGCGTGTGGGGCGGTCTGAGCGAAGATGAGCGCCGCGCCCTGAAGCGCCGCGCCGCCCGCGCACGCCGCGCCTCCTGACACCACCCTCCACGGCTGAAGCCCGCCCCCTCGGGGCGGGCTTCTTCGCGTTCTCGAGCGGAAGCGATCAGCACCAGCCGCGCGGCTGCTCGCAGATGTGCACGTCGCTCGCAGAGTGGCATCCGGAATCTGCGAGGGACGCGTGATCCTGCGAGGCTCGGGGCTCGTCGGACGGCCCACCCCAGAACGAGAACGGATGCCGCGTGGCGGCGGTCCGTCAGGCCGCGGAACCGCCGATGTAGCGCAACGGGATCTCGATGGTGACCTCGGTCCCACTGCCCATGAGGGTGTGCCAGTCGATCGTGCCGCCGAGCTCGCCCTGGATCAGGGTGCGCACGATCTGCGTGCCGAGGCCCCGCCCGACCTGACCCTCGGGCAGTCCCACGCCGGTGTCACGGACGCTGACCTCGAGCATCTCCCCCGTGCGCTCCGCCGCGATCTCGACGTCTCCCTCTTGCCCGGCGAGTCCGTGCTCGACGGCATTGGTGACGAGCTCGGTCAGCGCGAGGGCGAGCGGGGTCGCGAACTGGCTCGGCAGGATGCCGAACTGACCCGTCGAGCGCGTGCGTGCGCGGGTGTTCGGCGCCGCCGCCACCTCGGCGACGAGCTTCAGCACGCGAGCGAAGACGTCGTCGAAGTCGACGTTCTGGGCGAGACCCTCCGACAGGGTGTCGTGGACCACCGCGATAGCCGACACACGGCGCATGGCCTGCGTGAGGGCGTCGCGTGCCTCGTCGGAGTGCGTGCGGCGAGCCTGGATGCGCAGCAGCGAAGCAACCGTCTGGAGGTTGTTCTTGACGCGGTGGTGGATCTCGCGGATCGTCGCGTCCTTGGTGATGAGCTCCTGCTCCTGATGGCGGATCTCGGTCACGTCGCGGCTGAGCACGATGGCGCCGATACGGTTTCCGCGGTCGCGCAGGGGAATCGTGCGCAGTGAGACCTGCACACCCCGCGCCTCCATGTCGGCGCGCCACGGTGCGCGGCCGCTGACGACGACGGGGAGCGACTCGTCGACGTCCTGGCGCTTGGCGGGGAGGATGCGCGCCGTCACCTCGGCCAGCGACTCGCCCTCGAGCTCGTCGTCGAAGCCCATGCGGTTGAAGGCCGAGAGCGCGTTGGGGCTCGCGAACGTCGTGATTCCGTCGACGTCGAGGCGGATGAGCCCGTCGGAGGCGCGAGGGGCGCCGCGGCGAGGGGCCGTCGGGGCGGCGAGATCGGGGAACTCGGCCGACGAGATCATGCGGAACACGTCGTCGGCGCAGTCGTTGAAGGTGATCTGCTGTCGTGACGGCGTCCGCGTCTCGCCGAGGTTGGTGTGGCGGGTCAGCACGCCGACGGTGGTGACCGCCGCGCCCTCGCGCGAGAGTTCTCGCACGATCGGCACCGCGCGCACACGTGTCGGCGTCTCCTCGAACCAGTCAGGGGACGCCGAGTCGACGATCCGCCCGCTCAGGAAGGCGTCCCGCACCTGCGTGCGCCACTGCGGCCGCACCCGGTCGCCGACGATATCGCGGTAGAACAGGGTCGCAGCTCCCCCGGGGCGCGTGTGCGCGACGGCGACGAACGAGTCGTCGGGGGTGGGAACCCAGATCACGATGTCCGCGAAGGCCAGGTCGGCCAACAGTTGCCCGTCGCCGGCCAGGCGGTGCAACCACTCGACGTCGGCCTCGCTGGAGCGGCCCTGGGCGAAGACGAGTTCACTGAGTGTCGACACCCTTCCACCCTACGGGAGAGGGTCGAGGCCGCCGCTTCCGGGAGCTGAATGTAGGAGCGCTCGTGAGCCGTCGGGTGAGCCGGCCGGAGGGCCGGGACCAGGGCAGGGCGAACCGGGAGACGGACGCTCGGAAGATGCCCGAGCAACCGATCGTCCACTCCTTCCGCAAGCGGGTGAGCGCGACTCCTCCCCCGAACGGGGGACATCGTGAGGGGAAGGCCCTCCTGTGTTGATTTCTGGTCCCGTTCGCATTCTCGTCCCCGGACCGTGAGCCTCTTCCCGACGATCTCGAGTCGAACGCCGAGCCGACGCCCCGACGCGGAAACCTCGCCTGTCACGCGATCTCGGCGAGCCCGGAACGCGACGCCGCCTACCGCCCGCGAAGCCCGTCCTCACGCGGATCGTCGGCCCCCGCCGCCGGCTCGTCGGCGCGCGGGGGTCGCGAGCCGACGTTGCATTCATCGTGCGCAAGGCGACAGCTTCTCACCACCCCGAATCCACCCCGCATCCCTCCACAGGCGTCTCGATCGCTCCGGCTCGCGAGCCACCGCTGCCCTACTCTCGGCGTCACCCCCCGCTCGCTTCACGCACCACGTCCTCGGAGGGAACCATGTCACAGCCGCACGTCCACACCACCTCGAGCCCGACGCGGCGCTCGCTCGCAGCCGCATCCCGGTCGGAGGAGTTCTTCGGTCGGCAGAAGACCTCGGCCCACGAGCTGCCGTCGGCAGAGACCTTCACGCTCAACATCGTCCGCGGTGTTCTCGAGGTGCTCGCCGGAGTACGCGAGGTCGACCAGCTCGCCCGATGGCTGTCGGAAGACGTGTACCGCACGGTGGTCGTTCGAGCCGGCCTGGCGGCCCGCGCACGCAGCGCCCGCGGCATGCCCGCCCCGCGCGCGACGCACATCATCCAGAGCGTGCACCTCTCCTCGCCCGCGGATCACGTCGTCGAGGCCACCGTGACCGCGTCGACGCGCCTGCGCACCCGCGCCGTCGCCCTCCGCCTCGAGGGGCTCGACGGTCGCTGGCGGGTCACATCGCTGGGCCTGCTGTGAACGTCGGGCGGGTCGCAGACACCGTCCCGCGATGCCGAACGTCACACGACGCGGCGGGCGCGTCTCGTCGAGCCCGCCGCGTGAGCAGCCGAGACCGCGCGCACAGGAGACCGCCGAATGCGGCGCGCACCCGCCACCGGGTCAGCGGCCGAAACCACGGCGGTGTTCGCCGGTCAAGGCCGCCAGGACGACAGGAAGTTGCCGAGCCGCTCGATGGCATCCGAGATGACGCGCGCTTCCGGCAGCGTCACGATGCGCACGTGATCGGTCGCGGGCCAGTTGAAGCCCGACCCCTGCACGAGCAGCACGTGCTCGGCGAGCAGGAAGTCGTGCACGAACTTTCCGTCATCGGGGATCTCGTACACCTCGGGGTCGAAGCGCGGGAAGGCGTAGAGCGCACCGCGGGGCATCACGCAGGAGACGCCGGGAATGGCCTCGAGGCCCTGCCAGGCGGCATCCCTCTGCTCGTGGAGACGGCCGGACGGAGCGATGAGCGCGTCGATCGACTGCACCCCCGACAGCGCCGCCTGCACCGCGAACTGCGCGGGCACGTTCGGGCAGAGACGAGTGGATGCCAACAGGTTGATGCCGTGCAGGAACCCCTGCGCGTGCTCCTTGGGGCCGGTGATGGCGAGCCAGCCGGAGCGGTAGCCGGCGACGCGGTAGGTCTTCGACAGACCGTTGAAGGTCAGGCAGAGCAGGTCGGGCGCGACGGTGGCCATGGGGATGTGCACCGCGTCGTCGAACAGAATGCGGTCGTAGATCTCGTCGGCGAGAAGCAGCAGCGAGTTCTCGCGGGCGATGTCAGCGATGCCGTCGAGGATCTCGCGCGAGTACACCGCGCCCGTCGGGTTGTTGGGGTTGATGACGACGATCGCCTTGGTGCGGGGCGTGACCTTCGAGCGGATGTCGTCCAGATCGGGCTGCCACTCGCGCGACTCGTCGCAGAGGTAGTGAACGGGCGTACCCCCGCCGAGGCTGGTCATCGCCGTCCACAGCGGGTAATCGGGGGCGGGGATGAGCACCTCGTCGCCCTCGTCGAGGAGCGCCTGCATGGTCATCGTGATCAGCTCGGACACACCGTTGCCGAGGAACACGTGATCGGTATCGAGCGCGGGGAACCCGGGCTCCTGCTCGTAGCGCGACACCACCGCGCGACGGGCGGACAGGATGCCGCGGCTGTCGCTGTAGCCGTGGGCGTTGGGCACCGACGCGATCATGTCGCGGACGATCTGGTGCGGTGCCTCGAAACCGAAGATGGCCGGGTTGCCGGTGTTCAGCTTGAGGATCGAGTGCCCCTCGGCCTCGAGTCGGTCGGCCTCAACGAGGGCCTCCCCCCGGATCTCGTAGAGGACGTCTTTCAGTTTCGACGACTGATCGAGAGGGCGTAGCGGGCTCATCGGTTCAGGATATCCCCGGCCTCAGCGGGCCAATCGACACCGAGTGGACCACGCCTCGGTCGCCACAGACGACGGATGCCGTGCCCCGGTGATCAGGGC
>NZ_CAUQWC010000134.1:0-9468 GCF_963521695.1 uncultured Microbacterium sp. | reverse complement strand
CCGAGGGGAGCAGGCGTGCACGCCCACCCCATCGAGCGTCCACAACACGCCGCACGACCGCGGCGCGCGCGGCGTGTCCTGGACACTCGACCAGGGATCGGGCCCGCGTAGGCTCGGAGCATGGCATCCGTGCGCTACGTCGCGATCGGCGACTCGTTCACCGAAGGGGTCGGCGACGAACTGCCCGACGGCACCGTGCGGGGGTGGGCCGACCTGGCGGCCCAGGGATGGGCGGATGCCGCGGGCGAGCCGATCCGGTACGCCAACCTCGCCATCCGCGGCAAGCTCATCGAGCCGATCGTCGAGCAACAGCTCGAGCCGGCGCTGGCTCTGAAGCCGACGCACCTGTCTTTCAACGGCGGGGGCAACGACATGCTGCGCCCGCGCGCCGACCTCGACCGCATCGTGGGGATCTTCCAACACGTGCTGCGCCGCTGCGATGAAGAGGGCGTGCAGCTCATCGTGCTGTCGGGGGCGAACCCGTCGGCGGGCCTGCCGCTCGGACGCGTGCTGCAGACGCGGGGCGATCGGCTGTCGAGCGCGGTCGAGAAGCGACTCGAGGCGCGCGCCGACATCATCACCGCCTACAACTGGTTCGACCGCGACCTGGCGGGCGGAGAGTTCTGGTCGGTGGACCGCCTGCACATGAACACCCGCGGACACCATCGAGTGGCCGCCCGCGTCATCGAGGCGGTCGGGCTCACCCCGCCGCCGGAGTGGTGGCGTCTGCGCGAGATCCCCGAGATCGAGCGGCTGAAGGGCACGGCCTACTACCGTGAGCACGTCGGACCGTGGGTGCGCCGGCGCCTCGCGGGCACCTCCTCGGGCGATGGCCGCGCGGCGAAGTTCGGTGGAGGCTGGGTCACGCTCTCACCCGGGGCATGAGACCCGATCGCCGCCGCTCCTGCCGTCTCGTCTCACCGGGAGGGATGTCGGGGGAGTGACCGACGACATCAGCGGCCCGCCCGTGATGCGGCACGAGTGGCCTGGGAGCGAACGATCGAGTGCATCGTCACGTCTCCGGATCGACGCTCGGGCGATGCTGCTCGAGGACGGGTTCATGGCGCGAGTTACGGGTGAACCCGCAGGGATCGAAAGTGAAGTTCCGGGATCGAGCGCTTGCCGCTTGCGCGGCGTTCTTAAGGTGCATACATGAGATCGGTGTCCGCGGAAGCGCTGCAGGATTCGTCATGGATGAAATCACGTTCCCCCGAGGGGATGGCCGTGTCGATTCAGAAGTGGGGGGTCGCGGCGATTGCGACGCTGTCGCTCTTGCTCAGCTCGCTGACGGGTATCCCCTCCGCTCACGCCATCGAGGGCGGGCAGGAGATGTCGGGGCAGGTCCCGTGGGTGGTCTCGTTGACGCTTCAGGATGCGAAGGGCCAAGACGTCGCCGAGTGCACCGGCACCCTGATCTCACCGACCTTCGTGCTGACGGCAGGACACTGCCTCCGCCCACCGGCCACCCAGGCGTTGGTCTTCGTATCTCCGAAGCTTTCCGAGACCAAGAGGTCCTTTCGCTCCAAGCGAGTGGTGCGGTCTGACGCGAACGATGTCGCGCTCGTCGAACTAGCCGAGGCGACACCACGCCAGACCTACCCGAAGTTGTCGACGATGCATGAGGACTCCGCCGCCATCATGTACGGGTTCGGTTTGACGGCGTCGGACGGCAAACCCGAGTCCGAATCAACGTGGCCGAATGTCAAGTCCGCGGTGCAGTCCTTGACCGGGGAGGTATCCAACCTCTCGATCGCACCGTCGTGGGAAGGTCTTACGAACGGCTTCTACAAGGGTCTGTTCCTCAACAGGGAGATCATCGGCACGAGTGACGACGGTCATGCCCTGCCGGGCGACTCCGGCGGCCCCCTCGTGCAGTTCGGCGCGATCACGGGCGTCAGTTCTCTTATCGGACTCGCTAGCACGCTCCGTTACAAGCTCGGCCTATCGAGTAGGGCCGGGACGACGCTCTTCGCGTCGCTCACGCCGGTACACAATTGGATCCTCGCGCAGACGAACCTCACCGACGCCGACATCTCCGCCGACTACCCAACGAGGACGATCAAGAGTGTCGACATCCTCGGAAATGGTCGATGGCTGGAGAGCCGAAAGCAGCCCTATGGCACCGTCACGGCCACGTTCACCGAAAGCGGCGCCAACCTTCCGACGTTCGACCTCCTCTTCGATACGACGGGCGCCTTTCAGATCCGCGATGCGAACGGGAAGTGCCTGACGTTGAACTCTCGGCCTTTCGTCACGGATGCAGGCCTGAGCGCATTTGGCAACCAGACCACGTTCGGACCCTGCGATTACCTCGACCCGAAGCAGAAGTTCGCACTCCGCAACCCCGAGGGCGACGGGTCGGTCCGCACGAAATACACGATCGCCAACTCGACATCGAAGCTATCGCTCATCGCATCCCACACCGATGTCCAGGCGTCCACGTCGAGCGCCGACAGCATGATCATCCAGTCCGAGTCGGGAGAGAATGCCGCTGCCCTGGCGGCCTACGCCGCCCAGCGAGCCTCAGGACCAGGACGAGCCAAGCGCGATACGTCCGCAGCTGCGTCGCGCATAATCCTTCAGGTCCCGGGCAAGGGGAGCCTGGATCTTCCGTCGCTGCCCTCAGGAGTCCACCCTTCCACGATCCAGACGGCTACGCAGAATGGGCAGTCATCTGCGTACGTTCTCGGCGACGACGGAAGAGTCTATGTCACCGCCTCTTCCGGTCCGGCGAACTCAACCTTCACGCCCTGGGCGCAACGTCCGCAATCGGGGATCACACAGATCGCCGCAGCGACATCCGGCACTGGCGCGGTTTACACCGACGGCGCCAGCATCTACACAACCGCGACCGGGAAGCTCCCCGCACTTCCCGCCCCGACCAACGTCGGCCAGATCGCGATGACGGCGGGAGGCGGTCGAACCTTCGTCTACGCCTTGGGTTCGAACGGCGTGCTCTACCGGTTGGTCGACGGCGGCGCGTGGACGACGATCAACTGGAGCGTTGGGACCATAGCGGCGTCCGAGACGGATGCGGCGATCGCCTACATCGTCAACGGGCAGGTCATGTACTCCTGGCCGTCCGGAGGGGCCGGTTTGCCCCCGCTTCCGGCGACAGCGGGAATCGCCGATGTGCGCCTTTCCACCGACGGCGCGACCTCGTCCTTATACGTGTTGGGGCTCGACGGGGTCGTTTACCGGAGTGACGCAACCGCCCAGCGCGCGACACAGCCCAGGACCTTCTCGGCATGGGCCGCGCAGGAAGGCCAGGGGATCATCGGCATGCGCACAGCGACCGGGAACGGGAACGCCGTCTACACAGACGGAAAGAAGGTTTATTCGACGATGAACGGGTCGACAAGTCTCCCGCCACTCCCGTCCGATGTGACCCTGACCGGCGTCGCCCAGGCCGGTCCCGTCGTATACGCGCTCACGACCAGCGGAAGAATCCTCGGCTACACGCAAGGGAGCAACGGCTGGCTCGAACAGGGGCTCGGAAATCTGTCCGCGGACTACCTCAGCGTCTCGCAGACCGACGGGTCGGCTGCGCATATAGACCATGCGAGGTGACGACATCTGGAGCCGTGCAACGGCGACTGCTGGTTGATGCGGTTGCGCAGATCAGCATCTCTGTTCGAGCGTGCGGCAAGGGGCAGTTCGTCTCGGCGGAGGTGTCCGAAGCACGCCTGATAGATGAGGTCGGGCTCCGGCCCGGTGAGAGCAGACACCTCCCAGGGATCCCCTGCGAGAACCACCAGAGCGAACCCCGCACACCGCGCCCACGGGTTCGAGGAGCAGGATGAACACATGACTCTCGGTCTCGTCACCGGCACCTCCAGCGGAATCGGCCTGCACACGGCCATCGGACTCGCGCTGTCGGGGGTCGAGGTGGTCGCCACCGTGCGCGACGCCTCGCGCGCCGACGCGCTGCGCTCCGCGGCATCCGAGGCGGGTGTCGAGCTCGACATCCGATCGTTGGACGTGACGGATGCCGCCGCAGCCCGGGCCCTGATCGAGGCGGTGGGTCCCCTCGACATCCTCGTCAACAACGCCGGCCGCGGCGCCGTGGGCACGCTCGAGCAGCTGAGCGACGCCGACTTGCAGGAGCAGCTCGAGACGAACTACCTCTCGGTGGCTCGCCTGACACGCCTTGTGCTCCCGGGCATGCGCGAACGCCGCAGCGGCCGGATCGTCACCGTCACGAGCGTCGGGGGAGCGGTGGGACAGCCGTTCGCCGACGCCTACTGCGCCGCGAAATTTGCCGTCGAGGGACTCATGCAGTCACTCGCCCCCGTCGTCGCGCCGTTCGGCGTCGACGTGGCGATCGTCGAGCCCGCTGCGGTGGCGTCGTCGTTCACCGACTCGGTGCACCGCACGGAGCCCGGCCCCTACGCGCAGGAGCAGCAGGCGTATCTCGACCGCACGGCGACTGCCTTCGCGTCGGCGCAGTCGGCGGAGGACGCAGCGAAAACGGTGGTGGAGGCCGCGACCACCTCGGCGCCGCGGTTCCGCTGGCAGACATCGGATGCCGCAGCGCGCTTCGCAAGCCTTTCGCTCGCCGACCTCGACGGCTCGCGGGTGCTGTCGGTCACCTCGGGGTGGGTACGGCCGGGGGAGTGACCACGACCCGCGGGGGTCAGCGGCGCCGAGTCACCCGAGCGAGCCACTCCCTCACACGGCGCGTCTGACGGTCGGTGTAATCGTTCGAGAGGCGCAGCGCCTCATCGGAGATGTCGGCGCCGGCCTGCATGTTCGCGATGGCGCGGAGCGCGCGTTCCTCCTGTGTCTCGCCGTCCTCGTCGGGCATGGACCCAGCATAACGGCGGGGGTTCCTACGAAGTTGGCCGGGTATGTGGTCGAGCGCTAGCATCCGGTCATGGATGACTGGGGCGACTTCAACCTCGCGCTCGTCGGCGCGACGGCCGCTCTCGCGGGTCTCGTGATCGTCGCCGCCAGCGTCAACATCGCCGAGATCGTGAAGGCGCCGGCGCTGACCGCGCGCCTCGGGACGGCCATCTCGGCCCTCGTGCTGGCGCTCGTTGTCAGCGCGCTCGGGCTCGCCCCCGACCTGGACGGCGTGGTCTATGGCGCCGTCGCGGTGCTGGCATCCCTCATCGCTGCGACCTTCGCGGTTGACGCCGCCCGCCGGATCACGGCCGATCGCAGCCCGCTGAACCGGCTACGCGGTCTGAAGAGCGCGCTGGGGTTTCTCGTTCCCGCCGCGTACGCCGTGGGCGGCATCCTGATGATCTCGGGGTCGGTGGCCGCCGGAACGGCCGCCTTCGCGTTCGGGGCGTTGCTCTCCATCATCGTGGCCCTGATGATCTCGTGGATCGTGCTCGTCGAGGTGCTGCGGTAACACGTTCCGCCCTTCCGCGCGCTCCGGCTCCACGCGTGGCGCGTACCCCGTCGCGTGAGTTCGATATTGTGCAGAAATGCCCCACGACATCGACACCTCACCGCGCGGCCCGTGGGGCTGGATCGGCGTCTGGGTGCGCGAAGAGAAGTTCTGGCGCGACATCGGCGCGCGTGTGCTGGCCGGTGTCGTCACGGCCGCCATCGTCTACGCAGGTGCCCTCCTGCTCGGGTACCTGCATACTCCGGAGATCGGCGCGGGTCTCCTGCTGGGGCTCGGCATCGTCGCGTGCGGCGGCCTCCTCGCGGGGAGCGTGACCCTCGTGCGCAGCGCGCGAGCCCGGAGGAAAGCGGCGGGTGCGGGCGGCACGCGCGTCGTGCTGGCGGTCGTGCTGCTGTTCGCGGCGATCGCCATCGCGACGGGGGTGGCGACCGACGTGCTGCGCTGAGTGGACTGACCTCGACCGTGGTCGACTCGGGCGATGGGGACGCCGCCGATACCGACGCGGCGTCTGTCCACCGCGGTCGCACGCCGCGACGGGGAGGGCCTCCACCCGCGTGCGGGGCGCACCCTTTCACACTCTCATCGCGCCGGCCACCACGTATGGTCCTTGGGATAGCCTCGCCTAGCGTCGTGGTATGACCCAGAAGATCACGCATCGCAGGCTCGTTCTCCTCGGGGCAGTGGCCACGGCCACGCTGGTTCTCGCGGGCTGCACCGGGGGAGCAGACGCTGCCTCCCCCTCCACGAACGCCGCGCCCACGGCATCCGCCGACCCCAGCGCGTCGACACCGGATGCCACCTCCGCAGTCGCCGTTCCCACCGAACAGGCCGCGGCCGTCGTCGAGGAATACCTCACGGCGATCCAGGCCGAGCAGTATGGCGAGGCTTATGCGCTATTGACCGACGAATCCCGCGCCTTAGCCGGTTCCGAGGCGCAATTCGCTGAGTCGGCCGTGTACAGCATCGTCCGATCCGAGGAGGCAGCGGGGTACCTCGGCACCGGCGGCACCATCGAGGCGGGACCAGGCCCCGCCGAGGGCACCGTCCTCGTGACGGCCGTCAGCGACCGCATCGCGGACGGGTGGCTCGTCCGTGACACGGGCGCAGGGTTGCGCATCGACGACGCCGGCGTGCCGTCGACCGGTGCCAGCCCGTACGAGTGGGTGAACCCCGCGTCGGGGCCGGAGGATGTGCGCGACTCGGTCGCCGTCGACCCGGCGGCTCCCGCCGCGCTGATCTTCCGCGACCTGGCAGCCGAAGCAGGAGTGGAGGGTCCCGGACTCGTCGGCTTCCCGTCCACGATCACCGCGTATCTCGGCACGGTGGAGGTTCCCGCCTCGTCGGCGATGAGTGATCTCCAAGCGCGCTGGGACATCGCGTGGGAGGCCTCGGCGCCCTCCACCGAGACGCAGCCTCTGACCGTTGCCTGGGAGGTCGAACCGGGAACCTGGCGCACCAGCACGACGGCCGTCTATACCGAGTAGCGGCGGCATCGGCTCGTCGACGCTCGCGTGCCGCCGTCAGACGGAACGATCAGGCGGCCGTGGCAGCGCGGAAGACAGGGAGCCGCGAAGCCAGCGAGAGCAGAGCCGCAACCGCGACCAGTGCGCACGCGAGCAGGGCGGAATAGGCCACGACGCCGACATAGCTTCCGACCCACTCGGGGTCGAAGAACACATACGGGTACCAGTTCAGTGCACGCCCGCGCACGGAGGTCAAAATCGCATAAGCGAATGGATAGAGGAGTGCCCAGAGCGACACCCGAAGCCGCAATCGTCGTCGGCCGGGAAGGAGGAGGTAATCGAGGATCGCATAGACAGGCACAACGAAGTGCAGGACCTTGGACGACATCGGCACGAGGAACGTGAAGTCACCGAGCCCGGCCGTCTCGATCAATATTGCGAAGGTGACGCCGGAGATGACGAGGTAGCTTGTGACGATGACACGAAGCGTCGTCAGCCAGGCTCGTTCCGGGAGGCCGAGAACCGTGCAGACGATGAGCAGGGCGGTGAGGAGGGCGAACGCGATGTTGGATTGAATCGTAGTAGCTCAGCAAGTTCGTGGCTCGACAGGTATGGGTGGCAAAGATGCAGTCGGCTCGAGAGATCAACGCCCACCCCGTGACGACGAGAGCTGTCAGGCGGGCACACACGACGATGACGCGAACCGCGGGACCGGACGCGCGAGGATCCGTCCGATGAGAACGCGGTACTCCCGTCGGTCCGTCCCGCACCTGCCCCCACACGGGTCTGAGCCTAGGCGAAGCCTCGTCGCCCTCGGCGTCATTGCCGTGACCCTGTCACTTTCCGGCTGCATGCCTCCTCCCTCAACGCCCACCGCACCGACGGCCACCCCCGCTCCGACCACCGGGCTGGGTGGGTACGACGACCTGGCTCGAGCCTGCGCGGCCATGACTGACGATGTGATCACGCTTCGTACGATCAGGGGCTCCGCAGAGATCGGCCTCGATCAGGAGGGTGCTGAAGCGATCCTCACGAGACTGGGGGAGATGAGGTCGCTTGCCCCCTCGACGCTGAGCGATGACTACCGTGCCGTCGAACGCGCAATCGAACGTCTGATCTTCGAGATCGACGCCCCGCCCACGACAGGGCCGTCCGGTCGTGCATCACCCGCGCCGGGCCCCACCCCGACGAGGACACCGACGTCCACACCGGCCGCGCACGCCTCGGTGTCCGACCTCGTCGATTCCGCCGCCGGCGAAGTGAAAGCGTGGTTGAGGGACAACTGCGACGACGTGTGACCGGTCTGCCGCGCTGAAGCCGCCCATGGATACCGGTAGCGCGATGCCCCACGCTGACGGCTGTCACGCCCGTCTCACCTCTTTCTCCGAAAGAGGAGGGTCAGGGGAGGGGAGCGTGCGAATGGTCGCGCGCCGAGGTCGTCGATATCGCGCAAGCCAGGGAGGAGATCGGACCGTGTCGCCGACCGGGGAGGAGATCGGACCGTGTCGCCGACGCAAACTGACATAATGTGCATTATCGGCGATACCATCAGCCGGCATCGACCCGCGTTGCAGCACTCATATCTCGACCGCGTCATGGATGCCCTCACTCCGCGGGTCGACGGTCAGGCCTGACGCAGCGGGAGCGAATGCTCAGCGTCTGGCGAGATTGTCTTCGGCCCACTCGCCGAGCTGACCCAGGATCGGAATCAGACGGCATCCGGCGTCCGTCAGAGCGTACGTCACCGCAACGGGCGGCCCGGCGTCGACGCGGCGGTCGAGCAAGCCGGTCTCGGTGAGTTCGGTCAGCCGATCCGACAGAACGGCGTCGCTGATCCCGGCCACCGCGCGCCGCAGACCTGAGAACGAGAGCTCCCCCTGGCCCAGGACATCGAGGATCATGCCGTTCCACCTCTTGCCGAGAACGGAGAACGCGTGAGAGACCGCTGCGTCGCAGTGTCGCGCGTCATGATCTTCGGCCATGACTCCATCCTAGGTGTGCTAGCTTTCACAAAGTCACTTTGTTTTTCATAGTCACTCTGATCGGAGAAGCGCATGACCCTGTTCCGTCTCGATGCCAGCATCCTGCCCGCCACCTCTGCCAGCCGCGAGCTCGGCGACCTCGTCGAGGCCGAATGGCTGGCCGCGCACCCGTCATCGACGGTCGTCCGCCGCGACGTCGCCGCCGATCCGATTCCCGCCACCGCCTGGCGCAACTCCGTGACCTCGGGCTTCACCCCCGCCGATCAGCACACCGACGGCCAGCGCGAGGCCATCGCCCTCCGCACACGTCTCGCCGACGAGCTCATCGACGCCGACGCCCTCCTGTTCACGGTGCCGCTCTACAACTACGGCGTCTCGCAGCACGTCAAGACGTGGTTCGACCTCGCCTACACCGACCCGCGCATCGATCCGCAGGGCACGGCGCTGCGTGGAAAGGCCGCCACCCTCGTGACCGTCCTCGGCGGCAACTACGAGCCCGGCAGCCCGAAGGAGGGCTGGGACCACTCGACCGGGTGGCTCCGCCGCGTCTTCGAAGACGTGTGGGGGCTCGACCTCACCGTCGTGCACCGTCCCTTCACCCTCGTCGGGGTGAATCCCGCGCTCGACGCCTTCACCGACGTCGCCGCCGGACTGACGACGGATG
>NZ_CAUQWC010000133.1:0-9487 GCF_963521695.1 uncultured Microbacterium sp. | reverse complement strand
GCCCACCCACCGTGGGGGGGCCATTTCGCTTTTACCGGCATAAACGACGAGGGCTGGTGCGTGATCCCCCCCCCTGGGGACCCCGCCCCCGCGCTTCGTCGTACCCGCTTCACGTCGCGGTCGCTCGGCCGGGACGGTCGGCGCTACGCTGACCGCATCGATGGGAAGGACACGCGGCCATGCGATTCAGTCACCTGGGGGACGACCCCCGCATTCATCCGGAGGCCGTTGTGGCGCCTACGGCCGTCATCAGCGGAGACGTGACCATCGGGGCCGGGTGCCAGGTTCTGCACGGCGCCGTCCTCACCGCTGAGGGCAGCCCGGTGGTGCTGGGGGAGAACACCATCGTGATGGAGAACGCGCTGATCCGGGCCAGTTCCACCCACGCCGTGCACATCGGGCCGCACACGCTGATCGGTCCGATGGCAAGCGTCGCGGGCGCCGATATCGGCGCCGAGGTCTTCCTCGCCACCGGCACCCGCATCTTCAATGGAGCCGAGATCGGCGATCGCAGCGAGGTCCGTATCAACGCGGTCGTTCATGTGCGTACCGTGCTGCCCGCGGGGACCGTCGTGCCTATCTCCTGGGTTGCGGTCGGCGATCCGCTGCTCATCCTCCCGCCCGACCGTCACGAAGAGATCTGGGCCGCGCAGAAGGAGCTCGATTTCCCGGGTTACGTCTTCGGGCTGGACCGCGAAACGCCCGACCTGATGGTCCAGCTCACCGAGCGCTACGGCCGGAGCCTCTCCCGCCACGCCTCAGATGTCCCGCTGGACTGAGACGTGGATGCGACGGTCGGGTCTTATCGCCGGGCGAGGACAGCGACGCGCCGTCACCCGATCGGGGGCGCCGGCGCGTCGCGGGATCGATTCGAACTCAGCCGGTGTTCTGCAGACCCGCAGCTACGCCGCTCACCGACAACAGCAGGAGACGTTGCTGCTCGGCATCCGGGATCTCCGACTCGGGCGAGGCGTCGCGCAGGGCGCGGAGCGCCCGCAGCTGCAGCAGTGACAGCGCGTCGACGTACGGGCTGCGCATCTTCACGGCGCGCTGCAGGACGGGCTTGTTGCCGAGCAGATCCCCGCCGGTGATGCGCTCGACCCACGAGCGGGTGAGCAGCATCTCGTCCATGACGAGCTGCGCGAGGTCGTCGCGGTCGCCGAGCGCGAGGTAGCGGCGGGCGATGCGCTCGTCGGCTTTCGCCAGGCTCATCGCGACGTTGTCGATCATCGTGCGGAACAATGGCCACTGCTCGTAGGCCTCGCGAAGACGCTGCTCATCGTCGACGGCGTCGAGTGCCGTGCCGAGACCGAACCATCCCGCGAGGTTGATGCGCGCCTGCGTCCACGAGAACACCCAGGGGATCGCTCGGAGGTCTTCGAGCGACTCCACCGACAGACCTCGGCGTGCGGGACGCGAGCCGAGGGCGAGGTGGCCGAGCTCTTCCATCGGCGTGACCGTGGCGAACCACGGCGCGAAGCCGGGCGCCTTCACCAGGGCGAAGAAGCGCTCGCGCGAGGCGACGTCCATGGTGCGAGCGACGTCGGCGAAGGCATCGGCCGCTCCGCGGTTGCGCCGCTCGATGGAGGGAGAGGACGCCGTGAGCACGGCAGCCGCGACCTGGTCGATGTGGCGCATCGCGATATCGGGGTCGCCGTAGCGAGCGAAGATGACCTCGCCCTGCTCGGTGAGCTTGAACCGACCGTCGACCGAGTGCGGCGGTTGGGCGAGGATGGCGGAGTTGGCGGGTCCGCCGCCTCGACCGAGCGCGCCACCGCGTCCATGGAAGAGCGTCAGCTCGATGCCCTCGGCTGCAGCCCAGGTCGAGATCTGCGCTTGAGCCTCGTAGAGGGCGAGGTTGGCTGCGACGGGGCCGACGTCTTTCGACGAGTCGGAGTAGCCGAGCATGACCTCGAGGCGACGGCCGGTGGCATCCAGTCGGCTGACGAACGAGGGGTGCGTGACGATCTCGGCCAGGATGCCGGGGGCCGCCTGCAGGTCGGCGAACGTCTCGAACAACGGGATGACGTCGAGCACGGGGAGTGTTTCGCCCGGGCCCATCGCGTACGAGGCGAGTTCGTGCACGTTCGCGAGGTCATCGGCGGACTGCGTGAACGAGACGATGTAGCGGCCGGCGGCGCGAGGCCCGAAGCGCTCTTGCACGTATGCGATGGAGCGGAAGACCTCGAGCACCTCGTCGGCGAGTTCGCTGCGCTGACCGCCGGCGCGAAGCTCGTCGAGCACCTTGCGGTGTACCGCCGAATGCTGGCGGACCTCGAGCTCGGTGAGGTGGAAGCCGTACGTCTCGACCTGCCACACCAGTCTTTGCAGGGCGCCGTACGCCTGCCGCGCGGCGCCAGCGGCGACGAGTGACTCCTGCACGGTTCGCAGATCGGTCAGCAGGTGCTCGGGGTCGCGGTACGCCAGGTCGGCATTGCGGGTGCGGGTGGCCGCGATCTTCCGAGCCAGCAACAGGAGAATCCGGCGGTGGGGCTCCTCGGGGGAGCGCTCGGCGATCTCCTTCGCGGCGTCTTCGTCGGCGGCACGTAGGCGGTGCCACAGGGCGACCAGCGCGTCACTGGGCGGTGTGGTGCCGGCATCCAGGGTCAGACCTCGTCCCACGCGGAGCGCGGTGCGCTCCAGGCCCAGGAGCACGTGCTCGCTCGCGATGGAGGCCGCCTTGCGGGTCACGGACGCCGTGACGAACGGGTTGCCGTCACGGTCCCCACCGACCCAGGAACCGACGCGGACGAACGGCTTCACGATGGGCGCGCGGGATCCCGCGTTCTCGCCCTGGAGGATGTCGTCGATGCGGCGATAGACGTGCGGCACGGCGGTGTACAGCGTCTCGTCGAACACGGCCATGACCGAGCGCACCTCGTCGACGGGAGACGGCTTCTCGCGGCGGAGGGGAGCGGTGCGCCAGAGCGTGTCGATCTCTTCGAGCAAGCGTCGCTCGGTGCGGCGCGTCTCGGCCGCGTTCTCGCCCGCGGCGTCGCGTTCGCCGAGGAGTTCCGACAGGCGACGGATGCTCGTCGAGATCGCTCGGCGCCGGGCTTCGGTGGGGTGCGCCGTGAAGACGGGGTGGAAGCGCAGTGCCTGGAGTCGCGCGAGGGCGGTCTCTTCGCCGACCTCGCTCGACAGCCTCTCGAAGGCGCTGGCGATCGTGTCGGGGATGCCGCTGCGCGACGGCTGATCACCGCGCTCGCGCAGGACGCGCACGCGCTGATGCTCTTCGACGAGGTTGACGAGGTGAAAGTACGCCGTGAAGGCACGGGCGACTTCGTCGGCCCGTTCGATGGAGAAGTCGTCGGCGATGGCCGCGGCTCGCTCGAACGCGGCGGACGTCTCGTCGGTGTAGGCCTGGATCGTCGCCGAACGAAGGCGTTCGACGTCGTCGTACAGTCCGGGGGAACCGCTCTCCCGAAGGACACGGCCCAGCAACGATCCGAGTAGGCGCACGTCGGCACGCATCTGCTCGGGGAGCTCTTGGCCGGCTTCGAAGCGGCCCACGAGGTCGATGGCCTCGGTCGGGGTCAGATCACGCACACGGCCAAGATTATCTGCGTCGCGTTGCGCGCAGATGACACGTCGACGCGCTGGTGCCGGTCGACAGCGTGTGGAGGAGCCGTCGGGCTGACGCTGCGGCGCGCCACGCGACGGAGATTCTCCGGTCCGGGGGCCGCCTCACGGCCGATGTGAGGCATCGCGCGGACTGTCGTGCGAACTTTTCCGACGCGCGGGGGCGGTGCGCCCGCCGCCGTCGAGAGGCACGGAGGCTCTCGGGCGGAAGAAACTCGCGCGCCGCCCGAGGCGACCCCGTCGGAACGTTACGCCCGCGGGCGCGCCGCGACCTTCCACGCGGGGAGGGCTCGATATCCGGGGATTCGTCGAATCCGACTCAGCCCGACCGGGGGAGCGGCGGGCGGGGCATACTCGGGGGAGCGTTTCCCGCGGGACCGGTGGATGCCGGCCGTCACGGGTCGCGGAAGGAGATCCCGTGAGCGACGACGCCCTGCGCGAGGCCGCTGAGACCATGCACGTCGTACGCGAGCGGTGCGTGTGGACGCAGCAGATCGACCACCGCGACCTCGTGCCGTACCTCGTGGAGGAGAGCGCCGAAGTGATCGACGCGGTCGAGGCGGGCACCCGCGCCGACCTGCGCGAGGAGCTCGGCGACCTGCTGTGGCAGGTGCTGTTCCACGCCGAGATCGCCGCGGGCGATCCCGATGACCCGTTCGACATCGACGATGTGGCGCGTGGGCTGACCGAGAAGATGGTGCGGCGTCATCCCCACGTGTTCGGGGATGCCGTGGCATCCACCCCCGAAGAGGTCCTCGTGCACTGGGACGCGGCGAAGGCCGCGGAGAAGCGTGCGCGCACGAGCGTCCTGGACGGGGTCAGCGACCACATGCCCTCGCTGGCGCTGGCGCAGAAGATGCTGGGCAAGGCGGCGCAGACCGAGGCACCCGTCCCGTCGCACCGGCTGGCGGATCCCGAGACCGAGGCCGAACTGGGCGACGCGCTGCTGATGCTGGTGCACCTGGGACGCACCCGCGGGTGGGATGCCGAACGCGCCTTGCGCGAGCGCCTCCGAACGCTGCGCACCGAGGTGCAGACCGCGGAGCAGCACCGCGGAACACCGGCGGGCTGAGCGGATCCTCCCGCGAGACCACTCCCTCGGCCCGCGGTGCACGGCGACCGTGCGTGACGGGCGATCAGCGCTCGACCTCGAGCCGGGCAGGCGTCAGCCGACCCCGCATCCGGACCTGCCGCCTGAGCCTGAAAGAATGGGACCGTGGCATCCGTGAACCCGCCGCGCGGCATGCGCGACTTCCTCCCCGCTGACAAGGCCCGTCGCGAGCGCGTGCTCGCCGTCATCCGCGAGCGCTACCACGCGCACGGGTTCGACGAGATCGAGACCCCCGTCATGGAGGACTACGACCGCCTGCACGCGGGTCTCGGCGGCGACAACGAGAAGCTGTCGTTCAGCATCCTGAAGCGGGGGATGGATGCCGAGGGCATCCGCGCCGCGGCCGACGACCCGGCCGCGCTCGCCGACCTGGGTCTGCGCTACGACCTCACCGTCCCGCTCGCCCGCTTCTACGCGACGAACCGCGCGCAGCTGCCGACGGTGTTCCGCGCGATCCAGATGGCGCCGGTGTGGCGCGCCGAGCGTCCGCAGAAGGGGCGCTACCGCCAGTTCCTCCAGTGCGACATCGACATCATCGGCGACGCCACCGCCCGCGCCGAGGCCGAGCTCATGATCGCGAGTCTCGATGTGCTCGACGCTCTGGGGCTCACGGGCGGCTCGATCCGGGTGAACGACCGCCGCGTGCTCGACGCGATGCTCGACGTGTTCGGTTTCGCGCCCGACGAACGCCCCGGCGTGCTGATCACGATCGACAAGCTCGACAAGGTCGGGCCCTCGGGCGTCGTCGCCGAACTCCGCGGACGGGGAGCCGACGAGGGTGCCGTCGATGCTCTCGCTGCCTACCTCGACCGGCCGGCGGCAACGCCGGCGTTCGACGAGGTCGGCATCCGTGCGGCACTTCCCGACGGCATCCCCGACGAGGTCATCGCCCACCTCGCGGCCCTGGGCGACACCGTCGCCGCCGCCCGAGGTGCCGATGCGCCGCTCGTATTCGACCCGTTCCTGGTGCGCGGGATGGGCTACTACACCGGGACCATCTTCGAGCTGGCGCACCCGAGCGTCGACTACTCGCTCGGCGGCGGAGGACGATACGACGGCATGATCGGTCGCTTCCTCGGCCAGCAGGTCCCGGCCGTGGGGTTCTCGATCGGCTTCGAACGCATCGTCGACCTGCTGCCCGACACCGACGCCGAGGGGGAGCGCTCGGTCGTGCTCGTGCACGATCGCGACGTCGCACTCGCTCAGCTGCTCGCGATGAAGGCGCAGCTGGTCGCCGAGGGCGCACGCGTGCGCATCGAGCAGCGGGTTAAGAACATGAAGGCCCTGCTCGAGCGGTCCGCGGCCGACGGGTACACCTCGTTCGCCTCCGTCGGCACCCAGACGACCGCCGATGCGCTCGAGTTCAAGTCGCTCGCCTGATTCGCGCCGAGGTGTGCTCGTCCCCCGCGGACGCCGACCACTCCCGTGGCAGCGTCTCGGGGCCGCGAGGGCCCGGATCCGGGCTCGACCGTCCGTGGGTGCGGAGTGTCGCCACGGGTCCCGCCTCACGCCACCGCGCTGACCAACGCCTCTTCGGGGCTTTCGGCGGCGAGACGCTCCAGGCGCCCGGCGGTCGCGGCATCCCGGGGCGAGAACCACACGACGCGCGAGCCGAGACCGTCGTCGATCCACAGGCTCGACATCTCGAGGTGCAGCTCGCCGACGCGGGCGTGCACGAGGTGTTTGGTGGCGTTTCGCTCTCCGCCCACATCGCCGAGGCGCCACAGTTCCCGGAACCGCGGGGACTCCTCCTCGAGCTCGGCGACGAACCGCTGCCACGCGGGTTCTTCATGGTGGCGCCCGTACGCGGAGCGCAGACGCGCGGCGATGCGCCGCTGTGCGTGGTCGAGGTCGACGTGCGACCGCTGCCATCCGGAATCGGTGAACAGCAGTACGGCGCAGTTGCGGCGCTCGGCGGGGATGTCGTCGAGGTCGTCGAAGAGGTACCGGTACGACCGGTTGTAGGCACGGATGTCGAAGCGCGCGGTCTGCACCGCGGCCGGGTAGGGCAGGAGCTTCTCGAGCAGGTCGAGATGGGTCGCCCCGACGCAGAGTCGCGCTTCGCGGTCGGGGACCGGGAGGTCGGCGAGGGCGAAGAGGTGGTCGCGCTCGTCGTCGCTCAATCGCAGGGCTCTCGCGATGGCGGTGACGACCTGGGCGGACGCGGCGATCGGGCGACCCTGCTCGAGCCAGGTGTACCACGTGAGTCCGACGCCGGCGAGTTGTGCGACCTCTTCGCGGCGGAGGCCCGCCACCCGGCGACGCGTCCCCTCGGGGAGGCCGACGTCGGCGGGGCGGAGGCGGGCGCGGCGGCTCCGCAGGAACGCGGCGAACTCCACGCGGGCGTCATCGGATCGCGTCATGGCACCCCTCTCTCTCGCGGCGATGGTAGATCGACGGCTCGACATGCGTGCGCTCCGAGGGGAGTGCTCCCACTACCAGGATGAGCACACTCCTGGTACCAGGATGCCGCGGTCTCCATGCTGGCACCATGACGACTTCCGCCCACCCCGCCACCGGGAGCGCGCCGGTTCCGATCCGACCCGACCTCACCGACGGCGTACCGACGTGGCGCTATCTGGGGTTCCTCCTCGGCCCGGGCGTGGGAACCTTCGCCTTCAACGCGGTGACGGTCATCCTCCCGACGCTCCGCGAGCGCTTCGGCGCCGACGACATCTCGCTCGAACTGGTCATCGCGGGCTACGGCATCCCGTTCGCCGTGCTGCTGATCCTCGGCGGGCGACTCGGCGACCGGTTCGGCCGCCACCGCCTGTACACCCTGGGGATGGGGCTGTTCCTCGTCTCGGCCCTCGCCTGCGCTCTGGCTCCCTCGATCGACACCCTCATCGTCGCGCGCGTCATCCAGGGCGTGGGCGCCGCCCTCTGCACCCCTCAGGTGCTCGCGACCATCCAGGCCACCTCGCAGGGGCCGGCCCGTACGCGCGCGATCGCGGCGTTCGGCGCGAGCGGAGGAATCGGTGCCGCGGTCGGCCAGGTGGCCGGCGGCGCCCTCGCCGCCCTCTCGTTCGGCTCCGTCGAGGGGTGGCGAGCGGTGTTCGTGGTGGCGGCACTGATCGCCGGCGCGGCGATCGTCCTGGCGCCCCTGGCCCCGGGCTCCCGGGCTCATGAGGTCGTGGCCATCGACCTCATCGGAACCGTGGCGCTCGCTCTCGGAATCCTCGCCGCTTCCGTCGCACTGACGTTCGGACCGGTGTGGAACTGGTCATGGCCGGTGGCCGTGGCGCTCGTCGTCGCCGCGGGAGCGCTGTGGTCGATGTGGAAGCATCAGGATGCCGTCGAGCGTTCCGGCCGCGTCCCCTTGCTGCCGCCCAGCGTCCTGCGTCTGCGGCCTCTGCAACTCGGGCTGATCGCGGCGGGGCTCTTCTTCGCGGGATACTCCGCTCTGCTGTACGTCTTCCCGCGGGCCGTCGAGGCCGGGGGTCTCACCTCGTTCGAGGCGGGGATGGCGCTGCTGCCGTTCGCCGTGGTCTTCGCCGGAGTCTCGCTCGCGGTGGCCCGCATCCAGAGCCGTCTCGGCGATTCGACGCTCGTGCTCGGGGTCGCGCTTCAGATCGTCGCCCTCGTGGCGATGGCCGCGACCCTCGTCGTGGCGTGGGGGAGCGGAATCGGCCTCGGGCTGCAGCCGGCCCTGGTGGTGCTCGGAGCGGGACAGGCGCTGATCTTCTCGCCCCTGACCCAGCTCGTGGTGCGCGAGGTGCCGGTGGAGGCGGCCGGGCTCTCGGGAGGCATGTTCAGTACCGCACAGCAGATCGCTCTGTCGTTCGGGGTGATCGTGATCGGCGGGGTGGTGAGCCTCAGCGGGGTGGCCGGTCGAGCAGAGCTCCTCGCCGGGCTCGCCCTCGACCTCGTGCTCGCCGTCGCCGTGCTCGTGCTGGCCGTCGTGCTGCGCGCACGAGGTGCCCGCGCCGCGGCCTGAGCGCAGCGCACGGTTTCCGGCATCCCGAGACAGCTCGAGAATCCACGGGATGCCGGGAGGTCACCGTCGCCGCAGCGTCACGCGACGTCCACCGGGCGTTCACCCCGGGCGAGTGGGATCGGATCATGTCTCCGCGTCGGCCCCTCGCCGTGACGGTCGCGTCGTTGATCGCCGTGCTGAGCGCGGCCGCGATGGGTCTCGGCGCCCTGCTCACACGGCAGGCGGCGATAGCCCGGCGCCGCATCGGCAAGCCTCTTGGCGAAGAGGCGCTCGATGCCGACCGGATCTGGCGCCGTAAGAAGCATCCGGGAGAGCCGGTCGAACTCCTGCTGCTCGGGGACTCGATCGCCGCGGGTCTCGGCGCGGGGCACCGGCGCGACACGCTCGGCGCGCGCCTGGCGAAGGGCATCGCGCGGCAAGCCGGTCGTCCGGTGCGGTTGCGTACCGTCGCCGTCGTGGGGTCGGAGACGTCGGCCCTCGCGGGGCAGATCGCCGCTCTTCCGGCGCAGTACCGGGCGGATGCCGCTGTGATCGTCGTCGGCGGCAACGATGTGACGCACCGCATTCCGGCATCCCGATCCGCCGAGCAGCTCGAGGACGTCGTGCGAGCGCTGCGCGATGACGGTGTCCCGGTCGTCGTGGGAACGTGTCCGGACCTCGGGACGCTCCGTGCGATCCCGCAGCCTCTCCGCGCGCTCGCCGCGCGATCGTCACGGCAGTTGGCTGCCGCGCAGGCCACCGCCGTCCATCGCGCCGGCGGTCGCGTCGTCGCCCTGTCGCGGGCGGTGGGTCCGGTTTTCACCGAGCGCCCCGACGAGATGTTCAGTGTCGACCGCTTCCATCCGAGTGCTCTGGGT
>NZ_CAUQWC010000132.1:0-9501 GCF_963521695.1 uncultured Microbacterium sp. | reverse complement strand
CCCTCGTGGTGCGCCTCGGCCGGCTGGCCGGCGGCGGCGTGCACATCGGCGTGGTGACCGGTAGCGGTGTCGTGCGCGCCGGAGTGGTCACTGGCGACAACGTCGATCGCGCCGCCCGGGGCCGGAACGGCGACGGGGTGCGGCGACCGGGTGCCGGCATCCGAGATGCCCGACTCGGTGGCGGAAGCGACGGGAGGCGGGGATGCCGGGGTGCCCGTCGCGGGGAGCCGGCCAGCCCTCGTACGGACGGTGGCGTCGTACCCGGCCGCGCGGACCGCGTCGATCAGCGCGGCGGTGTCGAGTCCTGCCGGATAACGCACGCGCGCCGTCTCGGTCGCGAGGTTCACGGCGGCTTCGACCCCCTCCACCCGACCCAGTCGCTTCTCGACGCGGGCGACGCAGCTCGCGCAGGTCATGCCGTCGATGTCGAGCACCGCCTCGGCCGTGGGTGCGGTGGCATCCGTGTTCTCGCTCATGGCTCCTCCTTCGGTCACCCCGTCCAGAACAGGATACCCCCTGGGGGTATTCCGAGGTCCGTCCGCGAGCAGCAGGACCGCCCCGTCCCGCCGGACCGCCAGCCCTATCCCGCGGCCGCCGCACGACCCTACTCTGGGACGATGGCCGAGACGATGACCCGCGAACAGCGGATGGTACTGACCGTCGCGGTGCTCGCCTCTTTCGTGTCGTTCCTCGACGGCACCGTCGTCAATGTCGCCCTTCCCGCCATCGCCGGTGAACTCGGCGGCGGCCTCTCGACCCAGCAGTGGGTCGTCGACGCCTACCTGGTGACCCTCGGCGCGTTCATCCTCGTCGCCGGGTCGCTGAGCGACGTCTTCGGACGCGTGGTCGTGCTGCGTGTCGGCCTCATCGGCTTCGGCATCACCTCGGTCGCCATCGCCGCGGCGCCCACGGCGGAATTCCTCATCGTGGCGCGCGCCGTGCAGGGTATCGCCGGAGCGCTGCTCGTGCCCAGCTCGCTCGCCCTGATCACCTCGACCTTCCGCGGGCCGGCGCAAGCCCGCGCGATCGGCATCTGGACCGGAGCCACGACCATCGCGATCATCGCCGGCCCCCTGATCGGCGGCATCTTCGTCGACACGCTGTCGTGGCGCCTGGCCTTCCTGGTGAACGTGGTGCCGATCGCGGTGACGATGTGGCTCCTCGTGCGCCTCGGGCACCGCGACCACCGTCGTCCCGACGCGCGCGTCGACGTCGTCGGGGCGGTGCTGTGCGCCATCGGTCTGGGCGGCGTCGTGTTCGCCCTCATCGAGCAACCGAACCTCGGGTGGGCGTCCCCCGTGATCTGGCTGCCGGGACTCCTCGGCGCCGCCGCCTTCGTCGGCTTCATCGTGCGTCAGCGCCTCGCCCGCGACCCGATGATGCCGCTCGACCTGTTCCGCGCGCGCAACTTCTGGGCGGGCAACCTCGCCACCGTGTTCGTCTACGCCGCACTCTCGCTGAACGGCTTCGTCGTGAGCGTGTACCTGCAGCAGGGTGCGGGCCTGTCCGCGACCCTCGCCGGCCTCGCCTCACTGCCGAGCACCCTCCTGATGATCCTGCTGAGTTCGCGCATGGGCGCTCTGGCCGGGCGGTTCGGCCCGCGGCTGTTCATGACGCTCGGGCCGCTCCTGATGGCGCTCGGTTCGCTCCTGCTGCTGAGCGTTCGCGACGACTTCGACTACTGGACGCAGGTACTCCCCGGCATCGTCCTCTTCGGCCTGGGCTTGACGGCCACCGTCTCGCCCTTGACCTCGGCCGTGCTCGGTGCGATCGAGACCGAGCGGTCGGGCATCGCGTCGGCCGTGAACAACGCCGTCTCCCGCGTCGCCGGTCTGTTGGCGATCGCGGCGGTCTCGGCGGTCGTCGGCGGGTCGCTCGATCTCGACGGGTTCCACCGCGCCGCCATCGTCACCGCCGCACTGATGCTGCTGGGGGCTGCGGCGTCGTTCCTCGGCATCCGCAATCACCTGTCGCGGACCGACTGACCCGACGCCGTCATCTCCCGGGCCACCCTCATCCTGACCCGCGGCGGACGTCCGCGCGAGGACGGACACCGTGAGCGGATGCCACGACTCGCCGCCGGAGGCGGCGCGGGGCGCGGGAGGGACTCAGCGCAGGAGCGCGCGCGTGCGCTCCACGTCGTCGGCCATCTGCACCAGCAGCGCGTCGATCCCGTCGAAAGCGGTCATGCCGCGCACACGCTCGACGAAGCGCACCTCGACGTGGTGTCCGTAGAGGTCGAGCCCCGTCTCATCCAGCACGTAAGCCTCGACCTGCCGGGAGTGCACATCGTCGAACGTGGGGTTGGTACCGACGCTGATCGCCGCGGGGTAGCTGATGCGGCGCGTGCCGTCGACGTCGATGAGCCAGCCGGCGTAGACGCCGTCGGCCGGCACGAAGCCCTCGAGGTCCTGCGACAGGTTCGCCGTCGGATATCCGAGCTCCCGCCCGCGTTTCAGCCCGTGCACGACCTCACCCCACACCGACGGAGCGCGTCCCAGGAGACGTGCGGCGGTGGTGACGTCGCCGGCCGACAGCGCCTCGCGGATCCAGGTCGACGACACGCGCCGGTCGGCGTGCACCGCACGCACGTCATCGACCACGTCGACGCGGAAAGCGTGCTCCGCGCCCATCCGCTCGAGCAGCGCTGGATCGCCCCTCCCGCCGGCGCCGAAACGGAAGTCGCGCCCGACGAGCACCGTGCGCGCCTGGAGGGCGTCGACCAGGATGCCGCGGACGAACTCCTCCGCCGCGATCGACGCCAGCGCATCGTCGAAGGTGAGGAGCAGGGTGGCATCCACTCCGGCGCGATCCAGCAGGTCGAGCTTCTGGTGCGGCCCGATCACGTCGGGCGGGCAGCGTTCGGGCATCAGCACGCTGAGAGGATTGCGGTCGAAGGTCACCGCCACGACCCGCGCCCCATCGGATGCGTCGACGCGGGCCCGGTCGATCACCGCGCGGTGGCCGGTGTGGACACCGTCGAACTTGCCGATCGCCACCACCGACGGCCCGAAGCCCGCGGGGACCTCGGCGGGGTCGCGGAAGACGATCATGTCGTCGCCCGGCGGTGGCGCATCAACCACCACAGGCCGAGGAACGGCAGGACCAGTGGGATGAACAGGTAGCCGTAGCCGTACACCGACCACACCGTCGGGTGCTGGAACAGCGCGGGGTCGACCAGACTCAGCGTGCCCACGATGAGCACACCGACGAGTTCGAAGCCGATCGCGATCCACGCGACGCGGTACCAGGCGGGCCGCGCCGAGAAGATGAGGGCGAGGGTCGCGAGGATGTAGACGACGGCGGCGAGCGCCGACAACGAGTACGCCAATGGGGCGTCATCGAATTCGCGGGCGATCTGTACGAAGGAGCGGCCCGTGGCGGCGAGCGCCATGATGCCGTAGACGACGACGAGGACACGGCCGATGCCGGTCATCCCCCGGGGGCGGGTGGGAGTGGTGGATGCCATGACCCCTCGATTCTAGTTCGCCCGAGCCATGAACGCCCGGCGCTCCCCACACGCGAGGTCCCTGAGCCTGTCGAAGGGACCGACCCGACACGACTCCCGGCGGCTTCGACGAACTCAGCCGCCTGTCCCTGCGGTGCGTGCGAGTCGGAGGTCTCGGCATCCGGCGACCTCAGGCGATCTGCACCGTCCAGATGACGTGCATGCGCCACACCATCACGGCGACCGCGAGAGCGGCGACGCCCATGATGACGGTGCTCCAGCGGCTGCGTTCGATCAGCGCCCACGCCACTCCCGCGACCGGCACCAGCGCCGCCGAGACGAGGTAGGTCCAGAATTCCAGCAGGCTGCCCGAGGGCGGGTTGCCCGCGAACGGGGCGATGATCGCCACCACGATCTGCACGACGAGCAGAAGCTCGATGAGCGCGAGGGATCCGACCGTCACATCCCCCGGCCGCCGGCCGACGAGACCGGCGACGACGGCGACGGTTCCGGCGAGCACCGCGATGCCCACCTGCGCGAGCGTGAACCACAGGATCATCGCGCGACCCCCTCCGCCATGTTCATGACGCTCTTCAGCTGCGTCCCGCGTCTCTCGACGATGCCGATCAACCGGCCGTCGGGGTCGATCGCGGCGGCCACGGCACCCGTGAGTCGTCCGCCGCCGTCGATGCGCTTGCCGTGGCGGAGATCCTGCGCCTCGTCCGCCCCGACCGCGAGGGCTCCGACCACGACCGCTGCGGCCGTCGCCGGTTCGATGAGGGCGTCTTCGGCGATGTCGTCGACGGATGCCGCAGTGGCCACCTCGAACGACCCGATACGCGTGCGACGCAGCATCGTCAGGTGTCCGCCCACGCCGAGCGCGCGCCCGAGGTCGCGGGCGAGGGCGCGGATGTAGGTACCGCTCGTGCAGTCGACGACGACGTCGAGTTCGATGATCCCGTCGCCGCGGCGCATCGCGCGAATCTCGAAGCGCGACACCGTCACGCGTCGGGCCTTCAGCTCGACCTCTTCGCCGGCGCGGGCGAGGTCGTACGCACGGCGGCCTCCGACCTTGATCGCCGAGACCGTGCTCGGGACCTGTTCGATCTCGCCGGTGAGCGCGGCGACCCCCGCGGCGATCGCCTCGTCGGTGACCGCCGCCACGGCCGTGGCATCCGCCCGCTCCGTCTCGACCCCGTCGGCGTCGTCGCTGTCGGTGGCCACGCCGAGCACGATCGTCGCCAGGTACGTCTTGTCGGCGCCGACGATGTAGGTCAACAGCCGTGTCGCGCCCTCGACACCGAGCACCAGCAGACCCGTCGCCATGGGGTCGAGCGTGCCCGCGTGCCCGATCTTGCGGGTGCCGAGCGCGCGACGCGCGCGCGAGACCACGTCATGGCTGGTGATGCCCCCCGGCTTGTCGACCAGGAGGATGCCGGCGCGGACCATCAGCAGAAGTCCCCGAAGACCTGAACGGGATGGGCCGTGTCGGAGTTCTCGACGATGACCGAGGCGGCGGCCTTCGGCCGCGCGGTGCGCAGGTAGTGCTTCTCGGAATCCGGAAGCTCCGGACGCGGGGCGCCGATCGGCGGGTTGCTCTCGACCCAGACGGAGAAGTTCCACAGGCCGCGCACCTCAGAGGTGTGCAGGAAGCGTCCCGAGACGACAAGTACCGCGTCGGCGGGGGCGACGTCGCCCGAACCGAACGGTTCACCCGAGCGAAAGGGCGCGATGAGACGCTCGCGGGCGTCGGGCGCGCCGTCGGCGAGGGCGACGCGGAAGACGGTCGCGCCCTCCTGCTCGACGGCCGCCGCGAAGTCGTCCGCGAAGGCGCCGGCCGCGTCGCTGTCCAGCGCGTCGACGGCGACCACGACGCGACCCGCGCGGCTGTTCTGGCGCATCAGGCCGAGCAGACTCCGCTGCAGGTCACGGGCGGTGTTCTCGGACGACGACATGCTCCCAGCCTACTTTCGCCGCCGCGCCGCCCTCCCCCATCAGCAGAAACCGGTGGCCTTCGGAGGACGTCCCGCCGCTGCCACGCATGAACACGATCCGCGCGCAGAAACACGCTCTCACCGTGTTTCCGCGAGCGAATAGCGTTTATGCGTGTCGGTTCACGCGCACGGGCACTCGTAGGCTGGACGGATGCCAGGACTCGCCGCCCCGCTCATCACCTGGTACGGCCAGGCGGCGCGCGACCTCCCCTGGCGGCGAGAGGGCTTCGGGGCGTGGGGCACGCTCGTCAGCGAGTTCATGCTGCAGCAGACCCCCGTGGCGCGGGTCATCCCGTACCTCGAGGCGTGGCTCACCCGGTGGCCGACCCCGTCGGATCTGGCCGCCTCGCCGCCCGGCGACGCGGTGACCCAGTGGGCCAACCTCGGTTACCCCCGTCGAGCGCTGTGGCTGCACCGGGCCGCGGTCGAGATCCGCGACCGGCACGACGGTGTCGTGCCGCGCGATGTCGAGGCGCTCCTCGCCCTCACCGGCATCGGCGACTACACCGCCCGCGCGGTGGCGGTGTTCGCGTACGGAGATCGGCATCCGGTCGTCGACACCAACACGCGCCGCGTGCTGGCCCGCGCCGTCGAGGGACGCGCGCAGCCCGGCCCGCCCCACCGCCGCGACCTCGAGCGAATGGATGCCGAACTCCCCTCCGGCGTCGTCGACGCGGCCGTCGTCAACGCCGCCGCAATGGAGCTCGGCGCGATCGTCTGCACGGCCCGATCGCCGAAGTGCGAGCTGTGCCCGCTCGCGGCGCAGTGCGCGTGGCGTGCCGCGGGGTATCCGGAGTCCGAGGACAGACGCCGCAAGCAGGCGACCTACGAGGGCAGCGACCGGCAGGCGCGCGGTGCGGTGCTGAGGGTCCTCCGTGGTGCTGCGCCCTCGCCCGTGCCGCTGTCGGCGATGCTGCCCGACTGGCCGGACGCCGCCCAGCGCGATCGCGCGATCGACTCACTCGTGGCGGACGGCCTCGCCGAGGCGATCGACGGCATCCTGCGCCTCCCGGGCCATCCGGCATCCTGATCCCGGGGTTCGACGCCTCGAGTCCTGCGTCCCACGTTCTCGGTGCGCAACTCCCGCGGTGCGGCGCCGCCATGGCCTCCGTGCGGGGCGGCGATCGGCCGCGCCGGATTCGAGCTGGGCGCGCACCCGTGCCCGGCGATCAGCAGATCGCACTCCGCCACTGCGCTATGACGCCATGCGATGCGCGGGACGACCCGTCGGCTTCGCAGATGCCGGATGTGTGGGCGCCGGGAGACGACGAACGGCCGGATGCCACCCGCTCGGGGTGGGCATCCGGCCGTCGACGCAGCGGGCTCAGGCCCGCGTGTCGTCCTCGTCGTCGTCCGTGTCGTCGTCGGCGACGTCCTCGTCGAGGTCGTCGTCGTCTTCATCGGTGTCGCGCGGCTTGACGTACGGGTCGGCGTCACCGGCGTACGCGGCCGATGCCGCGAGTCCCGCGACCGACTCGTCGCGCTCACGCGCTTCACGCAGGAGCGCGGCGATGTGATCGGCATTCTCGGGGATCGCGTCGAGGATGAACTCGAGCGAAGGGGTGAGACGCGTGTTGAGGTTCTTTCCCACCTCGCTGCGCAGCATGCCGGTCGCCGACTTCAACGCCGCCGCGGTGTCGTTGCGGTGCGCCTCGTCGCCCATGACGGTGTAGAACACCGACGCGTGCTGGAGGTCGCCGGTGACGCGTACGTCGGTGATCGTCACGAATCCGAGCCGCGGGTCGCGCAGCCCCTTCTCGAGCCGCTCAGCGAGCACCACGCGAATGCGGTCGGCCACGCGGGCCTGTCGTTCCCCTGCCACTGCCTTCTCCTTCTTGTTCCATACCGCCGCGAGTCGAACGCCCCGTGGCTCATTGCCGAGTGGGAGGCGCGTCGCGGGGCAACCGCACCAGCGTAGGCCGGAGGGGTGTGCATCTCCGAGAGCATCGGGGTAGGGCCCCGCTCTGCTCTCGGAGATGCACACCCCGCAGGCCGAAGCGGGAGCCGCGCCCAGTGGCACGACTCCCGCACGACGATCAGCCTCGCGGCTTCTCGATGAGTTCCGTCGTTTCGATCTCGTCACCGATCTGGATGTCGTTGAACTTGCCGAGACCGATACCGGCCTCGAAGTCCGTACGCACCTCGGTGACGTCGTCCTTGAAGCGGCGCAGCGACTCGATGGCCAGACCATCGGCCAGCACGACACCGTCGCGGATGACGCGAGCCTTGGCGTTGCGCGTGATCGTTCCCGACCGCACGATGACACCGGCGATGTTGCCGAACTTCGAGGAGCGGAACACCTCGCGGATCTCGGCGACACCCGACTGCACCTCTTCGAACTCCGGCTTGAGCAGGCCCTTGAGCGACTGCTCGACGTCGTCGATCGCGTTGTAGATGACCGAGTAGAACCGCACGTCGACACCCTCGCGGGCGGCACGCTCACGGGCCTTCGTGTCGGGACGGACGTTGAAGCCGATCACGATCGCGTTATCGATCGTGGCCAGGTTGATGTCCGACTCGGTGATCGCACCCACACCGCGGTGGATGATGCGCAGCTGGACGCTGTCATCGACCTCGATCTTGAGCAGCGATTCTTCCAGCGCCTCGACGGCACCGGAGACGTCGCCCTTGATGATGAGGTTGAGCGACTCGACCTTGCCCTCTTCGAGAGCGCGGGTGAAGTCCTCGAGCGAGATGCGCTTGCGGGCCTTGGCCAGCTGAGCGTTGCGCTGAGCGGCTTCACGCTTCTCGGCGATCTGACGGGCGGTGCGGTCTTCCTCGGCGACGATGAAGACGTCACCGGCGCGGGGCACGGAGTTCAGACCCTGCACCGACACGGGACGCGAGGGGTATGCCTCGTCGACCGCATCGCCGTTCTCGTCCATCATCGCGCGGACGCGGCCGTACGCGGTGCCCGCGACGATCGCATCGCCGACGCGCAGCGTTCCCGACTGGATGAGCACCGTGGCCACCGAACCGCGGCCCTTGTCGAGCTTCGCTTCGATCGCGACACCGCGGGCCGCCTTGTTGGGGTTGGCCGTGAGGTCGAGCCCGGCGTCGGCGGTGAGCAGCACCGCATCCAGGAGGGCCTGGATGTTGAGGTTCTGTCGGGCCGACACGTCGACGAACATGACGTCTCCGCCGTACTCCTCGGCGACCAGACCGTACTCGGTGAGCTGCTGGCGCACCTTCGCGGGGTTGGCCTCGGGCTTGTCGACCTTGTTGACCGCGACCACGATCGGCACATTGGCCGCCTGGGCGTGGTTCAGCGCCTCGACCGTCTGGGGCATGATGCCGTCGTCGGCCGCGACCACGAGGATCGCGATGTCGGTCACCTGTGCACCACGTGCACGCATGGCGGTGAACGCCTCGTGACCCGGGGTGTCGATGAAGGTGATCGCGCGCTCGATGCCCTCGTGCTCGGTCCAGATCTGGTACGCACCGATGTGCTGAGTGATGCCACCGGCTTCGCCCGCGACCACGTTGGTCTGACGGATGGCGTCGAGCAGTCGCGTCTTACCGTGGTCGACGTGACCCATGACGGTGACCACGGGAGGACGGATCTCGAGATCGTCCTCGCTCTCGGCCTCGAGCTCGGCATCGAGGTCGAGACCGAAGCCCTCGAGGAGCGCCTTGTCTTCGTCCTCGGGCGAGACCAGCTGGATCTTGTAACCGAGCTCGGCGCCGAGCACCTCGAAGGTGGCCTCGTCGAGCGACTCGGTCGCCGTCGCCATCTCGCCCAGGTTGAACAGGATGGTCACGAGGGTGCCGGGCTGAACGTTGTAGCCGCGCAGGGCCTCGAGCTTGTCGGCGAAGTCCGAGATCGAGGCGCCACGACGCAGGCGGATGATCTCGCCGTTGCCCTTCGAGACGTTGACGCCACCGACGACCGGCGCCGACCGCATCTCGAATTCCTGCCGCTTCGCACGACGCGACTTGCGCTGCTTCGACTTGCCGCCGCCCTTACCGAAGGCACCCGCGGTTCCACCGCCGGGGCCACGGCCGCGACCGCCACCGCCACCGGGGCGACCGGCGAAGCCGCCGCCACCGGGAGCACCG
>NZ_CAUQWC010000131.1:0-9588 GCF_963521695.1 uncultured Microbacterium sp. | reverse complement strand
GGCGATCTCGCCGCCTCCGCGGGGCACGATCCACGCCGGTGTGCGCTGGAACAGCGTCACCCGGGCGCCGCGACGGGCGAGCTCGGGCACCAGCTGTACGGCGCTCGCGCCCGTACCGACGACCGCGACGCGCGTGCCGGTGAGGTCGACGCCGTGGTCCCACCGCGCGGTGTGGAAGATCGGGCCGTCGAAGGATTCGAGTCCAGGGATGCCGGGGACGTGCGGCTCGGTGAGGCGGCCGCAGGCCAGCACGAGGGAGCGGGCGGCGATGGGCTCGGCGCCCGTGTCGAGGCGCCAGACGGAGCCTGCGGCATCCCATCGCGCCCCGAGGAGGGGGGTGCGAAGGCGCAGCCGGTCGCCGAGGCCCTCGCGGGCGGCGACGCCCCGCAGGTACGTCTGTATCTCCTGGCCGGGCGCGAACGTGCGGGACCAGCCGGCGTGGGGATGGGCGGCGAGGCTGTAGAGGTGCGCGGGCACGTCGCACGCCACGCCGGGGTAGGTGTTGTCGCGCCACGTGCCGCCGACGTCGTCGGCACGTTCGAGCACGACGATGTCGTCGCGTCCCGCCCGGCGCAGGGCTCCGGCCATGGCGAGTCCGGCGAAGCCGGCGCCGACGATCGCGACGTCGATGATCCTCACGACCGCGGCCGATCGGCGGGGAGCGGGTAACGGGTGCCCCCGCTCGTGACGACGTACGGGGCGGAGGGATCGGGCAGATCCGTCGCCACCTGATAGTCGGTGGTGCGCAGACGGAACGGCCGCATGAGGCTCCGCGCGATGCGCTCGGCCGCGGCGACCGGCAGCTCGAGTCCCTGCTCGATGCCCGCGTCGGGCAGGACCCGGCCGTCGTAGAGGGTGCCGCCGAGGTCGTCGCCGCCCGAGCGCAGGAGCACGGCCGCCGTCTCGCCGCCCACGCGGGTCCACGGAATCTGCACGTGCGGGATGCTGCCCGACAGCAGCAGCCGCGAGACGGCGACCATCGCCCGGTGCTCGTCGATCGGCGCGCGGTCGGCGACGAGCGGCACGTCACCGCCGGGCAGGGGGATCGCGACGAACTCGGCGAAGCCGCGGGTCTCGTCCTGGATCGCACGCAGACGCCGCAGGTGCGCGATGCGTTCTTCGGCCGTCTCGACGTGGCCGTAGAAGATCACCGAGGTCGAGCGGAAGCCGGCGCGATGCGCCGCCGTGATGGTCTCGACCCAGTGATCGATCTCGAGGTCGCCCGGCGCGACGAGCGCGCGCACCCGCTCGCTGAGGACTTTGACTCCCGTGCCGGGAACGGTGTCGACGCCCGCGTCGCGCATCGCTGTGAGGGCTCCGTCGAGCCCGAGGCCGCCCCGGTCGGCGAGATCGCGCACGTCGAGGGGACGGTACGCGTGCACGTGGATGCCGGGGGCCCCGCGCTTCACGGCCCGCACGATGTCGAGGTACCCGGCGGGGTCTTCGTCGCTGCGCAGCGCCCCCTGCACGCAGACCTCGGTCGCGCCGAGGTCGGCGGCATCCGCGGCGATGGCGGTGGCGTCGTCGAGGTCGAACTCGCCCGGGCCGTTGCGTCCGGTGCGGCGGAAGCCCGTCGAGGTGAGGTTGCGGTTCTGCACGAGCGTGATCGGCTCGCCGACGGTGTAGCGCCGCGCGTCGTCGGCGACGGCCGTCAGCTCGTCGAGCTCGGCGCCGGTCGCGCGCAGCAGACGCACCCAGTCGGCGTCGTCGAGGGCGAGGGCGCCGGATGCCGCGCGTTCGGCGAGTCGGCGGACGCCCGGGTCGGCTCCGGATCGCGCAGCCCCGGGGTCGGCGTGGGTGGTGGAGGGCAGCGCCGCGGCGGGGGCGGCGTCGGGAAGGGAGGAGATTCCGGCAGCGGAGGATGCGGCCGGGTCGGCACGTCCTCCCGCGGCGGATTCTCCTCCCGTCGAGGGGGTCACGGCCGTCGCGGAGGCCGAGGAGGCCGCGGAGGTCGCGGGGGTGACGGAGTTCTCGGAGGTGACGGCGACGGGGTCCGGGTCGGCGCCGGGCCGCTGGCCAGCGCCCGCGGCGGGATCGCCCGAATCGGCGTCGGTGCCGGGAAGGGAGGGGATTCCGGCAGCGGAGGATGCGGCCGCGGCGGCACGTCCTCCCGCGGCGGATTCTCCTCCCGTCGCGGCCGTCGCGGGGGTCGCGGAGGTCGCGGAGGTCGCGGGAGTCGCGAAGGTCGCAGCCGCTCCCGTCGCGGGTACCGCGGGCACGACCGCGCCGACCGGCTGCACATCGGCGGCGAGCCCCGTGGCATCCGCCAACGCCCGCAGGGGAGCATGGAGTGCCGGGTCGATCCAGCGGTCGGCATCGCGGACGAATTCGGGATGGGCGGTGAGGCGTTCGCGCAGCAGGTAACCGCGCGCGGCCGTGTGCGCGGCGAGGTCGTCGATCTGCGGCCAGGGGCGCTCGGGATTGACGTGGTCCGCGGTGAGCGGCGACACCCCTCCCCAGTCGTCGGCGCCGGCCTCGATGAGCAGGCCGAGCTCGCGCGGATCGGAGAGGTTCGGCGGCACCTGGATGCGCATGTCGGGGCCGAACACGAGCCGCGCGACGGCGACCGCCGCGAGGTAGTCGTGCATGTCGGCATCCGGTGCGCCCTGCATGGCGGTGCGGGGTTTCGCGCGGAAGTTCTGCACGATCACCTCTTGCACGTGCCCGTGGCGGTCGTCGAGTTCGCGCAGCGCGACGAGCGATTCGGCGCGGTCGCGCACGGTCTCGCCGATCCCCACCAGGATGCCGGTGGTGAACGGGATGCCGGCGGCCCCGGCGTCGTCGATGACCCGCAGACGCAGCGCGGGGTCTTTGTCGGGAGAGCCGAAGTGCACTTGGCCGGGCTCATCGTACAGGCGCCGCGAGGTGGTCTCGAGCATCATGCCCATCGACGGCGAGACCGGCCGCAGCGCTCGCAGTTCGTCGGGATGCATCACGCCGGGGTTGGCGTGCACGAGCATTCCGGTCTCGGCGGTGATGAGACGGGCGATGTGGGCCACGTAGTCGATGGTCGAGGTGAAGCCGTGGGCGTCGAGCCAGGCGCGGGCCTCGGGCCACCGCTCCTCGGGGCGGTCGCCGAGGGTGAGCAGCGCCTCTTTGCAGCCGAGGGCCTGCCCCTGGCGCACCACCGTGAGCACCTGCTCGGGGCTCATGTAGGCGGGTTTGCGCAGCAGGTTGAGCTGGCCGGGCGTGTCGACGAACACGCAGTAGTGGCACCGGTCGCGGCACAGGGTCGTAAGGGGGACGAACACCTTGCGCGAGTAGGTGATGACGCCGGGGCGGCCGGCGCGGGCGAGTCCCTCGTCGCGGAGCGCGGATGCCGCGGGCAGCAGCGCGTCGAGGGGCGCGTGCAGCAGTGCCTCGGTCTCGTCGGCGTCGGGGCGGTGACCCGCCGCGACGCGCGCCAGGAGGTCGCCCATCGAGGTGCCTCGGGCCGGTGCGACTCGCGGCGCAGCGCTGCCCGTACTCATCGCTCCAGGCTATCCCCCGCCCCCGACATCGGGGCCGGGGACCGCGGCGGCGCCGTCCGGTCGGAACGCTGGATCATGCAGGCTGCGCGATCCTCGCGTGGCCGCCCCGCGCAATGACCGTGGACAGGCGCGAATGTTGCCGCTAACATCACCGCACGGGCACCCCCAACCTCCGCCGACTCGGTCGGCGTCGACGAGCACATCGCTCGACGGGGTGCACGACCACCCGAGCAAAGGAGCCGGACCACGTGAGTACCCGACGACGCCTCGCCTTCCTGACCGTGCTTGCGGTCGGGGCGGCGACCTTCGCGACCGCCCAGCCCGCGGTCGCCGCCGCACCCGCAGACGGCCTCGTCGCCGCCTACGACTTCCGTCAGCCCTCCGGAGCGACGGTCGCCAACACCGCGACGGGGTCGTCACTCGGGCCCGCGACCGTCCGCAATGTGCAGAGCGCCGACTGGACCGCGAGCGGCCTGACCCTGCGCGGCGGGGCCAAGACCTCGACGGGGAACTGGGTCGAGCTGCCCGACGACATCCTGGCGGGTGACCGGTCGGCGACGGTCGTCGCCGAGGTCAAGGCGTCTCAGGCCATGCTGAACTCGTTCCACTTCCTATGGAACGTGGGCAACGAGTCGGCCGCGACCGAGTACTTCTTCGCCTCCCTCAATTGCGGCTCCGGCCGGACGCCGCTTCTGGGCGTGAAGTCCGCCGGTGTCGAGCGGCTCGTGGGAGCGTCGTCCTGCGGCGTCACCGCGAATCAGTGGGTCAACGTCGCCTCCGTCGTCGACGGTGCCACGGGGCGGGCGTCCCTGTACCTCGACGGCGTCCGCGTCGCCGACGCCGCGATCGATCGCACCCCCGCCGACGTGCGCGACCAGTCACTGAACACCATCGGCCGCGCCCCCTGGCCCGACCCGCTCTTCCAGGGAGCGGTCTCGGCCTTCCGCGTCTACGACCGCGCGCTGTCGGCGACCGAGGTCGCGGCCACGGCTCAGACCGACGCCGAGACCCACCAGGCCGAACTGCGGGCGCAGGCTCAGGCGATCCTCGACGCTCTGGCGCTGAAGGACGTCTCGACCTCGACCGACATCGACCTGCCGACCTCCGGCGGTCGCGTGACCTGGACCTCGAGCAACCCCGCGCTCGTGGCGCCCGATGGAACGGTCAGCGCTCCCGTCGCCGGGCAGCCGGGCGGCACCGCGCAGCTGACGGCGACCGCCGCCGTCCGCGGGGTGACGGCGACCCGGACCATCACCGTGACCGTGACCGCCTCGACCGAGACCGCCGCACAGCGCGCGGCCCGTCTCGCGGGGCGATTCGTGATCCCCAGCGTCCTCGAATCGGGTTCGACGCTCCCCTCCGCCCCGGAAGGGACGACGGTCGCCGTCCGCTCGACCGACGGCGGTGTCGTCGTGACCGACGGCGTCGTGTCGGGTGCCGACGGATCGATCACCGTGCGCGTGACCGACGCCGCGACCGGCGCGACCGCCGACCGCACCTTCGCCGTCACGGTGCTTCCGGCCGACTCGACCGAGCAACTGCTCGCGTACAACCGCGTGCCCACGCTCGTCACTGAGGCGAACAACGCCGATGTCGCGCTCAGCATGCACCTCGCCGTCGGCGAGGACGACGCCTGGCGTCCGCTCAACGAGAACTACGGCATCTTCTTCCCGAAGACCGCCGTCCCCGTGCCGGCGAACGGTCCGCGTGACGACGACATCCGGAGCCTGCGCGACCCGCACCTGTTCACCCTCGAAGACGGCGGCTACGGCGTCGTCGCCACGCGCACGGCGCGAGGCGGCGGTGCCGATGGGACGCAGACCTCGAGCGTGCTCTTCGCCCGCAGCGCCGATCTGCGCAGCTACGACGAGGTGGGCATGGTCGACCTCGGTGTGACGTCGGGGGTCAACGACCCCGCGGCCGTCTACGACTCCGCCGCGGACCGCTACGTGGTCTCGTGGGCGTCGGACGCCGGCGCTGCGATGTACACCTCGTTCGCCGACCTCGGCGACGTCTCCACCCGCGGCGAGGTGCGCCGCGGCGAGGTCGCCGCGACCGCCGGCGTCGACGAGGCCGAGGTGGCGAACTTCGACTCGGGCAACACCGTCCCGGTCGACGCCGACACCCTGGCGGCGCTCGAGGTGCGCTTCGGACGCGTCGTCAACACCGGCGTCATCGCCCCGGCACGGGTCGAGATCGCGCAGGGGGCGACGCTCGACGCGGCGGCCCTCGCGAAGCGCGTCGACCTGTCGTACTCGGACGGCTCGAAGGCCACCCGCCCGGTGACCTGGGATGCCGCCTCCATCGGCGCGGTCGACACCTCCCAGCCCGGCACCTACGAGGTCACCGGCACGGTCAAGCAGCCGGAGTACGCGACGCCGTTCGCCGACGAGCGCGCCGACCCCTCGGTGTTCCGGTACGACCTGAACGGGCAGCAGAAGTTCCTCATGATCGCGACCGAGGACATCTACGGCGGCAACATCGACCCGCAGGGCGGTGCGCACATGCCGATCCGCATCGCGAACTCGATCGAGGACCTGTCCGACGAGGCGATCCGCGCCGGACGCAACGTCGAGATCGACCTGCTGCGTCGCGGTGACACCGACGCCGAGGGTCGGGCGATGACCGGATGCTTCTGGGCTCCGGAGTACCACGTCATCGGTGGAAAGCTCTCGATCCTGTTCATGCCCTGCTACGACGGCGCGAACGGTCGCCCCGACATGTTCACCGGCCAGGCCAGCATCATCCAGCTCAAGAAGGATGCACAGGGGCGCGACCTCGATCCCGCGGTGCCGGCCAACTGGACGAAGGCGCAGAAGGTGCTGCGGGCAGGCGGCGGCATCCTGAACCCCGTCCAGACGATCTCGCTCGACATGACCTACGTCGAGGACTCGGGTCAGTCGTACTACGTGTGGCAGCAGCTCGGCGCGCTGTTCATCGCCAAGATGGACCCGGCCAACCCGACCCGACTGACCTCGGAGCCGGTGCGCATCCTCGCCCCCGAGTACGCCTGGGACAACGTCATCGCCGAGGGACCGAACGTCTACGCGCGCGACGGCAAGCTGTACCTGATCTACTCCGGATCGACCGTCGGCGACACCTACACGACCGGACTCGCTCTGGCCACGGCCGGGAAGAACGTCGATCTCACCTCCCCGAGCGCGTGGAGCAAGCTCAACTACCCGATCCAGAAGTCGGGCGTCTTCAACGGCTCCTGGCAGCTCGGCACGGGCCACGGCATGTGGTCGCAGGACGAGGACGACAACCTGCTGTACGTCTTCCACGCCCGCACCGACAACAACAACCTCAGCGGTCGCGACATGTTCGTGCGCCGGGTGCACTTCGCCGCGGACGGCCTGCCGATCTTCGACATGGAGAGCGCCGAAGAGGTCGCGCCCGACAACCGTCGCGTCACGGCCACCGTCGTCGTCACCGCGCCGGCGGGCCTCGAGGTCACCGGGGCCGTGAGCTCCCGCTGCATCTCGGGCAAGGTCACCCAGACCGTCACGGTGCGAAACGCCGGGGGCTTCCCGGTGACGGTGACGGCGAAGGGTCCGTACGGAACGAAGGCGTTCGGCTCCCTCGCCGCGGGCAAGAGCGCGTCGGCCGCCTTCACCACGCGTCTCGGGTCGATCCCCGCCGGAACGGTGACGGTGGATGCCACCGCGACGGTGAACGGCAAGGCTGTCACCGACACGGTCTCGCTGCCGTTCGCCGCCGCGAGCTGCGGCTGACCACCCGGCTGATCGCTCACGACGAAGCCGCGTCCGGACCTCTCCCGGGCGCGGCTTCGTCGTGCGATGGCGTCGGAACCCGAGGTGAGGGCGATCGTTGCGCTCTCGTGAGGTGCGGTGCGGGTGGGCACCCGCTCGCGCTGGCAGGATGGATGCCATGGTCACCCTGCTGCTCGATTCGACGCAGCTCGAGGTCGTGCTCTCGCCGACCGAGCGGGCGATGTCTTTCCGCAGGTCCAACATCGTCCTCCCGCGTGAGCACATCGAGCGCGTGCAGCTCACCGACGATGCGTGGACGTGGTTGCGCGGCGTCCCCAACCCCGGCATTAACCTGCCCGTCGCCGTCGGTATGGGCACGTGGAAGTCGGCGGGCGGCAACGACTTCGTCATCATCCGCGGGCGAAAGCCCAGCGTGGTGGTCGACCTCACCGGTCACGACGAGTTCGAGCGGCTCGTGCTGACCACTAAGCACGGTGTGGCGCTGCTCCAGGCACTGCGGCTCGACGTGGCATCGGAACCCGAGAACGTGGCCGACATCGTCGCCTGACCCGGCGGCTCGCGGCGTCAGCTCGTGAACTGCACCACGGTGTCCCACGCGAGCTTGACGATGAGGATCGACAGGGTCACGAGGAAGACGATCCGCACGAAGCCGCTGCCCCGGCGCGTGGCCATGTGGGCGCCGATGAATCCGCCGGTGATGTTCATCACGGCCATCGCCAGGCCCAGCACGAGCAGGATCTCGCCGTGCACGCCGTAGACCGCGAGGGCGGCGAGGTTGGTGGTGAGGTTGGCGATCTTGGCGTTGGCGCTCGCCTGCAGGAAGCCGTAGCCCAGCACCCCCACGATCAGGATGACGAAGAACGACCCCGTCCCCGGCCCCAGGATGCCGTCGTAGAAGCCGACCAGCAGACCGATCGCGGCGGCGCGCCAGGCGATGGCCGCGGTGCTGCCGTGGCGCGGCGCGTGCTCGAGGCCCATCTGGGGCTTGAAGAGGGTGTAGAGCGCGACCACGATCACCGCGACCAGCACGATCGGGGTCAGCACCTCGCGAGGAACGTAGCGCGAGAGCGCGGCGCCCACGGTCGATCCGGCGTACGCCCCGGCGATGAGGGGGATCAGCAGCACGAGCTGCACCCGGATCCGGCGCAGGTACACCCAGCTGGCCGAGAGCGTGCCGAAGAACGACGACAGCTTGTTCGTGCCGAGGATGAACGGGGTCGCCACGTCTTTCGGCACCGCGATGACGAGGGCGGGGAGTTGGATGAGTCCGCCGCCGCCGACGACCGCGTCGACCCAGCCGGCCACTCCCGCAGCGATCAGCAGCAGGAGCAGGGATGCCACCGACACCGGCAGCCACTCCGCGATCACCGGTCCATCGAGCACGGTTGATTCTCGCCGCTGCGCGGCGAGCCTCCAAATGGGTGGCGGGGTGGGTCAGTCGATGTCGCGACGCCAGGTCGTCAGCAGTCCGATCACGACGAGCACCACGGCGTAGCCGAGCAGCACGAGCCCGCCCGCCCACCACTCGAGGGTGTCGCCGGAGGCTGCGCCCATGATGCCGAAGATCGTCTGCCCGACGAGGGCATCGCTCGCGGCGCTCGGGAACCATTTCACGACTCCGGCGAACCCCTCGACCAGACCGCCGGCGGTGCGCACGATCGGCTCGACGAAGAGCGTCACCGCCAGCACGATGACGATCGCGGCGACCTGGTTGCGCACGACCGTGCCGACGCCGATGCCGACGAGCGCCCACAGCGCGAACGCGAGCAGCATCCGGCCGACGAGCTCCCACGTGTCGGGCGCGCCGAGGGCGGTGTCGATGCCGAAGAAGCTCAGCACGCCCGCGCCGGCCCCGAGCGCGGCGATCGAGCCCAGGATGCCGTACAGCAGACCGACCACGATGCCGACGACGAACTTGCCCACGAGCACCGTGCCGCGGCGCGGGGTGGCGAGGAACGTCGGCGTCAGCGTCTTGTGCCGGAACTCCGTCGTGACCATCAGCGTGCCCACGAGCAGGGGGAAGACGTAACCGACCGCGGTCGCGGAGCTGTAGACGAGGGCGGGGATGCCGTCGGTCGACAGCGCGGGACCGCGCGACCCCGTCAGCTGACCGGATGCCACTCCGCCGAACACGAGGGCGAGGACGCCGGCCGTGAAGGCGACGTAGACGACGAGCACGATGCCCAGCACCCACCACCCGGCGGTGGTGAACTGTTTGGTGTACTCGGAACGGGTCGCGGCGACGAGGCTCATCGCGGGGCCTCCGTCTGATCGGGGGCGGCTGAGGGGACGATGTCGATGACTCCCGTCGATGCGACGGAGTAGGAGCGTTGCGGGCCGTCGTCGGCCGGCGCCACCGCGGGACGCGCGGCGCGGGGCGGCGG
>NZ_CAUQWC010000130.1:0-9599 GCF_963521695.1 uncultured Microbacterium sp. | reverse complement strand
GCTGACGCGTCTGCGGGCGATCCAAGCCACCCACTGACCCCCGCGGCGCCCCGGGTGGGTGTCGGAGGGGGTCCGTAGGCTGGGGGCATGGCATCCATCGACCCTTTGACCCTGCCCCTCGACCAGACCTCCACCGATGACCTCGCGGCCTCTGGACTCGTCTACGCCCGGGTGGTTGCCGACGGCGACGCGTATCGTCCGTTCCAACGGGCCGTGGCGCGAGGTTTCCTCGGCGGGGAGTCCACGGACGACGAGGCCGAGAACGCCCGCCTGACGCTGCGCACCCGTCGGCTCACCGCGGTCTACGACCGCGACGGGGTGGAGCCCGGGGTGCCCGTGGGCACGGTCGACTCGTGGGCCACCGAGCTCACCACGTCGCCGGGTCGGCAGACCGACCTCTGGGCCATCAGCGCCGTGACGGTGGCGCCGACCCATCGGCGGCGGGGGATCGCCCGGGCGATGCTGGGCGGCGAGCTGCGCACCGCTGCGGCCGCCGGTTTCGCCCTTGCGGGCCTGACGGTGACCGAGGCGACCATCTACGGCCGCTGGGGCTTCTCACCGGCTACCTGGGCCTCCGACGTCGAGATCGACACCGGCCGTGCCCGCTGGACGGGTCCGACCCCGGCGGGACGACTCGACTTCGTCCCGCGTGACGGCCTCGCCGATCGGGTGAGCGCCGTTCACGAGCGCGTGCGGCGGCAGCGCCCCGGGTCGGTTCCCGGGTGGGACGGCCGTTGGCGGGGGATCGCGGGTGTCGCGCCCGGCGATAAAGAAGGCGAGAAGGTGCGCGCCGTGGCCTACCGCGACACCGACGGGATCGAACGCGGCATCGTCGTGTACACGATCGCCGACCGCGACGATTTCGCCGCACACGACCTCTCCGTGCGCGCGCTCTTCGCGGAGTCGCCCGACGCCTATGCCGCCCTGTGGAGGTTCGTCCTCGAGCACGACCTGGTGGGCACGGTGAAGGCCTGGCTGCAGGCGCCCGTGCCGCCGGTGCAGTGGATGGTGGCCGACCGCCGCGCGGTCACCGCGACACTGACCGACCACCAGTGGCTGCGGGTCCTCGACGTGCCGCACGCCCTCGCCTCGCGCGCCTACGCCGCGCCGCTGCGAGTCGCTGTGCGCGTCACCGATCCGCTCGGGTTCGCCGACGGCGCGTGGCGCGCGGTCATCGGCGACGACGGCCAGGCCGTGGTCGAGCCCCTCGCCGACGGCGACCCGGTCGACGTCGAGATGACCGTCAACGCCCTCGGATCCCTCCTGCTCGGCGGTGCGCGCGTCACCGAGCTGGCCGCGGCGGGGATCGCCTCGGGGCACCCCGGCGTCCTCGCGGCGATCGACCGTTCCTTTGCGCCGTCTATGACTCCGCTTCTCGACATCTGGTACTGATGCCCGCCGCCCCGCTCTGCTCGTAGGCTTTCGCCGATGTCCGAAACAGCACCAGCCGCGCCCGGCGCGCGTACGCCCTCGCGCCTGCGGGCGGCGGGTCCCTACCTCCGGCGGTATCTCGCCCGAAATCCCGTCGCCGTCAGTTCGGCCGTCATCGTGGTCGCCGCGGCTGCGGTGACCGGGTCGCTGTGGAACGACGGGGGAGCCCTCGTCTGGGGCGCGGGGCCGTTGGCCACGTTCGCGAGCGGCCGGTGGTGGACGGTTCTCACCGCACTCGTCGTGCCGGACTCGGCTGTCGATGCCGCGGCATCCGTGCTGCTCGCCCTCACGGTGCTCGCCTACGGGGAGCGTCTGCTGGGATCCCGCCGCACGGCGCTGCTGCTGGCCGTGACGGGCGTGGCGGGGCTCCTCGTGGGCATCGGCCTGCACGCCGCGGCCTGGACGGTGACCGACCTCCGCCCCGTCGTGGCGGCGGAAGTCCCCGTGCTCGACCCGACGACACCCATCGCGGGCGCGGTCATGGCGGCCTCGGCGTTCGCGACCACACTGTGGCGGCGTCGTCTGCGCTTGGTGGGCTTCGCGCTGCTCGCCCTCTTCGCCCTGTACGCCGGCGACGCCGACTCCTGGTACCGGCTCACGGCCGCCGCGATCGGCCTCGCGGTCGGTGCCGTCCTCGCCCGGGGCCGCGAGCGGCGGTCGTGGCACCGCAGCTCGACGAGGGAGAGCCGCACGCTGCTGGCACTGCTGGTCGCCGTGGTCGGCAGCGGGCCGATCGTCGCGTTGGTCAGCGGCGGCGGTCGTGGCCCGCTCTCCCTCGTCGTCGACGCCTACACCCAGTACGACGACGAGGTGCTCGCCCAGTGCGGAACGGTCGCGGCGTCAGTGTGCGACGAACAGGTCGCCCTCCTGATGACGCGCGGCGCCGGGCCGGCCCTGTTGGCCATCACCCCGCTCGTCCTGCTGCTGGTGGCGGCGTGGGGGCTGCGACAGGGCCGTCGCGCGGCGTGGGTCGTCGCGGTGTTCGTGCTCGTGGCATCCGCCGTCCTTCCTCTCATCTCCCTCGCCGACGGTCGCCTGCGCATCGACCCCTGGGTCGACGGCAGCGGCGCGGAGTACGTCCTGTGGGCGATCGCGAGCGTGGTCATCCCACTCGTGCTCGCGGCGGCGCTGGTCGTCGCCCGCGCGCGGTTCTCGGTGCGCGCGACGCCGAAGGCCGTGAAGACCGTGGCCGTCGTGCTCGCATCGGCGTTCTTCGTCTGCGCGACGACGCTCTTCGTCGTCGAGGCCATCGGCAAACGCGCGTTCGACCGCGACGTCTCCTTCTTCGATCTTCTCTCGGTGACGTTACGACGGTTCCTGCCGCCCGCGTTCACCCACCCGGGAGGCTCGACCGCGTTCCCCCACAGCGGCCCCGCCCTCTTCGCGTACCAGTGGATCGGCGTGTTGTTCTGGATCATCGTGGTCGCGTCGATCCTGTGGCTCTACCGCCGTGTGCAGCGCCCCGACGCGGGCGACGAGGGCCGGTACCGCGAGCTGCTCCGTCGCGGCAGCGACACCCTCGGTTTCCTGGGCACCTGGGCGGGCAACCGTCACTGGTACTCCGAGGACGGAGAGTGCGCCGTCGCCTATCGGCTCTCCGGCGACGTCGCTCTCGCGGTCGCCGATCCCCTCGCGCCGGTCGGCCGGCGCCCCGAGGCCCTGCGAGGCTTCACCGACTACTGCGTCGAGCACGGGTGGATCCCCGCGTTCTACAGCGTGCACGCGGACACCCTGCACGACCTCGTCGACCTGGGGTGGCGGCACGTGCCGGTCGGCGTCGAGACCGTGATGGATCTACCGGGGCTCACCTTCGCGGGCAAGACCTGGCAGAAGGTGCGTCAGCCCCTCACCCGTGCCGAGCGGGAGGGCTACACGGCCGTCTGGTCGCGGTGGCACGAGCTCACCGTGTCGCAGGCGTCGCAGGTCGTCGCCATCGACGAGGAGTGGGTCGCCGATCGGGCGCTGCCCGAGATGGGCTTCACGCTGGGGTCCCTCGACGAGCTGCGCGACCGAGACGTGCGGCTTCTGCTCGCCGTCGGTCCCGATGAGCGCATCGAGGCGGTCACGAGCTGGATGCCGAGCTGGATCGACGGCGAGATCACGGGGTGGACCCTCGACTTCATGCGACGCCGCACCGACGGTCCGAACGGGATGATGGAGTTCCTCATCGCCAAGGCCGCTCTGCAGCTGCAGGAAGAGGGGGCCACGGTGCTGAGCCTGTCGGGTGCCCCGCTCGCAGACGACCCGGACGAAGCGGTGGAGGGCGATCCCGCGCCGCTGCGGGCGCTGCTGCGATGGCTCGCCGAGGTGCTGGAGCCGGCGTACGGCTTCGCGTCGTTGTTCCGATTCAAGGGCAAGTTCCGCCCGCGGTACCGCCCGCTCGCCCTGGCCTACCGCGACCCGCTGCAGCTGCCGGGCATCGGGGCCGCCGTCGGTCGCGCCTACCTGCCCGACGCCTCGCGACGGGAGATGGTCGCGTTGGCGCGGACAGCGTGGGAGGGGCGTCGGTGAACAGATTCATCCTGTCGCTCGAACTGATCGACTCTCCGCTCCTGCTCGTCAGCGCCGCCGTCGCGGTACTCGCGGTGATCGTCGTGATCGTGCAGCCGCACCGACGCGTCGTCCTCACACTCTCGATCGCGGCCGCGGCGGGGGCCGTGATGTTCGTCGTCGCGAAGATCCTCGAAGCGATGGACACTTTCCAGGGCCCGCTGCCGGGCGCGGCCATCTGGTGGGCGTCCGGAGCGGTCGCCGCCATCGCCGTCGGCATCGTCGGGATCTTCCGCAGCCCCTGGGTGCGACGGGTCGCGGGCGTGGTGACGGTCATCTCGGCGCTTCTCGCCGGCATCCTCGGTGTGAACGCGGCGTACGGAGTGACACACAACCTCGCCGCGATCCTCGGCGTACAGGCACTCGACCCGGCGTCGCTGCCGCAGCAGAGCGCCGCCGCCGGTGATCCCGCGACTCTGTACCAGACATGGCAGCCGCCCGCCGATATGCCCGCGAAGGGATCGGTGAGCGCGCTGACCGGCAGCACCAAGATCCCCACCGGGCAGTACGCCGCACGTGACGCGTCGCTGTATCTTCCCCCCGCGGCGCAGGTCGCGAACCCCCCTGCCCTGCCCCTGCTGGTGTTCATGATGGGTCAGCCCGGCTCGCCCGACCCCACTCCTCTGGCGAAGGCTCTCGACGCGTTCGCCGCCGCGAACAAGGGGCTCGCCCCGATCGCGATCGTGGTCGACCAGCTCACGGCGCCCGATCTCGACCCCACGTGCGTCGACTCCGCGAAGTACGGAGCGGTGGCGACGTACATCAACCAGCTCGTGCCGCAGTGGGCCGGACAGAACCTGAACATCATCACGGACCGCCACTACTGGACGATCGGCGGCTTCTCGAACGGGGGGTCGTGTGCGGCGATGTACGGCTCGCGCTACCCCGACACCTGGGGACAGATGCTCGACGTGATGGGTAACGAGTTCCCGGGCTCGGAGCACGTCGCCCAGACCGTCGCCGACGTGTACAACGGCGATGCGGCGGCGTTCCAGGCCGGCAAGCCGTCGGTCATCATGGGTGCCGCTCCCGCCGGGACCTATGCCGGGCACACGGCGATCTTCACCTGGGGCAGTGCCGACACCACCTACGGCCCCGGGCAACTGTCGAACTCCCAGGCGGCCGGCGCCGCGGGCTTCACGACCTTGACCTACATCGTGGAGGGGGGCGGCCACACGGGCGAGACGCTCGATGCGAGCCTCGCCTGGGCGATCCCGGCGCTCGCGCCCACGCTCGGGCTGGCCGCGCTGCCATCCTGAACCGGGTCGTTCCGGGGAGGCGGACGCAACGTCGTCCCACCCACGGCGGTGTCTGCCTCCGCGCCCCGACGCTACGACGAAAGGCCCGGCCGACGTATCGACCGGGCCTTTCGAGGTGGGGATCAGGTCCCGAGCGCTTCTTTCATGATCGCCGCGTGCTCGTTGGCGTGCACCTTCGGCGAGCCGGTGGCCGTGGAGGCGGCGGACGCACGCGAGATGCGGCGGACCGGGCGACCACCGAGCTGGTCGGCGACTTCGAGAGCGATGAACGGCCACGCACCCTGGTTCTCGGGCTCGTCCTGCACCCACGCCAGTTCGGCGTTCGGGTACTGCGCAAGCACTTGATTGAGCTCGTCGATCGGGGCGGGGTAGTACTGCTCGACCCGCACGAGGGCGATCTCGGGGTTGGGGTTCTTGTCGAGCTCGGCGCGCAGGTCCCAGTGGATCTTGCCGGCGTGCAGGAGCACACGCTTCACGGCACCGCGGTCGATGCCGCGATCGTCGTCGAGCACGGGCTCGAACCGGCCCTGAAGGAAGTTCTCGACCGGGCTCGTCGCGCCGCGCAGACGCAGCATGGCCTTCGGCGTGAACACCACGAGCGGGCGGCGCGGACGCTGGTAGGCCTGACGTCGCAGCAGGTGGAAGTACGACGCGGGGGTCGACGGACGCGCGACGATCATGTTGTCTTGCGCGCACATCTGCAGGTAACGCTCGATGCGTGCCGACGAGTGGTCGGGACCCTGGCCCTCGTAGCCGTGGGGGAGCAGCAGCACGACGCTCGACTGCTGCGCCCACTTCTGGTCGGCTGACGAGATGAACTCGTCGATGACCGACTGGGCGCCGTTGGCGAAGTCGCCGAACTGGGCCTCCCACAGCACGAGCGCGTCGGGGCGCTCGACCGAGTAGCCGTACTCGAATGCCATGGCCGCGTACTCGCTGAGCAGCGAGTCGTACACCCAGAAGCGTCCCTGGTTCTCGCTGAGGTTCGCCAGCGGCAGCCACTCCTGCCCGTTGCTGCGGTCGTGCAGTACCGAGTGGCGCTGCACGAAGGTGCCGCGCCGCGAGTCCTGCCCGGCGAGACGCACCGGGGTGCCTTCCATCAGCACGGAGCCGAAGGCGAGCAGCTCGCCGAACGCCCAGTCGATGTTGCCGTTGCGGCTCATGTCGAAGCGCTTGTCGAGCAACTGCTGCAGCTTGGTGTGCACCGTGAAGCCGTCGGGCTTGTTCACGAAGGCGTCACCGATGTGCTGCACGACTTCGCGCGACACTCCGGTCGTCTCGGGCGCACCCACGGCGGGCTCGTCGGCCGCATCGATCGTGACGACCGGGTTGACGCCCGTCTCGGCCTCGTGCGTGTCGGCGAAGGCCACCTCGAGGCGGTTCTGGAAGTCCTGCTTCGCCTGCTCGTACTCGTCTTCGGTGATGTCACCACGGCCGACGAGAGACTCGGTGTACAACCGGCGGACGGAGCGCTTCGCCTCGATGAGGTTCGTCATCAGCGGCTGCGTCATCGAGGGATCGTCGCCCTCGTTGTGGCCGCGTCGGCGGTAGCAGACCAGGTCGATGACGATGTCGCGGTGGAATTCCTCGCGGTACTGGAATGCGAGCTCGGCCGCGCGGACGACGGCCTCGGGGTCGTCTCCGTTCACGTGCAGGATCGGGGCCTGGATCGTCTTGGCCACGTCCGTGGCGTACACCGAGGTGCGCGCATCGTTCGGCGTGGTGGTGAAGCCGACCTGGTTGTTGACCACGACGTGGATCGTTCCGCCGGTGCGGTACCCGCGCAGCTGCGACATCTGCAGCGTCTCGACCACGACACCCTGGCCCGCGAACGCGGCGTCACCGTGCACGAGGATGGGCAGCCACGAGAAGGTGCCGATGGGTTTGCGGTCCTGCTTGGCGCGGACGATCCCCTCGAGCACGCCGTCGACGGTCTCGAGGTGCGAGGGGTTGGCGGCGAGGTACACGGGCAACTCGTCACCGGCGTCGCCCACGAACGTACCCTCGGTGCCGAGATGGTACTTCACGTCGCCCGAGCCGCGCTTGCTGCCGATGGCGACCGCGCCCTCGAACTCGCGGAAGACGTGACCATAGGTCTTCCCCGCGATGTTGGTGAGGACGTTCAGGCGACCGCGGTGGGCCATACCGATCGCCGCCCCGTCGAGGCCGACCGTGGCCGCGCCCTGCAGGATCTGGTCGAGCAGCGGGATGAGCGACTCGCCGCCCTCGAGGCTGAAGCGCTTCTGACCGACGTACTTGGTCTGCAGGAACGTCTCGAACGCCTCGGCTTGGTTGAGCTTGGACAGGATCCGCAGCTGCTCGTCGTGACCCGGCTTGGTGTATTTGACCTCGACGTTGCGCTGGAACCACTGGCGCTGCACGGGGTCCTGGATGTGCATGTACTCCACACCCATGGTGCGGCAGTACGAGTCGCGCAGCACGCCGAGGATGTCACGGAGCTTGGCGACGCGCTTGCCGCCGAGACCGCCGGTGACGAACTCCCGATCGAGGTCCCAGAACGTGAGGCCGTGCTGCTCGATCTCGAGGTCGGGGTGCGTGCGCTGAACGTACTCGAGCGGGTCGATGTCGGCCATGAGGTGGCCGCGCACGCGGAAGGAGTTGATGAGTTCCTGCACGCGGGCGCTCTTGTCGATGCGCTCGGAGATGTCGACGCTGATGTCGGCGGCCCAGTGAATGGGGGCGTAGGGAATGCGCAGCGCCGAGAAGATGTCGTCGTAGAAGCCGCGCTGCCCGATGAGCAGCTCGTGCACCTTCTTGAGGAACTCGCCCGAGCCCGCACCCTGGATGACGCGGTGGTCGTAGGTGCTCGTCAGGGTGATCGTCTTGCCGATCGCCAGCTCGTTGAGCGTCTTCTCGCTCGCACCCTGGAACTCGGCGGGGTAGTCGAGCGCGCCGGCGCCGATGATGGCGCCCTGGCCGCGCATGAGACGGGGAACGGAATGGACCGTACCGATGCCGCCGGGGTTGGTCAGCGAGACCGTCGTGCCCTGGAAGTCACCGGGGGTGAGCTTGTTGCCGCGGGCTCGGCGCACGAGATCTTCGTACGAGGCGAGGAACTCGCCGAACGTGAGCGTGTCGGCGCGCTTGACGCTCGGCACCAGCAGCGCGCGCGAGCCATCGGGCTTGGGCATGTCGATCGCGATACCGAGATTGACGTGCGCGGGCGCCACCACCGACGGCTTGCCGTCGATCTCGGCGTAGTACACGTTCTGGCTCGGGAACTCCTTCAGCGCCTGGATCAAAGCCCAGCCGATGAGGTGCGTGAAGCTGACCTTGCCGCCGCGCGTGCGGGACATGTGGTTGTTGATGACGATGCGGTTGTCGATCATCAGCTTCGCGGGGATGGTGCGCACGCTCGTGGCGGTGGGCACCGTCAGGGAGTCGTCCATGTTGGACGCCAGTGCCTTCGGCATGCCCTTCAGCACCGTGACGCGATCTTCTTCGGTGCTCTCGGAGCTCGCCGAGGGGACGGCGTTCGGCGCCTGCGCCGGGATCGGCTGCGGCTTGGCGGGCTTTGCGGTGGTGCGCGCCACCGGTGCCTGGCCGACGATCGGGATCGGGGCGGTCACGGGCTTGGGCTCGGAGCCCGCCTGCGCCGGAGGCGCCGAGGGCGGGGGAGCGGCGGCGGAAGACCCGTCGACGACCGGGTGGTACGCCTCCAGGATCGGCCACCAGGCCTTGTCTACGGAGTGCTTGTCGACTTTGAACTGCTCGTAGAGTTCGTCTACGAGCCACTCGTTCGCGCCGAACTCGCCCTCGCTCGAAGTACCGACGCCCGTCACCTGGCTCGACACAGTCGATCGCCTGCTTTCCTCGATGAAGATTCCTGTGGATGCATAGACGTCGCCGTCTGCGCTCGAGCCAGCCTAGCCGAGGTTGCCGAGGGTGACCCGGGCCTTTACGGGGCCTTTACTTTCACATCCCTCACGGGTCGTCCATCCGAATGGTGTGGTGAGGTGGATGCCATGGAGTTCTCCGGTGCCCAGCCCGATGTCGACCTGACGTACTCGGACGTGTTCCTCGTCCCCCGTCATTCCGAGGTGCGCAGCCGCCTCGATGTGGATCTCGCCCCCGCCGACGGGAGCGGGGCGACCCTGCCGCTGGTCTCGGCCAACATGAACTCGGTGACGGGAACGCGGCTCGCCGCGGCCCTCGCGCGTCGGGGCGGGCTCGGCGTTCTCCCGCAGGACCTCGCCCTGCCCGACCTGCTCGACGCGGTCGAGTGGGTCAAGTCGCGGCCGGTCGCCTGGGACGCACCCCTCTTTCTGCATCCCAGCGAGAATGTGTCAGAAGAGAGACTCCTTCTGCCGCCGGGAAACGGTCACGGCATCGTAGTCG
>NZ_CAUQWC010000129.1:0-9614 GCF_963521695.1 uncultured Microbacterium sp. | reverse complement strand
GGCCGCGCTGTGATGCGGTGGCGACGCGGTGATCCGGGGCCGACATCTCGCCGAGACGGATCGCGGGAACAAATGATCGCACATCCTGGTTTCGTCCAGCGATTCCCATCCGGTGCACAGCGCGCGGCATTAGGGTGACCACAGACGGTGTTTCACAGTTGTCCACTCGGGCAACGACGGAATCAGCAGTGAGGAGGGCCCCCAAATGATCCTGGTTCGTCAAGAGATCGGCGAAGTCCTGCGTGACCTCCGCCAGCAGAAGGGGCGCACCCTCCGCCAGGTGGCCAGCCGCGCGAGCGTGGCCCTCGGCTACCTCAGCGAGGTCGAGCGCGGTCAGAAAGAGGCGTCCAGCGAGATCCTTGCCTCCGTGGCCGAGGCCCTCGACGTTCCGATCTCGACCATCATGCGACAGGTCGGCGATCGCCTTTCGGTGCTCGAGGGCCTGCAGACCTTCCCCGACGTGGTGCCCGATGAGCTCGTCGCGTCGGTCGAGCCCGAGCTGTCGCTGCGCTGATCCGTCTCGAGCATGCGTCGTAGCGAATTCGATCGCGCCGTCGCCGACGAATTCGGCGTGCGCGGCGGGTCGCTGTTGAGCGATCTGGTCCTCTCCGCCGTGGGCGGTCGGACCAGCATTGACGCCCTGGCGGCGGGCGTCGATCCGCGCGAGGTCTGGTTGGCGCTCTGCGAAGAGACCGACGTGCCCGACGATCGCCGATACGGCGTCGGCCGGCTGGAGCCGCGTCGTTCCTGATCGATTCGTAGGCGTCCGACAACCACCGAGCTGCTGCAGGCCGTGGAGGGTGAACCCGCGGCGCGAGGTCTCGCGCGGCGGTGCGTCCGGGAGGCTTCGAGCGGCAGCGGGTGCGCGAGTCACGTGATCGCCGTGCGGGGCGCGCCGGTGGCATGAACAGTGGAGCCGCGGCGGTGTACCCGTCGGCCGGCTGCGGTGTCGTGGTGCCCGTCGGCTGACGCCGCAGCGGGCGTTCGTAGCGCGACGTCTGTCGTCGGTGTGCAGTCGCGTGCACGCGCGTCGGACTCGGGATGTCAGCCGTCGCAGCCGGGCCCGGAACATTCGTACATAATTTCCCGGCGTGTCCTCGAAACTACGTTCGAGCCAGGCGTAGGCTCCTTCACAGCAGGGAAAGTGACGTGTTCGTCCCCAGACAGGCGGCGTTCCGACACCAATGTCGGAGGCCCTCCCTAACGTGGAGAACGTCGAACGACACCTGAACGCCTTGTCGGACTGACCCACCGTCGGTGGGAGGCACGACAGCCTATAGGCGACCGGAACGCGAGCAGAAAGAAGATGTCATGCCCTCACCCGCAGAGCGCGAGAAGGCCCTCGAGTCGGCCCTCGCCCAGATCGACCGTCAATTCGGAAAAGGCTCGGTCATGCGACTGGGCAGCGACGAACGCGCCCCGATCGAGACCATCCCCACCGGATCCATCGCCCTCGACGCCGCGCTGGGGATCGGCGGGCTTCCGCGCGGTCGCATCATCGAGATCTACGGGCCGGAGTCGTCGGGTAAGACGACCTTGACCCTGCACGCCATCGCCAATGCGCAGCGCGCCGGCGGCATCGCGGCGTTCATCGATGCCGAGCACGCACTCGACCCCGAGTACGCCAAGAAGCTCGGCGTCGACATCGATGCCCTCCTCGTGTCGCAGCCCGACACCGGCGAGCAGGCGCTCGAGATCGCCGACATGCTGATTCGTTCGGGCGCCATCGACCTCGTCGTCATCGACTCCGTCGCGGCGCTCGTTCCCGAGGCCGAGATCAAGGGCGAGATGGGTGACTCCCACGTCGGTCTGCAGGCCCGCCTCATGTCGCAAGCCCTTCGCAAGCTCACCGGCGGTCTGAGCAACACCAAGACGACGGCGATCTTCATCAACCAGCTCCGCGAGAAGATCGGCGTGTTCTTCGGCTCGCCCGAGACCACCGCCGGCGGAAAGGCGCTCAAGTTCTATGCGTCGGTCCGTCTCGACATCCGCCGTATCGAGACTCTGAAGGACGGCACCGAGGCAGTGGGCAACCGTACCCGCGTCAAGGTCGTCAAGAACAAGATGGCCCCGCCCTTCAAGCAGGCCGAATTCGACATCATCTACGGAGTCGGCATTTCCCGAGAAGGCAGCCTGATCGACTTCGGCGTCGAGCACGGCATCGTCAAGAAGTCCGGCGCGTGGTACACCTACGACGGCGAGCAGCTCGGCCAGGGCAAAGAGAACGCCCGCAACTTCCTCATCAAGAACCCTGACATCGCCTCCGAGATCGAGACGAAGATCAAGACCAAGCTGGGCATCGGCGTGGCTCCCGTTGCTGCTGTCGAGGCCGCTCCCGCGGACGACGAGCTGGCTGCACGTCGCCCGGCGTGATGACAGACGACGGTGACGGTTCGGGTCGTCGCCCGTTCTACGGAGCGGGCGACGACCAGGGGACCAACGGAGCGCGTGACGTCCACGGGACCGGCGGAGCGTCGGGTGGACCCGATCAACGCGGGCGGACTCTTCGTGGTCTGCCACGTACGGCCGATGATGCCCTCGCGCCGGTCATCCCCCTCTTCGGTTCCCGGGAGCGGTCGTCCTCCGCGCACCCATCGCTCGGGCGGCAAGCCGGTGATGCGTCCGCAGACGTCGCCGATGCCTCGGGCGGGCAGGTCGCGAGGCGTCCTCGCCTGCGGCCCCTCCGAGATCTCGGAGGGGCAGACGACGTGACCGGGCACAGCGCTGCGCCGGCAGAGTCGGATCCTCCGCACGGCGATGCGCGAGCCGGCGGCGACGCTGTCACTGCGGCGGACGAGATACGTCAGCACGCCGAGGCCGTGCTCCTGCGCAAGCTGCGGTCGAGGTCGTTGTCGCTCTCCGAAGCCCGAGGGGTGGTGCGTGGCACGGAGGGTGCCGACGACGTCCTGGCGGACGAGATCGTCGACCACTTCGTGGACCTCGGTTATCTCGATGACACGACGTTCGCCGAGCAACTGGCGATGTCGGCCGTCGAGAAGCGGGGAGAGGGTCGCCGCGCTGTGGCCGAGACGCTGCGCAAGCGCGGCATCCCGCGAGACGTCGCGGAGGCGGCACTCGCGGCGCTGCCCGATGATGACGCCGAGCGTGCACTCGAGTTCGCCCGGTCGAAGGTGCGCGCGGTCGAAGGTGTGGAGTATGAAGCGGCGCTCCGTCGCCTGGCAGGACAACTGGGCCGTCGCGGTTATCCCTCTTCGGTCGCTCTGACAGCAGCCCGCTCCGCCCTGGCGGAAGCGGGCATCGGCCGGTCGCGTCCAGTCGCCCGTCCTGCCTCAGGCGTGCGTTTCACTCCCGACGAGTGAGGTGTGTCGCCGCCCCGGCGGGCGGCTTCACTCCCGACGAGTGAGGTGTGCTGCCGTCCCGGCGGGCGGGGAGCGCCGTCGTCCGCTCGGTAGCGGGGGACCCGACGTTCTTGTCGCCGCCCTCGTCAGCGGCGGCCGTCGGCTGCGTCGTCGTCCGCTTCCGCTCGGCCTCAGCGGCCACCATGCGCCCCAACTCCCTGCGGGAGGCGGCACCCACCTTGGCGCGCGCCTGATAGATGTGCGACTCCACCGTCCGCACCGACAGGAACAGCCGCGTCGCGATCTCGCGGTTCGTGAGCCCCTCGTCGGCCATCAACGCGATCTCGTGCTCGCGCGCGGTCAGTTCGGCCGTCGCCGCGCCGATCTCCGGCGGGCGGGGGAAATCGATCACGGCGTCGGGTTGTTGTCGGCGCACGTCACGCGTCGACCACAGCGCATGCAGGCGGAGTTCGTCGACCGGGAGTTCCTCCTCGACGGTCGATCGCGCCGACGCGCGACGGACCGCTTCGGCCGCGAGAGGCAGGTCGGTCGTCGCGGCGAGTTGAACGAGCTCGTCGACCTCGTCCTCGCTCGCGGCCCCCAAAGCGGTCAGTCGGAACAGGTCGCGGATGCGCAGGGCCGCCGCGGAGCGTCCTCGTGTCAGCTCCGCCGCACCGCGCGCTGCGACGCGGGCGGCGTCGTGGCGTCCCTCTGCCGCGAGGATGGTCGTCTGCACGTAAAGGCTGCTCCGACGCAGCAGGGGGATGCCGCGGTCGTCCAGACGCATGACGATCGCGCGAGCGTCGTCGAACCTGCCGGCCAAGGCGAGTTCCTCCGCGACGCTCAGTTCGATCATCGTCGTATCGAGATCGGCGACGGCCGACGGCGTGCGCGACATCGCCGACGCCAACTCACGGCGTGACTCGACGGCCCGCCCTGCTCCGGCGAAAGCGATCGCGGCCGCCGCGCCCGCCAGGCTCAGCTCCGCCCCGTCGCCCTCACGCGCGGTCCTCGCCAGCTCGCGTTCGAGGCGGGCGTGCACGACGGCTCCGTCGGCTCCGGCGATCTGGTGACCCGCCAGCATCGAGATGAGAGCCGTGAGCCGGTCGCGTGCAAGGAGCCCGTCGTCGACGTATCGCGAGTCGAGCATGCGCTCCGCAGCGCGATAGCAAGCTCGCGCGCGCCGCCAGCAGCCGGCGATGGCCTCGGCCGTGCCCGCCGCCACGAGGGCGCGCAGGCGTGCCGCCGGTGCCGCCGACACCTCCGCCGCGGCACGTCCCGCGGCCTCGGCAGCGGCGGTCCACTCCAGTCGCGCTCCTGCGCGCGATGCTTGTGCGAGCAGATCATCGACGCGGGATTCCGCGAGAGCCCGGTCGTGAGAGGTTTCTCCACGCCAGTCGTGCCCTTCATCCGAGGCGTCGCCCCGGGTCATCCGACGGCGCATCTCGATGTCACCACCGTCGTCGGTCTCGCCCACGCCGACCGGGACGCGAGCGCGGGCGGCGAGCTCGGCTTCGAGTCGAAGCGCCGGGACGTCCGCCGACCTCAGCCCCCGCGCCGCGTATGCGGCGGCGTGTGCGGCGTCGCCGCGATCATTCGCCTCGCGCGCGGCATCCAGGGCGATGCGCGCCCGGACCGCCGGGGGATGAGCGGCCTCGCCCGAGAGCTCCGGCCCGAGACGATGCCAGCGCTGCGCGACCGTGACGGCGACGGCGGAACTCCACCACTCGTCGGACTCCGCGAGCATCCGTCGACCCGCAGCATCGACGAGGGCGTCGACTCGGGAGACGCCGAGCCGGCGTTGCGCCTCCTGAGCGATCAGGTCGTTCGCGGTGAGGCGACGCTCGGGCGAGGGATCCGCGTGAAGGAGCCCGCGCGCGATGAGCGCGTGGAGGCTGTGGACCTCGAAGAACCGGGTCGCCACGGCCGTCTCGAGATGAGGGAGGCGGCGGATGCCGGCGAGGCTCTCGAGATCTTCTGCGGGCATCTCGGACATGTGCCGTTCGAGCGCGATGGCGAGTCGACTATGAGGGGCGATCGTGCGGAACGCCTCCAGCGGATCGCGACCAACTCGCGCGTCCGCGATGGCGTGCAGGACGAGACGTCGCAGGAGTGCCCTGGAGCGGTCGGCGCGCCACACGAGCGCCGCGCGGGTGGGGCTGTCGAGGAGCCCGGCTCCGGGGAACACGTCGATGAGTCGGAACGCATCCTCGTCGTCCAGTTCGGTGAGATCGACGCGTCGCGCCAATCCCTCGACCCAGAGGTCCCTCAGGCCGCGACGCGCTCCGCCCGCGTCGTCGGGCGCCTCGACATCCCGCGGACGGGCGGTGCGATGAGCGAGAACAGCGGTCAGTCTCCGAGCGGCCACGGACCGGGCGATCGCCCGCGCCGAGTCCGCGTCGAGCAGCTCGATGTCGTCGACGATGAGCACGCCGTCCATGACCGTGTGGTCGTCCGAGGGTGTCCGCAGCATCCCGAGCGCGGGGTCGGCGGCGGCGTCGACCGCGCCGAACGGCTGCTGCGTGAGAGCCGATGCGGTGTGCAGGACGATGGCTCGACCCCCGAGGCGCGCGATCTCCGCGGAGATCCCGCGCAAGAGATGGCTTCGGCCGCTTCCGCGGGGACCCGCCACGACCAGTGAGGCCCCATCCAGGACGCGCGCCGCCCACGCCCCTGCATCCCGATCCGCGCCGATCGCTTCCACCGAGCGCAGCTTCCTTCGGTCGCTGTCCATGCTTCCCTCCGGCACCCGTTGATAAACGCTAACGTCGCGGGCCCGCGCGGGACGTCCGGCGCACGCACGCTTATGCCCGGATCGCGCCACCGGAGGCCCGGGCAGAGACCTGGCGATCCGCGCGGCTCCAGAACGGGCCGCTTAGACTTGCACGCATCATGACCACCCCCGTTTCCTCCCCGACGCTGATCGAGCCGTCCTCCGCCGCCCAGGGCGCGCAGGGTCCGCGCACGTACGAAGTCCGCACCTTCGGATGCCAGATGAACGTGCACGATTCCGAGCGTCTTTCCGGTTCGTTGGAGAGCGCGGGATACGTGCGCGCCGATGCCGACGTCGAAGCCGACGTCGTCGTCATCAACACGTGCGCCGTCCGCGACAACGCGGCGGGCAAGCTGTACGGCACCCTCGGTCACCTGAAGTCGCGCAAAGACGCGCACGCGGGCATGCAGATCGCCGTCGGCGGGTGTCTCGCCCAGATGGACAAGGATGCCGTGCAGCAGAAGGCCCCGTGGGTCGACGTCGTCTTCGGCACGCACAACATGGGGTCGCTGCCCGGCATGCTCGAGCGTGCGCGGCACAACGGCGAGGCCGAGCTCGAGATCCTCGAATCGCTGGAGATCTTCCCCTCCACCCTCCCGACCAAGCGCGACTCGATCCACAGCGGCTGGGTCTCGATCTCGGTGGGGTGCAACAACACCTGCACGTTCTGCATCGTGCCGAGCCTGCGCGGCAAAGAGAAAGACCGCCGCCCGGGCGACATCCTCAACGAGATCCGGCTGCTCGTCGACGACGGCGCGATGGAGGTCACGCTGCTGGGCCAGAACGTGAATTCGTACGGCGTCGAATTCGGTGACCGTCTCGCGTTCGGCAAGCTGCTGCGCGCCGCCGGTGAGATCGACGGTCTCGAGCGCATCCGGTTCACGAGTCCCCACCCCGCAGCCTTCACCGACGACGTCATCGCCGCGATGGCGGAGACCCCGTCCGTCATGCCGCAGCTGCACATGCCGTTGCAGTCCGGCTCCGACCGCATTCTCAAGGCGATGCGCCGGTCGTACCGGAGCGAGAAGTTCCTCGGCATCCTGGACCGTGTGCGCGAGCGCATCCCCTACGCGGCGATCACGACCGACATCATCGTCGGCTTCCCCGGCGAGACCGAGGAGGACTTCCAGGAGACCCTGCGCGTGGTGGAAGCCTCTCGCTTTTCAAGCGCCTTCACCTTCCAGTACTCCATCCGCGAGGGCACGCCGGCGGCGACGATGGCCGACCAGGTGCCGAAGGCCGTCGTGCAGGAACGCTACGAGCGGCTCACCGCCCTGCAGGACCGGATCGCCGCAGAAGAGAACCGCAAGCAGCTCGGTCGCACCCTCGAGATCCTCATCTCCGCCGGCGAGGGCAAGAAGGACGCCGAGACCCACCGCCTCACCGGCCGCGCCGAAGACAACCGGCTCGTGCACGTCGAGGTGCCCGCCGGCTCACCCGTGCCACGACCCGGCGACGTGGTCTCCGCGACGGTCACGCACGCGGCACCCTTCCATCTGCTCGCCGACTCGCCCGACGGCGCGCCCCTGCGGATCCGTCGCACGCGCGCGGGAGACGCCTGGGACCGCTCGCAGGCCGAGTCGTGCGGCGTGCCCGCGCCCGCCGGCGAAAGTGACGTGCCGCGCGCAGTATCGCTGGGTCTTCCCACCCTCCGCGTCGGCGTGTGACCGCGCCGGTCCTCTGGGCGGTCGTCGGTGCGACGGGGACCGGCAAGACCGGCCTCTCGCTCGACCTCGCCGACGCGCTGGCCGCCCGCGGGCGCCGCGCCGAGATCGTCAACGCCGACGCGATGCAGCTGTATCGCGGCATGGACATCGGCACCGCCAAGATCCCTCTCGCCGAGCGCCGTGGCATCCCGCACCACCTCTTCGAGGCGCTCGCGGTGACCGATGAGGCCGCGGTCGCCTGGTATCAGGATGCCGCCCGCACGGCCATCGGCGACATCCACGACCGTGGCGCGGATGCCATCCTCGTCGGGGGGTCGGGCCTGTACGTCTCGAGCGTGCTCTGGGACTTCCGCTTCCCCCCGCGCGACGAGGCGCTGCGCGCACAGCTGGAGGCGGAGCTGGAGGCCGCGGGGGCGGGTGCACTGTACGCGCGGCTGCGGGACGCCGACCCGGCCGCAGCCGATCGCATCGACCCGCGAAACGGACGCCGCGTGGTGCGGGCCCTGGAGGTGCTGGCTCAGGGCGGCGAGACGCACGGCGGCGCGCTTCCGAGCGCGCCAGAGTTCTGGCATCCTCGCACGCGCATCGTCGCCACCGCGATCGATCGAGATGAGCTCGTGCCGATGCTCGATGCACGTGTCGAGCGCATGTGGAAGCAGGGCCTCGTCGACGAGGTGCGGGCGTTGCGCGCGGACGGCCTCGAGCGGGGCGTGACCGCCGGGCGGGCGATCGGCTACGCGCAGGCCCTCGGGCAGCTCCGCGGCGAGCTCACGCGCGAGGAGGCCGTCGCCGAGACGCAGGCGCTCACCCGGCGTTACGCCCGCCGCCAGGTGTCGTGGTTCCGGCGCTACGCCGAAGCCGAATGGGTCGACGCGCGAAGCGTGGATGCCGTCGGCTTGGCATCCGGCACGCGAGAGTACCCGTGACGGCCGAGCGAGGCAGGCGGCGGTCCGCTCGTCACCGACCGTCCCGGGTCGCCTGAGCACGGAGAGGGTGCGCGCGGCTCCGTAGACTGAACGCATGGCGACTCTCCCGTTCACCAAGGGCCACGGCACCGGCAACGACTTCGTGGTGGTGGCCGATCCCGACGGCGAACTCGACCTGTCCGACGCGCAGGTCGCGGTGTTGTGCGACCGTCACTTCGGCATCGGCGCCGACGGATTGCTGCGGGTCGTCCGCACGACGGCGATCGTCGAGGGCGCGGATGCCGCGGCATCCGGCGCCGAGTGGTTCATGGACTACCGCAACGCCGACGGGTCGATCGCCGAGATGTGCGGCAACGGCACCCGCGTCTTCGCGCGATATCTCACCGACACCGGTCTCGCGTCGATCGACGAGGGGCTGCGCATCGGCACCCGCGCCGGGGTCAAGACGCTCACGCGCAGCGACCGTGGTTTCGAGGTCGACCTCGGGGCCTTCGCGGTAGAGGCCGATGAGACCCTCGTCCGCGCCAAGGGTCTGTCGGTGGCGCGCCCGGGCGTCGGCATCGACGTGGGCAACCCGCACGTGGTCGTCGCCCTGTCGTCCGACGCCGAACTCGACGGTCTCGATCTCGCGTATCAGCCGGTGCTCGATCCCGCTCCCCGGCACGGCGCCAATGTGGAGTTCGTCGTGCCGGCTGATCCGCTCGTGCGCGACGGCGTCGGTGCGATCCGCCTGCGGGTGTTCGAGCGCGGTGTCGGAGAGACACTGAGTTGCGGCACCGGCGTGGCTGCGGCCGCGCTCGCCGTGCGGCACTGGGCGGGTCCGGCAGCCCCCGACCACTGGGTGGTCGACACCCCGGGCGGCACGCTGGGTGTGCGCGTGTCCGGCGGGCGGGTGTTCCTGTCGGGTCCCGCGTCCCTGGTCTTCACCGGCGAGGTCGCGCTCGCCTGA
>NZ_CAUQWC010000128.1:0-9624 GCF_963521695.1 uncultured Microbacterium sp. | reverse complement strand
GCGCCCAGCCAGCGCACCCGACTGACCCCCGCGGCGCGGACCGGTTCGGCCAGGCCCGCCGCCTCGTCCTGGCGCAGGCGCACGACGGCCTGAACGCCGGCGCACGCGGCGAGGATCCCGGCGAGGGTGAAGAACACCTCGACCGCCCCCTGGGCGAGCGAACCCTGCGCGGCGAGACTCTGCAGCAGGGCCTGCACGGAGGGGATCGAGTCGCCGATCTGCGAGATCACCGCCGACAGTCGCGTCGACAGCAACCCGACGAGCAGGCCCGCCACGATCCATCCGGTGACGGCGCCTCGGCTCTCGCGCCACGCCAGGCCGACCGGCCCCGAGAGCAGCCGTCCGGCCGTCGCCGGGCCCCGCGGGGCGGGAAGAAGCGAGGCGCCGAGGTCGCGCGAACGATGCAGCACCGCCGCGATGCCGGCGGAGGCGACCGCGAGGGCACCCGACAGCAGCAGGGGTCGCGGGTCGTCGGCGTCGAACGCGCGCACGTTCTCGGCCCACCCGAAGGGCGACGCCCACGCCAGCGGCGCGCTCTGCATGCGCTGCAGGTCGTCGCTCGGCGTGCCGAGGGCGTTTCCCGCGCCGCAGGCGAGGTAGCTCAGCAGCACGGTCCAGACCCCGATGCCGTTCGCCGCGCGCGCGGTGCGCGCGATCTCGGCCGCCACGAGGGCCACGCAGAGGAATGCGACACCCGTCAGCCCCGCCGACGCGCCGAGCAGCGCACTCCCCGCCGGCGCGAAGCCGAGGCCGACGAAGGTCAGCGCCACGAGAGCGGCGAGCACGATGTTCGCCAGGATGCCGTGCGCGATCGTCGCGGTGAGGGCGGCGGAGCGCCCGGCGGGAGTGGCGGCGACGAGTTCGGCGCGGCCCGCCTCTTCGTCGCCGCGGGTGTGACGCACGGCGAGAAAGGTGCTCATGAGGGCGGCGAGCAGGGCGAGGAACGGCGCGATGAGGAACGAGGCGAATGCCCCCTCGTCGCTGCCCGACGGCAGGCCGCGGAACAGCAGGATGACGGGATTGGCGATGGCGGTCGCCAGCAGCGCCTCCCGATCCGTCGCCGCGGCGAACTGGCCGCGCACGCCCGCGACGGTGGCAGCGCCGAGGGCGACGGTGCCGAGGATCCAGATGGTCAGCTGTACGGCGTCCCGCCGCAGGCGCACTCGCAGGAGCGGACCGAGGCCGTTCATCGCCGCTCGTCCTCGACGCGCTCGCCATAGTGGCGGAGGAACAGTTCCTCGAGCGACGCCGGCTCGATGCGCAGGCCCGTGACGTGGGCGGCTCCGAGATCGGGGAGGACGGATGCCACCTCCGCGGTGTCGACGGTGAACCGTACGCGTCCGTCGCGCCGCTCGATGTCGTACCTGGATGGGAGGGAGAGCTCGGCGCCGGGGTCGGCGAAGGAGATCTGCGTGCGGGTGAGGTGGCGGAGATCGTCGAGGGTGCCGGTCTCCACGACCTTTCCGGCGCGGATGATGCTGACCCGGTCGCACACCTGCTCGACCTCGGAGAGGATGTGGCTCGACAGCAGCACGGTGGTGCCGTGCTCGCGTACGCGGTGCAGTTCGCGCTGGAACACGACCTCCATGAGCGGGTCGAGACCGCTGGTGGGCTCATCGAGCACGAGGAGGGCGGCGGGACACGCGAATGCCGCGACCAGCGCGACCTTCTGCCGGTTGCCCTTGGAGTAGGAGCGGCCCTTCTTGCGCGGGTCGAGCTCGAACACGTCGAGCAGGCGCGCGCGTTCGCGCTGGAACGCCGTCGTCCCGCCGTGCCCGCGCAGGCGGGCGAGCAGGTCGATCGCCTCACCGCCGGAGAGGTTCGGCCACAGATTCACATCACCCGGTACGTACGCGAGGCGGCGGGGCAGGCGCGGCCCGTCGCGCCAGGGGTCGGCGCCGAGCACCTCCACGGTGCCCGCGTCTGCCCGCGCAAGACCGAGCAGAATGCGCAGGGTCGTGGACTTGCCCGCGCCGTTCGGTCCGAGGAAGCCGTGGACCTCTCCGACGCCGACCTCGAGGTCGAGGTCGTCCAATGCCACTGTGCGGCCGTAGGTCTTCCGCAGGCCCGCGGTGCGGATCGCCCCACTCATGTCGCGGACATTACGCCGCCCGCGCGGCCCCTTCAAGGGGGAGCAATGTATACGGAGAGCGGATGGCTCCCGATTCCCCTGTCGCTGAGCAGGCGTAATGTATACACGACGAGGAGGTGCGGGGTGCGAGCAGGAGAACGTGCGTACGCGACCCTCCTCGACGAGATCCAGACGGGCGCCCTGGCACCCGGGACCGTCCTCGGCGAGGTCGAGCAGGCGACGCGCCTCGGCGTCAGCCGCACACCGCTGCGCGAGGCCCTGCGCCGCTTGGCATCCGATGGCCTCGTCGCCCAGGCCTCGGCGCGGGTGACGGTCGTCGCCGGGATCGACGCCGACGACATCCGCGCGTTGTTCGAGCTGCGCCGGGCTCTCGAGAGCGAAGCGGCGCGATCGGCTGCCCGCCGCGGCGATCGGCGGGTCTTCGTCGACCTCGCCCGCGAGTTCGCCGCCGTCGACCTCGCGGATGCCGACGCCTACTACGCCCTCATCGCCCGCTTCGACGCCGCGATCGACGCCGCGGTCGAGAACCCCTACCTCTTCTCGGCGCTCCGCGGCGTCCGCACCCACCTCGTGCGGGTGCGGCGCATGGCCCGCTTCAACCCCCTTCGCCTCTCGGCATCCGCCGGGGAGCATGAACTGATCGCGCGAGCGATCGGCGCCGGCGACCCCGAACTCGCCGTCCACGCCACCCATGTGCATCTGCACAACGCCCTCACCACCATCCTCGAAGCCCTCACGGAGGACCCCTCATGACGATCACCCACCACGTGCGCGTGCACCGCAGCGACGAGAACCTCGCCCGCGAGGGCCAGCTCGCCTGGGCCCTCGCCCGGGTCGCGGTCGACCCGGTGAGCGTCGACGACGACGTGGTCGACATGATCGTCAACCGCCTCATCGACAACGCCGCCGTCGCCGCGGCGTCGATCTCGCGCCCGCCGGTCAGCGCGGCGCGCCAGCAGGCCCTCGACCACGCCGTGTCGATCGGCGGGCCCGGCGCCACGGTCTTCGGCTGCCTGCTCGAGCGGCGCACGAGCCCCGAGTGGGCGGCATGGGCCAACGGCGTCGCCGTGCGCGAGCTCGATTACCACGACACGTTCCTCGCGGCCGACTACTCGCACCCGGGCGACAACATCCCGCCCGTGCTCGCGGTCGCCCAGCACACGGGTCGCGACGGCGCCGCGCTCGTGCGGGCACTGGCCACGGCGTACGAGATCCAGATCGACCTCGTGCGAGCGATCTCGCTGCACACGCACAAGATCGACCACGTCGCCCACCTGGGACCCGCAGCGGCCGCGGGCATCGGCACCCTTCTCGACCTCGACCAGGAGACCATCTACCAGGCCATCGGTCAGGCCCTGCATACGACCACGGCCACGCGGCAGTCGCGCAAGGGCGAGATCTCGACCTGGAAGGCGCACGCCCCCGCCTTCGCCGGCAAGATGGCGATCGAGGCCGTCGACCGTGCGATGCGCGGAGAGACCAGCCCGTCGCCGATCTACGAGGGCGAAGACGGCGTCATCGCGTGGATGCTCGACGGCCCCGATGCGTCGTACGACGTGCCGCTTCCCGCCGAGGGCGAGAGCAAGCGCGGCATCCTCGACTCGTACACGAAGGAGCACTCGGCCGAGTACCAGGCGCAGGCCTGGATCGACCTCGCCCGCCGCCTCGGCACGGAGCGCCCGGACCTGCGCGACCCCGCGAACGTGGCATCCATCGTCCTTCACACCAGCCACCACACGCACTACGTGATCGGCTCGGGGGCGAACGACCCGCAGAAGTACGACCCCACGGCCTCGCGAGAGACGCTCGACCACTCGATCCCGTACATCTTCGCGGTCGCCCTGCAAGACGGCGCGTGGCACCACGTCGACTCGTACGCGCCCGAGCGCGCGGGCCGCTCCGACACGGTGACCCTGTGGCACAAGATCACGACGGCGGAGGATGCCGAGTGGACGCGCCGCTACCACTCGGAGGACCCGAACGAGAAGGCGTTCGGCGGCCGCGTGGTCATCACGCTGACCGACGGCACGACGGTCGAGGACGAGATCGCCGTCGCCGACGCCCACCCGCTCGGCGCCCGCCCGTTCGCCCGTGAGGACTACGTGCGCAAGTTCCGCATCCTCGCCGAGCCCGTGCTGCAGCCCGAGGAGATCGAGCGCTTCCTCGAGCTCGTGCAGCGCCTGCCCGAGCTGACCGCCGCCGAGGTGATGCAGCTCTCGATCGTGGCCAAGCCCGGCGTGCTGGCCTTGGCTCCCGCGCCGAAGGGGCTGTTCTGATGCGTGGGGGCGGGTGCGCTCCCGAGAAGCCGGAGCCGCCGGTGCGCGAGCTGTCGCCGGCGAACACAACGCAGGAGATCCGAGCGGCTGACGCCGGAATGTTCCGCATCGCCCCGGCCCCCTCCGTCTTCTTCCTGCGTTCTGCCCCGCAGGGAGTGTGGGCCTGATGGTGCCGCCTCGGATGCGCCTGGCGCCCTGTGACAGTCGTGACGGGAGCACAACGCAGGAGGTTTCGACAGCCCGAGGCTCGACCCTCACAGAATTTCGGCTCCCCGCGGCGGCCGTGACCGGAAAACTCCTGCGTTATGTCGCGGCACGGCGAGACGTGGCCACGGCGGAGAGAAGAGTGAACTGATGCTGTACGCCCAGAACACCCCGCAGCAGAAGCGCCGCGCGCTGCGCGAGAAACTGGCATCCGGAGAACTCGTGCGGATGCCGGGAGCCTTCAACCCGCTGTCGGCCCGGCTCATCGAACGCAAGGGCTTCGACGGCGTCTACATCTCGGGCGCCGTCATCTCGGCCGACCTCGGCCTGCCCGACATCGGCCTCACGACCCTCACCGAGGTCGCCGGCCGCGGCCAGCAGATCGCGCGCATGACGGAACTGCCGGCGATCATCGACGCCGACACCGGGTTCGGTGAGCCGATGAACGTCGCCCGCACGATCCAGACGCTCGAGGACGCGGGGCTTGCCGGCACCCACATCGAGGACCAGGTGAACCCGAAGCGCTGCGGTCACCTCGACGGCAAGAGCGTGGTGGATGCCGACACCGCGATCAAGCGCATCCGCGCCGCCGTCGATGCCCGGCGGGATCCGGACTTCCTCATCATGGCGCGCACCGACGTGCGTGCCGTCGAGGGATTGGATGCCGCGATCGACCGCGCGAAGGCCCTGGTCGACGCCGGCGCCGACGCGATCTTCCCCGAGGCGATGCGCGACCTGGGCGAGTTCGAGGCGATGCGCACCGCGCTGGACGTGCCGATCCTGGCGAACATGACCGAGTTCGGCAAGAGCGAGCTGTTCTCCACCGCCCAGCTGCAGGACGCCGGAGTCAACCTCGTCATCTGGCCGGTGTCGCTGCTGCGGCTCACGATGGGCGCGGCCGGCCGGGGCCTCGACGCCCTGGCATCCGAGGGTCACCTGCGCGACCAGCTCGGCGAGATGCAGCACCGCGCCGACCTGTACGACCTCATCGACTACGAGGGCTACACGCGCTTCGACGCCGACGTGTTCGACTTCACCGTCGAGCGCTGAGGCCCCGCCGGCGCGTGCGTGACGAACCATGTCCCACTTATCGCGGTCCTTGTCCCACTTCTTGCCGGTTGGAGGGCCGCTGACCCGCAATAAGTGGGACAAGCTCGACGTCAACGCCGCCAGATCACCATCGAACGACTCAAGGGAGAGACGATGACCGACATCAAGAAGGGCCTCGCCGGCGTCACGGTCGACGAGACCGCCGTCAGCAAGGTGAACCCCGAGACCAACAGCCTGCTGTACCGCGGGTACCCCGTGCAGGAGCTCGCCGCCACCCAGCCCTTCGAGGCGGTGGCGTACCTGTTGTGGAACGGAGAGCTTCCGGATGCCGCACAGCTCGCCGCCCTGCGCCAGGTCGAGCGTCAGCGCCGGGCGTTGACCGACGACGTCCGCGCCGCGATCGATCTGCTGCCGACGGCGGCCCACCCGATGGACGAGGTGCGTACCGCCGTGAGCGTGATCGGCGCGCGCGAGACGGCGGGTATCGCGAACGTCATGGATGCCGTGGGCACCCCCGAGGAGAACCTGGAGCGCAGCATCCGCCTGTGGGCGGAGCTCCCCGCCGTCGTCGCCTACGGGCAGCGGCGCCGCCGCGGCGAGGAGCTCATCGAGCCCCGCGACGACCTCGACTACGCGGCGAACTTCCTGTGGATGACGTTCGGAGAGGGGATCTGCACGAGCGCGGAGGTGGTTGAGCCTGTCGAAGCCACCGGTGCCGTGGCGGGTCCGGACCCTTCGACCAGCTCAGGGTCCTCGGCTGCGGGCACAGGGGCCTCGGCGTCCGGCGGCACCCCCGACCCCGTCGTCGTCGACGCGTTCAACCGCTCGATGACCCTCTACGCCGAGCACTCCTTCAACGCCTCGACCTTCACCGCCCGCGTCATCGCCTCGACGCTCAGCGACCTGTACTCGGCGGTGGTCGGTGCGATCGGGGCGCTGAAGGGCCCCCTGCACGGCGGGGCCAACGAGGCCGTGCTGCACGTGTTCACCGAGATCGGCTCGGCCGAGAACGTCGGCCCCTGGCTCGACCGAGCGCTCGCCGAGAAGCGCAAGATCATGGGCTTCGGCCACCGCGTGTACAAGCGCGGCGACTCGCGCGTACCGACGATGAAGGCCGCGCTCGACACCCTCGTCGCGCACTACGACCGCCCCGACGTCGCCGCGCTCTACGACGAGCTCGAATCGCAGTTCGTCGGGCGCAAGGGCATCTACCCGAACCTCGACTACCCCTCGGGCCCGGCGTACGACCTGATGGGCTTCGACACCCTCACCTTCACGCCGCTCTTCGTCGCGGCGCGGGTGACCGGCTGGACGGCTCACATCAGGGAGCAGCAGGCGTCGAACGCCCTCATCCGTCCGCTGTCGGAATACGTCGGACCCGACGAGCGGCACGTCGAGGGATACGTCCCGGATGCCGCTGACGTCGAGGCGCAGCAGCGAGCCGAAGAGGCGGCGGGCTGATGTCCGAGCCGCGGATCGTCATCGTCGCGGGCGCCCGCACGCCGATCGGGTCGTTCGGGGGCTCGCTGTCGGGCGTCGACGCGTTCGAACTCGGGGCGGTCGCCGTGACCGAGGCGTTGCGCCGCGCGGGTGTCGCGAAGGACGACGTCGACGAGGTCGTCATGGGCTGCATCGCCCAGAACGGCCCCGACGCCTACAACGCCCGGCGCGTCGCGCTCGCCGCGGGACTGCCGACGCGTGTTCCCGCCTTCACCGTCAACCGGCTCTGCGGCTCCGGTCTGCAGGCGATCTGGTCGGCCGCGCAAGAGCTGCGCTGGGGAGGCATCGACGTCGCGGTCGCCGGCGGCGACGAGAGCATGTCGCGCACGCCCTTCCTCGATTACGGCGCCCGCGGCAACAGTCGACTCGGCGACCGCACGCTGCTCGACGGCACGCTCGCGATCCTCACCGACCCGTTCAGTGGCCGGCACATGGGCACGACGGCCGAGGTCGTGGCATCCCGGTACTCCGTCTCGCGCGCGGAGCAGGACGCCTTCGCCGTCGAGAGCCAGCGGAGGGCGGCGACGGATGCCGCCCGCGCGGCCTTCGCGGAAGAGATCGTGCCCGTGACCACAGGCGGTAAGCGGCCGGTCGAGGTCGCGGTCGACGAGCATCCGCGACCCGGCACGACTCTCGACGCGCTGGCGGGGCTGCGACCGGCGTTCGAGAAGGACGGGTCGGTCACCGCCGGCAACTCGTCGGGGATCAACGACGGCGCGGCCGCGACCGTGCTGATGCGCGAAGACGACGTGCGCGAGCGCGGGCTGACCGGGCTCGCGACCCTCGAGGCCGTGACCACCGCGGGCGTCGACCCCGAGATCATGGGGTACGCCCCCGTCCTCGCGCTGCAGCGGCTGTGGGAGCAGACGGGACTCACCCCGGCCGATGTCGACGTGATCGAGCTGAACGAGGCGTTCGCCGCTCAAGCGGTCGCCGTGATCCGCGACGGCGGACTCGACCCCGAGAAGGTCAACCCGTACGGCGGAGCGATCGCGTTGGGCCACCCGGTCGGTGCGACGGGCGCGATCCTGACCGTGCGCGCCGCGCTCGACCTGCACCGCCGCGACCTCGAATACGCGGTCGTGACGATGTGCATCGGTGGGGGACAGGCGCTGGCGGCGCTGCTGCGGCGGTTCTGAGCCCCCGCTGTGCACAACGGCGGGGGCCGTCGACGGCGCGTCGCTCCCCGTCCCACGGCGTCGGCGTGTCGCGCACTGCGCCCGCCGTTGTGCGCGTGTGATCGCCGCCGGACGCCGGCAGGGTCAGGGCACGAAGGTCGACTGGCCGTCGGCGCCCATCAGGAACAGTCGTCCGGCGTAGAGCCACTGAGCCACGAGCAGGCCGATGATCGACGCGACCGTGACGCTCGCCACCGCCCAGATCCAGACGCGGCCGGTGCGGCGCCGCCCGGGGAACGCCGTGAACCCGAGCAGGCCCAGCCCGATCACGTGGGCGAGAACGAGGGGCGGAATGCCGAGGCTGGCGCCGAGACCGGCCATCGTCGTCCCCGCCGAGACGGCCTTGGGCTGCTCGCTCATCTCTTCTTCGAACGCCATCCCGAACCACACCCATGCGGCGATCATGGCGACGACGCCGGTGACGCTGAAGAGCCAGAACGTCGGGCCCGGTGAGCCGCTCGTGGCCGACGCGGATCGTCCGGCGCTGCGCGGCGAGGTCATGCCGCCCAGGCTATCCACCGCGTCGGTGATACTGAGCCGATGAGCGTGCATCTTCTCGGCGGCGGGCGCGACATCGCGCGATGTGGCGACCTGTTGCGGTCCTTCGTGGGCGAAGCGCGGGCGGCGGCGGGTGAACGTGCCCCGACGATCGCGGTGCTGCTCGTGCTCGAGGCTGACGACGACGCGTCGGCCGCGCGATTCCGCGGCGTCGTGGAGGCCGCGGGCGCGGCGCCCGAGGAGGTCCGCATCGAGGCGATCGTCGAGGGGGAGACGTTCGCCTCGCCCGTGATCGACGCCGACGCCGTTTTCGTGGGCGGCGGGCTGACCCCGGCCTACCTCGAGTCGTTCTCCGGGATACGGGATGCCGTTCGCACGCGCGTGACGCGGGGGATGCCCTACGCCGGCTTCTCCGCCGGCTCGGCGATCGCCGCAGAACGAGCCGTGGTCGGTGGCTACCGCATCGGCGGTGTCGACGTGGTGTCGGAGGACGCGGCGGAGGAACTCGACGAGGTGGAGGTGCGCGACGGCCTCGGGCTCGTGCCCTTCGCCGTCGACGTGCACGCGGCGCAGTGGGGGACGCTGTCGCGCCTCGTCGCCGCTGTCGACGCGGGGCTCGTGGGCGAGGGCGTCGCGATCGACGAGCACACCGCGCTGATCGTGGATGCCGAGGGCGCGGTGACCGTGCGCGGCGCGGGTCAGGTGTGGAGGGTCGAGGCCGCGGCATCCGGGGTCGGCGTCACCGTACGGCGGTCCTGACCCAGGCGGCGGCCCGGCGGAACGGGAACGGCCCCCACCCGCGAGGGTGAGGGCCGGTCCACGTGCC
>NZ_CAUQWC010000127.1:0-9768 GCF_963521695.1 uncultured Microbacterium sp. | reverse complement strand
GCGTTGCGGCTGATGCGCCTCTGCCGCCTGCCGCGGCATTGCTGCCGCTCGGCGGCGACCCGAAGCCGCCGCCCCCACCACCGCCGGAGCCGCCACCGTCCGCGCCGCCACGCGAGCGGATCGCACCGGTAGCAATGTCCCCAGCGCCGGCGATCGCCGCGCCTCCGAGAAGCAGACCCGCTCCGCCACCGCCGCCACCCACGGACGCGACAGCGGGGACGAGGAAGCGCATTAGGGCAGGTAGTGCCACGAGGGCAATCAGCATCAGTGCGAGGCCCGTGACGATCTGGAAGAGCCCGGTGCCGTCCGACTTGAACAGGTCGGTTCCGGTCATGCGGAACGCGATCGCGTAAACGATCGCGGCGGCGGGCTTGTAGAGGATGAAGGCAAGGGTCCACGCCATTGCCTTCTTGAACCATTGCTGGCCGATTTCGGTGTTCGTCGCGGCCGCGGCGACGGGGAAGATGCCGGCGAGGACGACGAGCATCGCGCCGCGGAAGATCATCAGAGCGATCTGTACGTAGGTCATCAGCACGGCGAGCATGCCGAGGAAGAACAGGCCGATGAGGCCGATGGGCGAGGTCGCGGTGAGGTTGATCATCGCGAAGACGTTGGTGCCGAAGCAGTTGCTCTCACCGTTGGTGACGTCGCAGTTGGTGGAGTTGTTCAGAATCCAGATCGAGAAGGCATCCCCGGCTTGCGTGGCGAGGCGGATGACGACGAGCCCGGCTCCGGCGACAGCGATCAGCGTCAGCACGGAGCGGGCGAGGGTGCGCAGCTCACCGGCGCGCTGGGTCCACACCATGCGGCCTGCGGCGACGAGGATCGAGAGGATTGCGAGGCCGCCGGCGTACCACTCGAGCTGACCTTGCACCCAGCCGACCACGCTCGAGGACTCGTTGAGGTGCATCGCCAGCGGAAGGAACCCTGTGACGAGCGCGGAGGCTGCGGAGAGCAGGAAGACGGCGAAGATGATCACGCCGACGCGGCCGATGTGCGCTTCGCCGTCGCCGTGGCGACGTCGAACGCTCATCATGACGCCGGCGATGATGAGCGACATGACCGCGAGGCCCGCAGCGACCCACGTCACGTAACCGAGGATCGTCTCGAATGCGCCCGGCAGCGGCGGCGTGCCACCTCCGTTAACGCCGCCTCCCCGGTCGACCACGGTCACCGGGGAGGGGACATTCACCCAGAGGGTGCCAAGCGACACGATCGCCTTGCCGTAGCCCTCCAAGATGTTGTTGACGAACTGCTGCAAAGCATCGTTAGTCGCGGCGGATACGACTTCGCCTACTCCCTCTCCAATGGTGCAGAAGAGGTCGAGGGGCGGGCAGCCCGCGTCGGGAGTTGTGGTCACTAGATGCCACTCCAAGGTATGTATCCGCCGAGCGAGTCGAGCGGGGAAGCAGAGAATCGGGGCTGGCCGTTGTCAGCGACCTGCACCTTCCAGTCGCCTTCGCTCCACTTGAGGGCGATGGGGTAGCTGACGAGTGCGCCGCCGCTGGTCGTGACGGTCCAGGCGAGGTCGATAACCGCTTCATCGGCGGTGTACGCCGTGACCTTGTAGCCGGCGAGCTGGAGGCGGGTCGAGGAAATTGGCGCGTTCGGGTCGGTGTTCGCGATAGCCGCGTCGCGACCCACTCCGGGTACGACCATCTCGCTGACGCGCGAGGCGGTCTGAGCATCGGAGGACATTGCGACGAAGCTGATCGCGGAGAAAAGCGCTCCCTCAGAGGTGTGCGCGAAGCAAGAGCGGAACCCGTCGTCTACCACGCCGGGGCCCGCCGTTGCCGAGCTTGGTACTGCCACCGTCCCTGCGATGTTCCACTCCGCATCAGGGGGGGTGACTGGGGTGGGGGTCGACTCGTTGCCCGTGTGGCCGCACCCGCTGGCCGCCGCGGGGTCGGGCTGGGGTGTTCGGGTGGGGGGGGGGGTTGGGGTGGTGGCGGGCGCGCTCTGCCCGCCACCACCGCCAAGGGACGTAACAGCGAGCAGAATCGCCGCCAGCACGAGGATTCCGAAGATGATCGCTCCGAAGATGAACCCTCGGCTGGTGAAGGGGTTGCGGGATTCTGTGTCGCTCATGACGTCGTGCCTTTCGTTGATCGGTGGCTTTCCTCCGGGACGCTACGCGCCCATCAAGAAGCCGACGATCGTGAACGCCGCCGACACGATGATCACGCCGACGAGCAGACGGCCAAGCCAGCCGCCGATTTCGCCGCCCTCACCGCGACGGGCGGAGACGGTCATGGTGACGCCGAGGATGATCAGACCGATGACGGCGACGCCGAGGCCGACCCACTTGCCCCAGCCCATGACGGTGGTGAAGGCCTCGAACCCGGGAGGCATGCTGCCGGGGCCGGGGTCGGGCACGACGCTGGCGAGGGTGATGAGGCTGTCGGTCGCAGCGAGGAGTGCGGACATGGTGTGCTCCGTTTCGTTGTTGGTGGTGCGGGGTTCTCGTCGCCGCCGGTTGGGGCGCCGAAAGGGTCCGGTTATCCGGTGGTGGTGAGAGGGGCGTCGGTGAAGCCCATGTCGATGTGCAGATGGGTCGCGGGGTCGTAGAAACCGCTGATGTTGACGTAGGTGGTCGAGCGGCACTGGATCTGGCCGGCGCGCGTGCCGTTGGGCACCTGGGGGTCCAGGACGCCGAGCAGCTTGAGCGCGTTCGCGTCGCAGCCGGTGGTGGCGGTGCCGTTGAAGGAGTAGAAGTCGACCGCGTGGCCGCCGCCGTCGATGTAGTGCGACGAGGCGGTGCCCGCCCCGTATCCGGTTTCACCGGTGCACTTGCGGTTGATGTCGGAGACGCCCACCTTGTCGAACGTGTTCAGCGCCACCGTCATGATCTGGAGGATGCGGAGGTCGATCCCGCAGTCCGCCGACGCGGTGCCCGCGGCGACGTCGCGGACCTGCTGCGCGTAGCGATCCTCGAGGAAGGTCAGCCGACCCTCATCCATCGCTTTCACGAGGCCCTGCGCGAGAGCCTGCGCGTCACCGGAGATAGCGGCGCACCCCGCGGCGACGGGGGCCGGCGTCGCGGCCGACGTCGATGCCGGAGACGTCGCGCCAGGCGTTGCCGAACCGCCGCCGAGGGTGGCGAAGTAGGCCATGATCGCCACCGCGTCGCCGCGGTACTTCGTGTAGTGGTTGGGGTCGGAGTTGCGCTGCACCTTGTTGATCGCGATGGAGGGCTCCATCGCCTGCCACCCCTCGACCTTCACAAGACGGTCGTAGAAGAAGCCCGCCGAGGTCGTCGGGTCCATGCGCTCTTCGACGGTGCCCCAGCTCGACTGCTGCTGGAACAGACCGATCGAGTCAGCGATCGACCCGTCCGGGTTGACCGCGTTGTCGCCGTAGTCGATGTTCACCAGCGACGACTCCCCGATTGCCGTCTGCACGCCGAGGGTCTGCCCGTCCGAACCGAGCGCCTTCGCGGCCCCGGCGTTGACGATCAGAGCGGCGTTCACGAGCTGGTCGTGACCGTAGGCGCCGACCTTGGCATCCGCGGGGATCGCGGCGATGTTCACCGGTCCCCCGCCCGGCAGGCACGCCGCCGAGGCCGCCCCGCCGAAGAACAGCACCCACAGCAGCATCGCGATTGCCAGCACCGGCACCATGACCGCTGCCAGCACGCCCGCTCCCCCCTTCGCCACCGGTTACTCCGATGCCAGAGGGGTGATCTGCTCGACGGCCCACGGGGCCGTGTCGAGGGGGCGGTGCACGTAGACCGAGTAGTCGCCGGCATCCGTGGGGACCAGCACGCGCGCGGTGTAGGCACCGTCCGTGTCGCGAATCCGCGCGTCGCCCGTGACGCCCGTGCACGGCACATTCGCCGGGTCGACGGTTTCGTAAGCGACCGCCGCCGACTGCGACAGCACCGGGTACAGCTCTGCGATCCATGTCGCGTAAGCGAGCGACGGACGGCAAAAGAGCGTCACCGTCCGGGTTGCGAGCGCCGTCACGTCGACGTCGGCGTTCGGGTCCACCTCGACGTCGTGATCGTGCGGGATCGACTCGTCGTGGTCGTTCTCTGCCGTGGCGGACTCGACGGGGGCCGGGGCCTCCGTCGACGAGGCCGCGCCCCTGTCGGCCGCGTCGACGGGCGCGGGCGTGGCCGTGCAGCTGGTCAACGCCAGCACCGATGCGATCGCCAGGACGGCCCCCGCCGTCCCCCGCGAACTTGTGCCCAGTCGGACCATCGGATACCGCTCCCATCGCTGTGGACACAGCGCGGGGACGCCCCGCGCTATTGCCCTACGGGAGCGAGCTTAACAGTCCTAGGCATGCCTAGCTAGTCATGCCTAGGAGGTTTTTGGTCCTAGTCGGCGGTCGGCTTCTGATCGGTTCCTTCGGCGGCCTCGTCCAAGATCGCCGTGAGCTTCGCCAACGTTTCCGGCGACACCTCACCGAGCTTGCGAGCTGCGAACAGGCGGACGGCGCCCAGGCGCTCGGCTCGAACGAACTGCAACGCGGCCTCGACCTTGGCGGGAATTTCGTCGGTGTTGGAGCCGAGGAGATAGCTCGGGTCGACCTCAAAGAACTCCGCGATACCGGTCAGCAGCTTGCGGTCGTTGACGACGTAGCGATTGCCGCTTGTCATGTATGTCCAGCGGGCGCGGCTGAGCTTGATTCCGCGCGCTTCCAGGAACGTCGCCAGGGCGCGGTAACTCGTCGGTTTGCCGTCGTCGGCAACGATCACATCCATGAGCAGATTCAGCTTGCGCGCCAGTTCGGCGCGCTCGTGCTTCTGCTCCGGGGAGTACCAGTCGGTGTCGCTCATGATGCTCGTCCTGCCGTCAGGAGGCCGCTAAGGCCGGCGTGTGGGCGATCGTGCGTCTCATCGGTGGACCCACTGAGGGTGCGGCCGATTTCATCCAGCAGGCCGCGCTGAGCGTCAGTGGGGGTGAACTTTCCCGCTCGTTCGCAGTCCAGCATTTCTTTCCACCTTCGATATAGGACGTGCTCGACTTCCAGAGTGAAAAGCGAACTCGCCAAACCCGTCCTACCCGTCAACGTCAGCTCGGGTGCTGACTTGATGACGCGGTGCCAAATGGGAGTCGCCCGAATCAGCAGCAGACGCATCCACAGGTGGTCTACAAGCTTTTCCGCCGAGCCGACGGCCACTCCTAGCCCTGTACAGGCGATCATCGTACCGACCAGCAGCGCCCCGATGACATCGCCATTCGGACCGAGCAAGAACCTGCTATCCGCGAGCACGCGATAGGTGCTCGTCGCCAGGTTCTCCAACAGCCACAGCAGGTCGAGGGCGGCGGCGAAGCCGATGAGGGCCAAGCCCCACCGCGTCGCACGGACCGAATGGGCCCGCCATTCCGCTCCCACCGTGAGGATGACGTGCACGGAGAACACGCCGATGCACAGTGGCATTACGTTCCAAAACAGCTCGCGGCCTATTTCTCCGCCATACTCCGAGAGATACGTGTCGGTGACCGGCCAGGAGTTCACGGCGAAGATCAGCGCTTGCAGCGCGATCATCCCGACGACGATCGCCGCGACGAGGGATTCCCAGGGCGTGCCACGGCCCTTCGTGGCGCGAATCACCATGACTTCGAGGCACCCCAGCGCCGCGGTGACGAGAATCCGATAGAGCAAGTTAGTGACGTTCGAGCCGCCCAACAGCGGGTCGATGAAGTCATAGACGACGTGAATCTGCAGGATGCACGCGGCCGCCCACAGGAGGACACCTGAGGGCAGCATCGAGCGTCGTTCGCGCATCTTCTTGCGCAGGACCGACGCAACGGCCACCGTCGCTACAGCGATGGTGATGGCGTCTACGGGGCTTTCAACCAGCCACCGCAGCACTGCCGCCGCTGCGTCCAGGAAGGTCATCCCGCGAACACTTGCTCGAACTTGAAATCGCGGGTAGTGCTCTGCCGGCGTCCGCGGAGCACGCGCAGCACCAGCAAGTCACCGATCGCCTCGGCGCGTGCCTCGCGCTCGTTGGTGAGGTCGTCGATGCCCTGAAAGGCGTAGGGGACCATCCGGTCCGGGTTCAGGACGGATGCCAAAAACTCTTTGACGCGGGGGTCGTCGCCCAGCCGCGTCTCACGGCCGACTTCTTCGTCCAGCATGTGACCGAGCTCGTGTGCGCCGATGAACAGCTGCATTTCAATCTTCGCGTCGGCGGGGACGTGAATGGTGTCGATGCGATTGACCGGATCGCCGGTCCACGCGCCGCATACTCGCTGCCCGTTCAGTCGCGGGTCCTGCCGGAACTTGATTGTCGTTCCGCGGTAGCTCTCGACCAGCTGCACGAGGTCGGGAAAGCTCACAGTGTCGGGGATGCCCCGGTCCTTCACGAGTCGCAGTGCTGCCGCTCTCCGCTGGCGGTGCTTCATCGGGCCCCTCCTCGTTTCGCGTCCTCCGGCTGCGCCCCCCGGCCCAGTCAGCAACCTAGAAATCTTATAGTCATGCCTAGGAAACGAGGCCGTTCTGACGAAAGCCTGGGAGAGTGCGCAACGTCTTCCGACCGAGCGATGACGAGTTGCTGCGCTCCCCCGCCGGAGCCTTCTCAGGCCCAGGTAGAGCGGGTCGTCCTAGAATTGCCCCCTATGACACACGAGACCTCCGACAACCACTGGGACGTCGTTGTCGTAGGTGCAGGGCCGGCAGGAGCCAGCGCCGCCCGCGTCGCAGCAGAGAACGGCGCCCGCGTCCTGTTACTCGACAAGGCCCGATTTCCCCGCTACAAGACGTGCGGCGGCGGCCTCATCGGCACCTCTCGCAACTACTTCGCGCCCGGAGTCACGTACGACGTCGATCGCCGTATCAATGCCGTGGGGTTCTCCCGCAACATGGGCCGCATCACCCGTCGTTTCGGCCCGGACGCCTCCCTGGCAATGGTGCAGCGGGAGACGTTCGACCAGCAGAACGTCGACGCCGCCAAGGCCGCCGGCGCCGAGTTTCGCGACGGCGTGAACGTCCGCGCGGTCAGCGAGAACAACGGCATTGTGACCCTCACCACGGACAAAGACACGTTCACCGCCCGGGTCGTCGTCGGGGCGGACGGCTCCGGTGGCCGAATCGGGCGATACGTCGGCGTCGAAATCGAACAGGCCGACCTCGGCCTCGAAGCGGAGATCCCGATGCCCACCGGCGAGCAATGGCGCACTACCGCCCTGCTCGACTGGGGTCCGCGACCCGGCACCTACGCATGGGTTTTTCCGAAGAAGGACTCCCTCACCGTCGGCGTCATCGAGGCCAAGGGCAATGCGCCGCACACCCGCGAGTACCTGGATCAGTGGCTCTCCCGCCTCGGTATGGCGAACACTCCCCCGCTACACGACAGCGGACACCTCACCCAATGGCGCCGGGTGGGCACACCATCCGCCCGCGGACACGTCATCGTGGCCGGCGAGACGGCCGGCCTGCTCGAGCCGTGGACGCGCGAGGGCATCAGCTTTGCTCTCCGATCGGGCACCTGGGCGGGTGCTGCCGCCGCGGCGTTCATCGGCGGCGATGAGACTGCGCTGAGCGGCTACTCCGCACAGATCACGCGCGAGCTTGAACCGGAAATAAGCGCCGGGTCGGCGTTCCTCCGGTTCTTCGAGAAGCGTTCCGCGCTGGTGCAGCTCTTCACGGCTCACTCCCGATTCGGGGCCAATTACTTCTTCCGGTTCTGCAACGGTGAAACCAACCTCGCCCGCGCATTCCGCCACTCGTCGGTTCGGCGCGCCGTGGCGATGCTCTCGCGCTAACCGCGACCGCCACCCCCAAACGGCAAGATAGCCAGATACCTATATAGGTATCTGGCTATCTCGATCCGCGGTGCTTACGCAAGTGGGTTCCGGTCCCGGTATTCGCGCAGGGCCGACTCCACGATGTCTCGTTTTGTTCGCCCTGACGCTGCGCGCAGGTCTTCCACGTAGTACGACAGCTCGATGTCGATATCCGCGTGCAGTACCTCCGTGGGAGCCTTGCGCTGCCGTGCACGCGGAGCAGCCGCGCTCGATCGAGCGGGCGTCGCGGCCGGCGCCGCAGCGGGCGCCGCAGCGGGCGCTGGGCGGGGCTTTGACGACTCGATCGGGTCGCGTCGGTCAGGGGCCGGCTGTGCCCGACGAGGGAGGCTCTGGGGGCGATCTTCGTTCGTCATCGGATGACCTTTCGTGCCAGTTCTCGGTATGCGTCAGCGACGGGTGCGCCCTTGCGGAAACGGCCGTACCAGTCGTGTGAGTACCGCACCTCCCCCACGATCGTCCGGTGCGGAATCAGAGGCGTGAGCAGCAGGCCCGTCTCACGCATCTGCTCAATGCTGTGCGTCGCCTCGCGTGGCGTCACCGTCTCCTTGTAGCCACCGACAATGATCCCGGCCTCTGTGACCGCCTGGTGGCCGCTGGTGGCGTTGTACCGCATGACGCTCTCTTGGGCACCGAGGAACCCGTCTACGCCGTCAGCGGTGGGCGTGGCGGCGTAGATGACGGACTGCGCAGCGGTCAGTGCGTTGAAGATCAGTGACCCGCCCTGCCGGTTTGGGCAGTCGATAATCACCAGATCGGCGGGCACGCCCTCGAGTGAGTCGGCCAGGCGTTGCCCAACCTCCCCCGGGTCGTCTGTTTCACGCGCGCTCACGCTCCGATCGGACGGGATGACGCGCAAGTTCTCGTGGAACGGTGACGGCACCGCCAGCTCATCGGCCCATCCCCGCACGTCCTGGTTGCCCAGGATCGCGCCGACGTCGAGCCCGGTATCGACCGGCTGAGCGTCGAGCCACTTCGTCGTCGCGCCGCGGGGGTCGAGGTCTATCAAGATCACTCGTTTCCCGTCCTCGGCGGCCACCGTCGCCAGAGAGACAGCGGTGGTGCTCTTGGTCGCTCCACCGCTCTCGCTGTAGATCATCAAGCTCTGCATGGCTGCAACCTATCTGGGTAGGCACCCAGATAGCAAGCTACCCAGATACCTATATAGGTATCTGGGTAGCTACTTCCGATTGCTTGTCGAAGGCCCGCGGTGCTTGACGTACTCCGCCCACGTACACTCCACCGCTAGTCGCATGGCGTCCTCAGGGAAGTAGCCGATGAGCTGCCGCTGCTCGGGGTCGTGGTCGAAGGTGACCGAGCGCAGGAGCTTGCGCCCATGAATCTCCACGACACGCACGATCGCGATACGTCGGCTGTTGTCGAAGATGTACCAAACCCCCGGCTCGGGAGATCTCTGGAGCTGCGACATGGGCGACCACACCTGCACCATGAGCAGCCCTCGCGCACTCTCGGCTGTCATGAGCCGTTGATCCCGCCGCGAGGAACGCCGGCGGAAATGATCGCCCGATGCAGCCGTTCCGTCGCGATCTTGAGCGACGTCGCCCAGCCCAGGAGCGCGCCCCTGTACTCGACGCGGTACCGCGGGCCGTCGTCGGTGCGGCGTAGGTCGATCGCCCCAACCTCATCGTCTTGGGCGTCGAGCATCACCCAATGCGTAGGAGGGCCCTCGCGCGCGAGCAGCTGCGGATGCCACCGAGGTCTGTCGTCGCGCATCCCGTAAGTATCGAACATTCGTTCGATGCCAACAAGTTCCGCCTGCGGGCCGGGGGAGTGGGGACGAGCGCGAATCCGCGTGAGCGTTGCCCGTTCCGGGGGCGCGAGATACCTCGCGCAGCAGCGCTGCGCGCCGCCGTGGTGAGGCCGCACAGCGGCCCATCCCTTGAGGTTTTCTTCACCTCTCCGCGGTCTCAACCTATTTCGCTCCAACGGCTACGTGCCACCGATTCCGGACGCGCCCTACGGGCTTATTTCGCCCGGAATCGGCGTCACT
>NZ_CAUQWC010000126.1:0-9816 GCF_963521695.1 uncultured Microbacterium sp. | reverse complement strand
ACAACGCGGGCATCATCGGCGCGGCCTCGCTCGCCGTTCCCGTTCCCGAGGCGCTCCCGGCGGTCAAGTAGGGCGCTCGACGGCGTGCCATTCAGGTGACTTTCAGCCTGGCTATGGTGAAGGGATGAAGCGTTCTCTCGCCCTCGCCGCGTCCGTCGTCGCCCTCGTCCTGCTCGCCGGCTGCGCCAGCGAGACCACCGTGGAAACCATCACCATCACTCCCGGGCAGACCGGCACGTTCACCAGCGGCGACTCGACCATCGTCGTCGGTGGCGACGCGACCGACGCGCCGCGCGACGAGGCCGCCTACCTGTCGATCGCGCGTGACGAAGCTCCCGAGGGCAGCGTCGTCGAAACCGCTTCCGACGCCGACCTCCTGGCCGCGGGCCAGGCCGCCTGCGACCAGCTCGCTCAAGACGTCGACGACGAGAAGATCAGTGTGACGGTGGCGGGGAAAGCCCTCGCGGCGGGCGGCGATGACGTATTCGCGATCGTCGATGCCGCCTCGCTATCGCTCTGCGCGTGACCGTATCGTGGCGCGGCTGACCGGGATGCGGCGTCTCGCTGCGAGTGGCGCGCTCTCAGCCCGGGCCGTTGATCCGCCGGCAGCGTCGCTCAGCTCGCGGCGTCACGCACGCTGACGGCGTTGCGCCACACGACCGGCGCCCAGTGCCCGCCTTCGCACGGCACCTCGAGCATGACCACGCGGTCGTTGCCGCCGGTCGCCCAGGCCGGTTCGCGCGTGGCCGCGCGATTCGGCCACGTGACCCACGCCCATACCGGGCGCTTGTGCGCGTACCACTCGATCGAGCGCACGCCCCACGTCTCGGGCTGCAGGGTGCAGGGGGCGATGGATGCCAGCACCCGCGCCACCATCTCGTCGCTGACCCTCGTCGAACCCATGCACCGGACCCCTTCCCCGGCCGTGCTCGATGTTAGAACATAACTCCGACATTCACCCCCGCGCTGGACGGGACGCGCATCGTTCACCCGCCTGCATAGGGCGACCCTCCTGAGGCAGGGGGCCAGCAGGAGGGTCGATGGGTATTCGGCGCGAGGCGCCGGTCGGTTTGGAGTGGCAGGGTCGAGCATCGACCTGGAGTTGTGTCGACCTGACGGTCTGCCAACCTGGTGCGACAGCGCGGCGCGTTCGTACAGATAGCGCGGCACGCTGTACAGATACTTGCCCAAACCCCGTGGGTGTCGCGGCCCTCTCCTTGAACCGCCTACCCAATTGCGCGCTCCCTTTCCGGCGGAACCGACGTTTCAGGAAGCTGTCTCCCGGTCTGCAACGGAAGACGTTAGGGCCGATGTTGTGATTTATATGCTTAGCTTGATTCCTCAGTGACGATAGCGTTAGTAACCTGCATCACCGTTCGAATGACGGCGGTCAGTTCGAACAATGCGTACCACCATAACCACACGGAAAACAATAAAGAGAGATAGTGCATTGGGGCATCTTCAATGGAGACACCGGCGGGAATGACAGTTGCGTCACGACCAAATACTATTGCAAGGAACGAGACGATGACAACCGCGACCTGCACCATCGCGGCCCAAGTGAAAACAAAGGCCAGGTCACTGAAGGCAGCGAAATCGGAGCCTTTCGACCTAAGAGTTGACCACCTCTGAATTCGTTCCGCCCCTGGGACGCCGAACGCAATGCCGACCCCAGCTATGGCCGCAGCAAAGCTAAGAGCGGCGTAGAGAAGACCCGCGTCCGCGAGGTCTGTGACCGGCATCGCTGCAACCGGCAATGAAGGGGCGGCTGCCGTGAACGCGACCGCAAGTCCAAGCGCCACCCAAGGCGCCGTGTCATGTGATAATTGCCGACGACGTTTCCAGACATGAGTACGCCAGAAGTCGCCTCCGTTGGCAGGTCGCATCAGTCTCCTTTTCAGCGACTAGGAAGAGTCGCTGTCGTCTGACTCGCTGGTGAGTGCTTCCGCTGCGGGCGCGAGTGCGTCTAGCTCCTCCATCGGCGTCGCACCTCTCTTGACCCGCACCGAGGTCTTCCGTTGAAAACGGTTCAGATTAATTGTCTTGTCTCCGGCTTCGCCGGCTTCAGACCCCGTGACTATCACGTTTCGAAGCGAACTAATCCGCTGTCGAGCGAGTCCGAGAATGTCGTGGACGATGCCCCTAGACACGGATAGCCCTTCGCCCCGAGGGGCGCGCATCTCAACCGTCGCCGAATCGGCACCCGATTGCTCCGCGTAATCATGGATTGCGTTATGGCCGTCGGACCAGTCAAAATTAGGCTGTTTCACGGTAACGGAGACCTTCTTGATGGTATCCAATTCACGGACGGCCGTGTCGAAGCCGTCTGTCGACGCCTGATTTAGATCAATGCTCAAATCATCGTAACCAAATTCGCGGCCTTCCATCTGCAGATACCGCTCTATCAACATTGAGCCCACGCCCGGACGCTTGGACTCGACGGCAACCATTCGTGAGTCGGGGTTAACGATCACCCACGTCCCAACGACGAACAATCCTCCGTCTACGTCGACAGGTTCTTCTTGACCGGTACGATCGTTGAAGAATATTGGGACATCGAATTCGTTACCGGAAATAAAGCGCAAGGCGAAGGTTCCATCGTCTTGCCTGAACGCGGCAGTCAGGGCCACCATCTGGCCGACAATCCGTCGTCGGACGGGTATCTCACCTGCGCGATTCACTATCTTGTCGAAGAAATCTTTGTAGTCGATCACCCCGTCGCGCACTCTGCCATGGATGGAGTATGCGACGAGCGTGCGACTACGCGTTTCATTGTTGACCAACGTTGCCCCCAAGACTGATGTCAGCGATGAGGTTCAATCATGACAGGGAACGGTCGCACCGATGAAACGTTTTGCGTTGACTGATCCCCGGGGTCGATACCTGGCATAGTCCGAGTCCTAAGTTAGTTTGCCGCAAATCTCGCACGTTCCTGGTCCGCCAGGGCGGGGCGAGCACGTGCGCCGGTCATCAGCTACGGCGTCTGCTGGCGGTCCCCGAGTAGCGGCTCGCTGGTTCGTGCGCGGCAATCCGGTTCGCCACTCACCCAATCCCCGGCATTGAAAACCTGTTGCTGCACCTACCGCTGGGAACTCAACTTGGATGTTCTGCAAAGTGAGGACGTCTGACGGCGAATTGGCTTGTCCTCGGATCAGGCGACAAGCTGTGAGTCTCCTGCGTGCGACGGGTCAGCAGACCGATCCCGAAACGTTGACGTGTCCGCACGCAAGTCCGGTTACAAGAAGATGGGGGCGAATGGGCCGGCCTGTACGCCGGGTTCTGAGCGCACTGGTTACGGTGATGAACGGGATTTGCAGTTCAGTTGAGTAATGCCCGGTCGTGGGCCGAATCTTGTATGCGGCGCTTGATGGTCTATGAAGTGGGCGTGAGGGCATTCTGCGGACTTTCTGCGGTCTGCGTGCGGACTCGCGGACCCGACGCGGTCCGCCCCCCTTCCAGAGCGAACGCGGTGTGCTCCACATTGCCGACATGGCATCAGGATTCGACGGCATCATGGCCAACATCACCGCGAGAGCTTCAGAGCTGGCACACGAAAAGGCGGCGGAACACGTCGCTCGTATCGCCCGGGAGCGTAGCCTCGCCTCAGCCGACGGCATCAAGATCGATGCGAATACAGACGCGAGCGCTCTATCGCTCGACGTCGAACGCGTCCGTTCCCGAGCGAACGAGATCCTTCGCTCAGACGTTTGATCGTGGGGCCGGCCAGTGGCCGGCAGACGGGCGGCCGACAACCGCATACGCCTGGCACAGCTCCAGCACGGGGCGCGATGCGCAAATCTTCATCATCGCCGCCACGTCGTCCTCTGACGGGCGATCGGCCGTGTAGGTGTCCATACCATCGCAGGACGGCGTGATGTTGCGGAGAGCGTCCTGGAGGGCTGCGAACTCCCGAGCGCCGCGCATCGGAGCGACGTTCCCCAGCGGATCACCGTCAGGGGCGCGCCGCGGTCGGGGTGCTGCTGTGTGACGCGGTGCGCCCGCCTGACGCCGTTTCGTAGCTCGGGGCAGCACCGATGCCACCACGGCGCCCGAAGCGTCCCGGAGGCGGTCCCGGGCGATCCTCGCCTGATGCACCGGATCGGCCTTCATCCGCTCGCGCCAGAACGCCAACAGCGCATCCTCACGGATCATCCGACGGCCGTCCACCATCGCGAACGATAGGCCCATGCGTCGCCACCGCTTGAATGTCTCGACGTGGCTGCTGGTCCGCGCTGCGGCCTGGTCATACGTGAGGAACTTCGGCATCGGGGTCCGCCTTCCATGCGGGTGCAACGATCCTGGCACGGGTATTGCCGGATGCCTGGTGGCACACAGCATGGCTGAATACAGTGGGCGTCATGTCCATCACCCGCGAGAACCAGGATCAGCCGTTGACGTTCGTGAACGCCCCAACGGTGACGCGTGATGGGGTCACTTACGTCGATCAAGCTGCCGCGCGTGAACTGGTCCGTCGTCTGGCTGTGCGCGACGCAGAACTGCTCGCCCGCCTCGCGCGCGAATGACTGTTCTCTATATCGACTTCGAGACCGTCGCCGAGATCAACGCGGAGCACTGCGGACCAGGTGCCGGGGTTCGCGATGAGGCCGGGATCCGAGCTGCGCTTGGCCGCGCGTCTGCCACGTTCCTGGGGGTCGATCTCGCTCCCTCCCTCGTAGCCAAGGCTGCCGTCATCATGCACGGGTTGAGTAGCACGCAGTACTTCTACGACGGAAACAAACGCACAGCTTGGCTGGCGAGCAATCTCTTCCTGGAAATCAACGACGCGCAGTTGCGACGCATGCCCGTGATCAACGCGGAGGCGTTCGTCGTCGCCATAGCCACGAAGGCCTTCGAGACGGAGGACGAAGGCGCTCAGCCCGCCCTCGACAAAGCGAAGGATTGGTTCACCCACAACCGGCTTCGCATGAAAGATCGGCTAGGCTACGCCGTGCTGGCGATGGACGGTAAGGGAGATCGAGACAACGACACCTTCAGCGCTGAGGGGGCGCAGCTCGGAGCGATCGCCCTGTCGGCGTTTCCGCACCTCACGATGCTGACCGCCATAGTCCGCGTCAACTTCACGCTGGAAGACGCCTATCGGGATTGGTCGTTGCGGGTCACCATTGACTCACCGACCAACGCCGCGCGAATCGTGACCCCGACCGCGAAGACGATGCGCTACTTGGCGGAACACGACGATCTCCCCGACGACTTCGACTTGACACGCGACGTAGAAGACTTCAATGAGAGCGTCGCTCTCGCTCTCGAAGACCTCACCGGTCGGCATGAGACGGGCGTGGTCCCAGCTCTCACGGTGATGACCCTGCCCGTCGTATGTAACTCCCCCGGACGCGCCGATTTTGTGTTCACCGTCAACGGACAGTTCCTGGCGCGTCGCGCCTTCGACGTGGAGTACTTGCCCGACGAGCGCTGGGAATTCTCGATCGCCGACCTCGCCGCCGACTGAGACGGCCACTCACTGGAGCCGCAGCTGGGCGCGCGAATGCAACCGCGAACAGCTATAGCGGCTTCACCATGAGAGTTGGCGCGTCCACGTCGAACGAGGTCTGGACAGAGCAGGACACCACGACGAGCACCACGACCTCGACAGGCCCGGGACGGATTGCCGCGAGAGTGCCGAACCTCATGCTCGCCCCGTTCGTGACGGACGCCGCGAGACGCGCAGACGCACCCGCCGAGCTGCCCGGGATCGTCGCACCTGTCGCAGAATCCCGAACGGCCATCCTCAGCGAAATCGCCGCAGAGCCGGAACCGAACAGCGTCATCCGGGCGTGACCCGTCGACACCTCGACCAGGGCAGACCCCGCCGATACGAACTGGAGGACCGTCCCCGTCGCGAACACGCGTTCCACCCAGCAGCAGCGCATAGAGAAATACCCGGTCAGACGGGAAGGGGCGAATGGGTCGGCCTGTACGCCGGGTTCTGTCCGGGGGCGTGAGCCCCGTGGACGGTCATCTCTCTCGGCGACACGTTGCCGTGCCGCTCCAGCGGCCTACCCGGGGACTCGGCGAGCCGCGTCGTCATCCCCTGTCTGGCCTTGCTCCGGACGAGGTTTACCTCGCGGGTCGTGTCACCACGACCCCGGTGGTCTCTTACACCACCCTTTCACCCTTACCCGCTCCCACGACGAGCGCGGTGCGGGCGGTCTGCTCTCTGTGGCACTGTCTCGCGGATTGCTCCGGGTGGGCGTTACCCACCGTCCTGCCCTGTGGAGCCCGGACGTTCCTCGGCACGGGCGAACCCGTGACGCGACCGTCCAGCCGACCCATTCGCGTCACCCAGTGTACCGGCGGGCGCGCTCAGCCCTTCTCCGCCGTCTGGCCGACGCGCAGGTCGAGGGGGAAGTCGATCGGGAACGCGCCGAAGAGCAGCCGGCCCGCCGATGCAGCCGACTCGCGCACCGCCTCGGCCACGGCATCCGCGTGCTCGAGGGGGGTGTGCACGACGATCTCGTCGTGGAGGAAGAACGCGAGGTGCGGTGCGCGTTGGAACACCGCGCCCGATGCGGGCGCCGCGCGGGTGGCATCCACCTCGGGGAGGGCGGCCAGGCGCGCGCGCAGGTCGGCCAGCCACGCCAGCGCCCACTCCGCGGCCGTTCCCTGCACGACGAAATTGCGGGTGAAGCGGCCCCGGTCGCGGGCGGAGCGGCGTGCGCGGGTCTCGTCGACTCCGGATGCCGCGGCGTCGCTCGCCCGCGACTGCAGCTCACGCCATGACTCCCCCGCCAGGGGCGACGTGCGCCCGAGCCACGTGTGCACGACCCCGCCGTCCTCCCCCGTGCGGGCCGCATCGTCGACGAGCTGCATCGCGCGGGGGAACGTGCGCCGCAGGCGCGGCAGCAGACGCCCGCTCTCACCCGTCGTGGCGCCGTACATCGCGCCCAGCATCGCGAGCTTCGCCTCGGCGCGGCTGGCGACGGCTCCGCGCTCGACGATGCCGGCGTAGAGGTCGCGACCGGATGCCGCTTCGGCCAGCGCCGTGTCGCGCGCCATCGCCGCGAGCACGCGCGGTTCGAGCTGGGCGACGTCGGCGGTGACGAGCGTCCAGCCGGCGTCTGCGCGGACGGCCGTACGCAGCGAGCGCGGGATCTGCAGTGCTCCCCCGCCCGACGAGGCCCACCGGCCCGTGACGACACCCGCCGGGACGTAGACGGGGCGGAACCGGTCATCGCGCACCCATTCGTCGAGCCACGCCCACCCGTTCGCCGTGTACAGGCGCATGAGCTTCTTGTAAGCGATCAGCGGAGCGACGGCGGGGTGGTCGTGCTCGGCGAGCTCCCACCGGCTCGTGGACTGCACCAGCAGTCCTGCGCGGTGCAGCGAGCGCAGCAGGCGCGGCTGCGAGTCGAGCGAGGCCGAGGGGTCGCCGAGTGCCGCCCGCACGGCGACGGCTGCCTGCTCGATGCGGGTGGGCAGCCCTCCCCCGCGCCGGGCGCCGAGTTCGCTCTCGAGGAGTTCTTCGTGCGCGGCACGGCTCCATGGCACTCCCGCGGCGTGGAGTTCCGCCGAGATGAGCGCCCCCGCCGACTCGGCCGCGCACAGCAATCGCAGCGCGCCGGGTGTCTCCGACGACGTGATCGCGGCGACCTGGCGGCGGTACTCCGCCATCGCGGCGTCGGCGCTGTCGGGGACCCCGGATGCCGAGTCGCCCAGGTCGAAGAGCGTGTCTCCGCCGACGGGCACGGCGCTGTCGGCCTCCCATTGCGCGGCGTCGCGGAGTCCGTGGTCGTCGGTCACCGCCCGCGCCTGGCGGAGGATGGCGTGCACGAGCCGGAGGTCCCAGGCGCGGGCGACGCGCACGCCGGCCGCGAGCAGGCGCGGATAGGTCACGGAGGTGTCGGCCCAGACCCATCGAACGTCGCCCGCGCTCTCTCGCATGGAGACGGCGTCGGCGAGGGCGTCGATCTCGACGGTGCCCGACGGCACGGCATCCGGCCCCAGGGAGACGAGGGCGAAACGCCCGGTCGCGCTGCGCCCGACGACCGTGTCAGAGACCACGGACGCCGATCGGGGTCATCGGGATTCTTCGGTGCGAACGAGGATCGCGCCGCACTCGGGGCAAAACACCACCTCGTCGGTCTGCGAGCGGCGCACCACGTTGAGGTCGCTGGGCGGCAGCACCATGCGGCATGCCTCGCACGCGCCGGCCTGGAGGAGCCCGGCCCCGTTGCCGCGGGAAGCGAGACGCTCGTAGAGGGCGAGCAGGTCGGCGGGGATCGAGGCGGCGACGGCGTCGCGATCGCGACGCGCACCCTCGAGGCGGGTGGTCGCGTCGGCGACGGTGGTCTTGGCCTCGGCGCTGAGCTGCGCGCCCTGCGCGTTGGTATCGGCGATCAGTGCTTGTTGCTCGGCGACGGCGGCGTCGGCCGTTTCGAGGCGCTCCATGAGGGCGATCTCGATGTCTTCGAGGTCGTCCTTGCGGCGCCGGAGCGACACCAGCTCGTTCTCGAAGCCCTGCGCCTGCTTCGCGTTCGACGAGGCGGCGAGCCGCTCGGTGTCGCGGGTGATACGAGCATCGACCACGGCGACGTCGGACTCGAGACGCTTCAGTTCGGCGGTGATGTCGTCACGCGCGTTCGACCGGGACCCGAGCTCTTGAGAGAGCGTCCCCCGCTGCGCGATCAACGCACGAACACGCTCGGCCTGCGGGGGGTTCGCGGCGACCTTCTCGTCGCGGTGGATTCGCGCGTCGAGGTCGGCGAGGTCGAGCAGTTTGCGCTGGTCGGCGGGATCGGCATTCACGGGCTCAACGCTACCCCGGGGGTGGGACATCGGCGGTGCGTCCTCGGACCAGGGGGCGCCGCGGCTCCCAGTGGTCGTCTTCGCCCGCGCGGCGAGATCACTCGATCCGTACGAGATCACCTGACTTTCTGCCGAACGGTGTGTGATGTCGTGAAGGGGATGTGATCTCGCGGCTGCCCGGCGGATCGGCGCGGGCATCGGGGCGGCGCGGGCATCGGGATGAGGCGGGCCTCGGGGCGGCGCCGCGCTAGACTCGTGGCATCCCGGGCCTTTAGCTCAGCTGGTAGAGCGCCACGTTTACACCGTGGATGTCGTCGGTTCGATCCCGGCAGGGCCCACCCTCAGTTCAGGACGTTCACGCTCCGCGCGATGACCAGCGCGAGCAGGATGAACCCCGACACCGCCTGCACCATCATGAACAGCTTCGCGCGCGCGGTCAGCGGCATGACGTCGGTCGGGCTGAACGCCATCGCGTTGGATGCCGAGAAGTAGAGGTAATCGACGTAGCCGGGCGCCCAGTCGTCGACGTCGGACGAGCGGCGCCGCACCTCGCTCACCGCGTCGCCGTCGGAGTCCTGCGGGAACTGGAAGTCGGCAGCGGGCAGCGCGTCGCGCAGGTCTCGGCGACGGGCGATGGGTCCGCCCCGGTCCATCTCCCAGTAGACGACGGCATAGCCGATGACGTTGATCGCCCACACCTGGGCCGCTCCGAGCAGGGTCGTGGCCCCCTCGCCCTCCCCCTGCAGCAACTGGCGGATGAGCAGCACGAGGGCGACCTGGTTCGCGAGCAGCAGCAGCGCCGTGAACGCCAGTGCGAAGCCGCGGCCCCAGCGTGAATCGCGCGTCAGCCGGGAGGGGTTGGTGGCGATCATCGGGATCGCGCAGAGCACACCCGCGCCCACCACGACGTAGCGGAGCACCCCCGACGCCTCGCTCGGCAGGACGGCGTACAGACCCGTCCCGACGGCGAGGGCGATGAGCACCGGCCACCGATGCTCGGGGCGTGTGCGGAACGCGGCGGGATCCTGCGGGCTCACGCGCTCAGGCTAGACC
>NZ_CAUQWC010000125.1:0-9817 GCF_963521695.1 uncultured Microbacterium sp. | reverse complement strand
GTCGTGCGCCGAGATGCCCGCCGCCGACGATCCCGCGGCGCCGACCGGTGCCGCGCCGGACGGGTCCGGGATGACGCCCGGACCGGGCGTGACCCCCGGATCGCCCGGCGTCCCCACGCCGACGCTCGGGAAGACGAAGTGATCGTCGACGCGGACGGCGGCGACGGTCGCACTGCGCACCTCCGTCTCGTTCGCCACCTCGGCGGTGCGGGCGGTGAACGAGCAACGGAGGGTGATCCGCCCCGACTCCCCGGCGCTGCCGCCCGTGTTCCAGCCCGCCTCCGTCACGAGGGCGAGCAGATCGAGGTGGGCGCCGAACGGGACGACCTTGGTGAAGGGTTTCCCGGTGCGCGACCAGGCTGTCCACGCCACGTCGCCGTACTGCATGACCGAGCTCGTGCTCCAGGCGGGGGCGACGCATACGGCGGTTCCGTCGTCAGCCCGGTCGACGGTGACGTCGGTGGTGGCGACGGGTCCGCTGAGGCTCGGGTTGGGGACGTGCGACGTGATCCACGCTTCCAGGGCGGGCCCGCACCGGGTCTTCGCGCCCCAGGTGGTGAGGGCGCAGTCGGGAACGGGAGCGCTCGGCCAGAGCGTCCGGGTGGCGGCGGGGTCTCCTTCGTAATGCTCCCCGTTGGCCGCATCGATCGGGGCGAGCCATGAGGGCGCACCCTGGGCGAACGACTCGCCGCGGGTGGAGTACATCGCGTCGATGATGGTCGCGCATTCCTCGTCGATGTTCGGCTGGCCGCGGCACTCGCGCTTCCTGTCGATCATCACCATGCTGTCGATGTCGGGGTTCACGGGCGTGACGCGGTACGCGTTCTGCACGGACATGGCCCCCTCGATCGAGAGCCGGTTCACCCACCATGACCCCACCGACTCGTGGCACACGGCGCCGTCCTGTGTTGCGACGAAGCACTTGACACTCATCTTCGCGTCATCCAGCACACGCGGCGCGAAGTCGACAGTCATCCAGAGTCGCGAGTGCGGGAACGACAGGCCCGTGCCCCGGGACCATTCCGGTATCGGACTCCGCCACATCGGGAAGTTCTGACTGGCCGCCTCGTTCGGCATCCACGCGCTCGTGTCCGCCTTCACCGTGAATGCGTGCGAGGGATCGGTGCCCGCGGGCGCCGGAGACACGGAATCCTTCATGGTCGTGAGAATGTCCAGCGGGGCGAAGGGGGCCACACCGGAGTTCTGCCATCCGCTCCCCGACCGCCACGGCATGGCCTCTTCGCGTGTCGTGGTCTGCACCGTCGGGTGCGTCGCACGGTAGCCGTTGCTCAGGTCGGACCACTGCTGTGAGCCCGCGGGCACGAATCCGTCGATCCCGTAGGCCGAGACGGCGCCGGCGGTCGTCGACCAGGTCCCGGTCGTCCACGCCGCCGGGAAGGTCGAGGGATCCCTCGCCCACACCCGGGATGCCACCCCCACCGGCGCTCCGGCCGAGAGGAGGGGCTCGTCGGCGGGGGCCCCGGCCGCCCGGGGTGTGGTGGGTTGGTACGACAGGCCGGTCACATCGGTGCCCATGCTCATCACGACGTTCGTGTCGCTGATCGGCACGCCCACCTCTCGCCACTCGGCCGCGAAGCCGTTGTAGATGGTCTTCGCGAGGGTCAGGCCGCCCTCGCACGTGGCTCTCGCCATCGCCGGGCCGTTCGTCTTCGCCAGGGCGCAGACCCTCGCGGAATCCTCGACGCTGAGGGGGCCGTGGGCGGTGACGTAGTCCCTGCTGACCCTCATGAGGGATGCCTGCTGGTGGAGGTAGGTGCCCTGCGCGACGGCGGTCTGCCAGAACGAGACGAGCTTCTGCAGCGGGTCGTAGTAGTCGCGATCATCGAGCCACGCGCCGTGAGCGGTCGCGGGCATCCCGCTCAACGCCGCCGCGGAGGTGTTCCCGATCTTCCAGTCGTTGAGGTAGGCGCGCCCGCAGCTCTGGATGATGCCCGCGACGCCGCCGGTGGTACCCATGTCCGCGTGCACGCTGCGGAGGGATTCCGCGAAGGCGCTGTGGTCCGGAAGGATGGCCTCGCTCTCGCCGGTCGTGTACGCGATGAACGAGTTGATCGCGACCTTGAGGTCGTCCTCGTCGGCGGTGCCCACGCGCACCTCATCGATCTTGTCGACGACGTTCGCGTAGGCGTCGTTCGCGGCAGCCAGCTTGGTGAGATAGTCGCGCGGTCGGCTGGCCTGCACGGCGCAGGTGCCGGTCAGGACGTCTTGGCCGACCGTGGCGATCTCCGCCTCGATCGTCACGAGGGAGTTCTGCACCTGATCGATCTTGTGCTCGATGTCGTCGAGCTGCTTCAGGCGTTCCAGCACGTCGCCGATCGACGGAGCGGACGAACCGCCGAAGATCGCCGAGATCAATGGGGAGGCGATCGAGAGAGCGGTGTTCCACGGCCCGGTCTTGAGACCGAACAGTCCCTCGGCCCAGCCGAGACCGGTCTGCATGCTCGCAATCCAGCTCTGCGCGTCGTCCTCCCACGCGGCCTGCGCCGGCGCGGGGGCCGCGACCACGTTCCCGGCGACGATGACCGCGCCCGCGAGGACGGCGGCCGGGTACTTCAAGAAGCGGCGGGATCGTCGGGGGGTGCGCGAGCGGAGCATGGGGCCTCGAATCATCTCGGGTCGTCGCGCGGGGGCGCAGTTCACTGTGTCAGGCGCGGGAGGTCGGCGCCACCGAAATCTGAGCGGTCGCACGTCGACCGGCCCCGAGGCCGTTCGGTCCCTCGAGGCGCTCAGGGCTGGCTGCAGGTCACGGCTCGGCGGCGAACAGTCCCTGCAGCAGATCCTCGAAGTACTCCGGTGTCACGGCGATCGGGCCGGCGTAGGCGTGGTCGAAACCGGCGATGGCGTAGAGCAGCAGCGCGACGAACAGCGCGAGCATCGCCGACATCAGCAGGTGCACGCGGAGGTTTCGCACCTCGATGAGGCCGATGAGGATCGCGTTCAGTACCGCGCCGACGGCCAGCACGATCCACAGCACGCTCGGCAGCGCCAGGTGGGTGAGGGCGATGCGCTCCCGCCGGCTCTCGACGAGCGAGTGGAACTGATCGAGCGACTGCTGCACGTACAGGATCTCGGCGGGGGAGGCGGGCTGCACGGAAGCGATCGCCTGCTGCATCGCGGTGATGTTGGCATCCGTCTCGGCGGGGATCAGGAGCTGCCGCTGCATCGGCCAGTCGAGGTCGATGACGTTGCGCGTGTACTCGGCGATCTGCAGCTGCAGTTGTGTCGAAGCCGGTTCCGGAAGCAGCGCGCCCGTGCGGTAGAGCGCGGCGAGCGTCGAGGACTCCTGGAGGACGACGCCGTCGACCTCGGTGAAGTTGCCGTAGGCCGCCGCGGCGATGAGCGCCAGGGTCACTCCGTAGAAGACGCCGTAGGCGCCGACCGCGTAGCTGAGGACGCGGTCCCACTCCTCACCCTGGGGTGCGACCCGGAAGACCCACCTGCGCAGGACCAGCAGGATGGCGCACGAGCCGCCGACCACGAGCACGATGAACACCGGCAGTCCCACGGACAACGGCAGGTCGTAGAGCCACATCCGGCACCCCTTCACGGCGGCATCCCCCGACACCGTCGTCGCACAGTACCAATGGCGGGCGGCGCGCCGCACCTGTCGGTCTTCCACCGGTGAGTCAACCGGTTTGGCCCGCCGCCGCAGCGAGACGAGACTAGGACGCATGTCCCACGACAGCTCTTCTTCCGTTTACACGCTGTGGGCGGTTTTCCGCCGCGATCCCGAGAACCCCGTCACCGCCGTCGACGCGACCGAGCTCGCCGACCTCGTCTCGCTCGTCGAGGCCGACGGCGTCACGGTCCGAGGCTTCTACGACGTCAGCGGCCTCCGCGCCGACGCCGACCTGATGGTGTGGCTGCACGGCGAAGACCCCCAGGCGCTCCAGCGCGACCTGCGCCGCCTCCGTCGCACCGAGCTGCTGAAGAACCTCCTGCCGACGTGGAACGCCATGGGCGTGCACCGCGACGCCGAGTTCAACCGGTCGCACGTGCCCGGGTTCCTCCGGGGTATCGAGGCGCAGCAGTGGCTCTGCCTCTATCCCTTCGTGCGCAGCTACGAGTGGTACCTGCTGCCCGAGGAGGAGCGCCGCGAGATGCTCATCGAGCACGGCAAGAAGGGGTCGCAGTACCGCGGCGTCATCGCCAACACCGTGGCATCCTTCGCTCTCGGTGATTACGAGTGGCTCCTGCCGATGGAAGCCGAGGTGCTCACCGACCTCGTCGACATGATGCGCGACCTGCGTTACACCGAGGCCCGTCGTCATGTGCGCGAGGAGGTGCCGTTCTACACGGGTCGCCTCGTAACCCTCGACGAGATCCCCGAGATCCTGCAGTGAGCGCACCCCTTCGCCTCGGTACGCGTCGCAGCGCTCTCGCGATGACGCAGTCGCAGACCGTCGCCGATGCCGTGGCCGCGGTGTCGGGGCGTGTCGTCGAACTGGTGCCGATCGTGTCGGAGGGAGACGTCAACCGTGCCTCGCTGTCGCAGCTGGGCGGACGCGGGGTCTTCGCCAACGGTCTGCGCGAAGCGCTCGCCGCCGACCGGTGCGATTTCCTCGTGCACTCGCTGAAAGACCTGCCGACGCTCCAGCCCGAGGGGCTGGTCATCGCGGCGACGCCCGCGCGCGAGGACGCCCGCGACGTCGTCGTGACGCGCGACGGCACCCCGCTGGGCTCGCTCCCGCCGGGGTCCCGCGTCGGTACCGGCTCGCCCCGTCGCATCGCGCAGGCCCGGCGGCACAACCCTCGGCTCGACATCCACGACATCCGCGGCAACGTCGATTCGCGTCTCGCGCGGGTACGCGACGGGGAGCTGGATGCCGTCATCCTCGCGGCCGCGGGCATCTCGCGCCTGGGCGGCGATCTCGGTGGGCTGCACGCCGAAGAGCTGGGTCTCAGCGAGTGGCCCACCGCTCCCGGGCAGGGGTCGCTCGCCGTCGAGACCCGCACCGACATCGATGACGAGATCCGCGACGCACTCGCTCAGCTCGACGACGCGGACACGCGCACGGCCATCACGGCGGAGCGTACGGTGCTCTCGGCTCTGGATGCCGGCTGCAGCGCGCCCGTGGGGACGCACGCCTCGATCGCCGACGGCGACCTGCGGTTGCGCGCGATCGTCTACGCCCTCGACGGATCCCGCCGGATCGGCATCGATCGGACGGTGCGACTTGACTCGGGGTATGCTCGGGAACCGGGCAGTGGCAATGATGCGGATGCTGCCGACGACGGGGGATCCATCGCGCGCGCGACGCGTATGGGCCGAGAAGCCGCGCGTCGGCTGCTCGAACGCGGGGCGGCCGACCTGGTACCACGAGAGTCGACCACATGAATGAAGGCCACTGGCACACGCCGAACCCCTCGACGGGCAGCGTGCCCAAGCCCCTTGCCGGACGGCGCGTCCTCGTGCCGCGCGGCGGACCTTGGGGCGACGGTGTCGCCGCTCGCCTCCGGCAGCTCGGAGCCGCCCCGGTCATCGCTCCGCTGATCAACTTCGCGCCGACGAACGACCAGGCCACCCTCGACGAAGCCCTGGCCGATCTCGCCGCCGGCGCATTCGACTGGCTCACGCTGACCAGCGCGACGACGGTCGACGTGCTCTACGCCTACAAGGCGGTCATCCCCGCGCAGACCCGCGTCGCCGTCGTGGGCGAGACGACGGCCGCCGCCATGCAGGCAGTCGGGTATCGCGTCGACCTCGTGCCCGAGCGCGACAACTCCGCGCAAGGGATGGCCGAGCAGATGATCGACCTCGAATCCGAGCCCCGCAAGGTGCTAACCCTGCGCAGCGAGATCGCCAAGCCGGTGCTCACGCGTCTGCTCATCGAGGCGGGCCACGACGTGCGCAGCGTCGTGGCATACCGCACCGTCGGGGTCCCCGTCTCCGAGAAGATCGCGGGCGACGTGCACTCCGGGCGCATCAACGCGATCCTCGTCACCAGCGGGTCGGTCGCCGAACAGGTCGTCGAGCAGTTCCCCGACATCCCGGCATCCACCGTCATCGCCGCGATCGGTCCCCGTACCGCCAAGGACGCGAAGCGCGCCGGGCTCAGCGTCGACGTCGTCGCCGAACGGCAGACAGTCGATGCCCTCATCGACGCGGTCGCCCGTTTCCCCGTCCCCACCGAATCGACCCCATGAGTTTTCCCGAGCATCGCCCGCGACGCCTGCGCCGCACCCCCGCCGTCCGTCGTCTCGCTCGTGAGACGCACCTCGTGCCCGCGCAGCTCGTGCTGCCGCTCTTCGTGCGTGAAGGCCTCGCCGAGCCCCGTCCCATCGGCTCGATGCCGGGAATCGTCCAGCACTCCCTCGACTCGCTCCGTCGCGCGGTCGCCGAGGCGGCCGAGGAACGCATCGGTGGCGTCATGCTGTTCGGCGTGCCCGAGACCCGCGACGCGGTGGGTTCCGGCGCCGACGACCCGAACGGCATCCTGAACGTGGCGACCGAGGCCGTCGTGGCCGAGGTGGGCGACGCGCTGGTCGTGCAGACCGATCTGTGCCTCGACGAGTTCACCGACCACGGGCACTGCGGGGTCCTGCAGCCCGACGGGGCCGTCGACAACGACGCCACGCTCGAGCGCTACACCGCGATGGGTCTCGCGCAGGCGAGGGCGGGCTCGGCCATGCTGGGGCTGTCGGGAATGATGGACGGCCAGGTCGGCGCGGTGCGTGAAGCACTGGATGCCGAGGGCTTCACCGACACGCTCATCCTGGCGTACTCGGCGAAGTACGCCGGAGCGTTCTACGGCCCGTTCCGCGAGGCCGTCGACTCGCAGCTCAAGGGCGACCGCCGTTCGTACCAGCTCGACCCCGGCAACGGCCGCGAGGGCGTGCGCGAGGCGCTTCTCGACGTCGAAGAGGGCGCCGACGTGGTCATGGTCAAGCCCGCGCTGCCCTACCTCGACGTGCTCGCCGAGGTGAAGGCCTCGGTCGACGTACCGGTGTGGGCCTACCAGGTGTCGGGGGAGTACGCGATGATCGAGGCCGCCGCAGCCCACGGATGGATCGACCGCCGGGGCGCGATCACCGAGAGCCTGCTCGGCATCCGCCGTGCCGGCGCCGACGCGATCCTGACGTACTGGGCCGTCGAGGCCGCCCGCTGGTTGCGCGCCGATCTCTGAGCCCCGTTCGGTTGCCGCGCCTCGCTGCCCGGCCCCAGCCGGACACAACGCAGGAGATTCCCACCGGTGCTCGCTGCCTCTGCACCGGCAACTCCGGAAAGATTGACCCTGCAGACCCCGCGGCGCAGGACGGCCCCCGATTCTCCTGCGTTATGCACATCGAGAGGATGAGCACCCCATGACCGATCTCAACGATCAGTGGTTCGCCCGCGCGAAGGACGTCATTCCGGGCGGCGTGAACTCGCCCGTGCGCGCCTACGGCTCCGTGGGCGGGACGCCCCGGTTCGTGCAGTCGGCATCCGGACCCCGCATCACGGATGCCGCGGGCCGCGAGTACGTCGACCTCGTGGCCTCGTGGGGTCCGGCGCTCCTCGGTCACGCGCACCCCGAGGTGGTCGAGGCGGTCCGGTCTGCGGCATCCCGCGGGTTGTCGTTCGGCGCACCCACGGGAGCCGAAGTGGAGCTCGCCGACCTCATCGCGCACCGTGTGCAGGTGGGCGAGCTGAAGCCGATCGAGAAGGTGCGCCTGGTGTCCACCGGCACCGAGGCGACGATGACGGCAATCCGTCTCGCGCGCGGCGTGACGGGGCGCGACCTGCTGATCAAGTTCGCCGGGCATTACCACGGCCACTCCGACGGGCTGCTGGCCGCCGCCGGATCGGGTGTCGCCACCCTCGCCCTGCCCGGCTCGGCGGGCGTTCCCGCGCCCATCGCCGCGCAGACCCTCGTGCTGCCCTACAACGACCTCGACGCCGTTCGCGAGGCCTTCGAGGTGCACGGCGAGAACATCGCCGCGATCATCGTCGAGGCGGCCTCCGCCAACATGGGCGTCGTGCCGCCCCTGCCCGGCTTCAACGCCGCGCTCGCCGACATCGCCCACAGCCACGGCGCCCTGCTCATCATGGATGAGGTGCTCACCGGCTTCCGCGTGCACTCCGCCGGTTTCTGGGGCCTCCAGGCCTCGCAGGGCGAGACCTATCTGCCCGACATCCTCACCTACGGCAAGGTCGTCGGTGGAGGGATGCCGTTGGCCGCGCTCGCGGGGCGCGCCGAGATCATGGACCACCTCGCGCCCCTCGGCCCGGTGTACCAGGCGGGAACGCTCTCGGGGAATCCGCTGTCGGTCGCCGCGGGCCTCGCGACGCTGCGCCTCGCAACCCCCGAGGTCTACGCCGCGGTCGACGCCGCGGCGGCCCGTGTCGCCGATGCGCTCGACTCTGCGCTGACGGCCGAGGGTGTCGTGCACGTCGTGCCGCGCGCCGGTTCGCTGTTCGGCGTCGCGTTCCTCCCCGAGGTGCCCCTCGACTACGCCACGGCGCTCACACAGCAGTCCTACCGCTACGCGTCGTTCTTCCATTCGATGCTGGATGCCGGTGTCTCGCTGCCGCCGAGCGTGTTCGAGGCGTGGTTCCTCACCGCCGCACACGACGATGCCGCTCTCGAGCACGTGATCTCGACGCTGCCCGGGGCGGCCAAGGCCGCGGCGGAGGCGCTGGACCCGACGCTGCTCGCGCAGTAGGGGCCGGGGCGGTTTCCCGCGTTCCGACGCGTCGCTCGGTGGTGCATAACTCCTGCAGAAATGCGGTGCGGTCGGCCGATTCCCCGGAACTCCGCGACCCGCGGCTGTGCGTGCGCCTGATTATCCGGAGTTGTGCACGGCGTCGGCCACGGGGGAGTGCGCGTGACGCGCGGCCCCGACGCGCGGCCCCGACGCGCGGCGGCGGCCACGGGTCTGGGTCGCGCGGTGGAAGACTGGACGGATGCAGATTCCTCAGCCTCGCGTCGTCGTGCTCGCCGGAGGAGTCGGGGGATCGAAGTTCACCCTCGGCGTGCGGGCGGCGCTGCGTCGACTCGACGCACCCGAGGCCACCGTCGTGGTCAACACGGGCGATGACCTGTGGCTCTCGGGCGTGCGGCTGCAGCCCGACGTCGACTCGATCACCTACGCCCTGGCGGGGGTGAACGACACCGTGCGCGGCTGGGGTCGAGCCGGTGACACCGAACGCGTGAACGAGGAACTCCAGTCGTGGGGTGCGGGGTGGCCGTGGTTCACGCTCGGCGACCTCGACCTCGGCACGCACCTCGCCCGCACCGGGTGGCTGCGCGAGGGGCTGACGCCGACACAGGTGCTCGCGCGCATGGCGGAGCGGTGGCCGCTCGGCATCCGTCTGCTGCCCATGACCGACAGCGAGGTCGACACTCACGTGCTCCTGGAGGACGGCGGTCGCCTGCACTTCCAGGAGTGGTGGACCCGTCACCGCGCGAAGCTCACGCCCCGCGCGTTCGAGAACCCCGGGATCACGGATGCCGTACCCGCGCCCGGAGTCACGGATGCGATCGCTGCGGCCGACGTGGTGCTGCTGGCCCCGTCGAACCCCGTCGTGTCGATCGGTCCGATCCTCACGGTGCCGGGTGTGCGCGAGGCCCTGCGCGAAACCGCGGCGCGGGTGGTGGGCGTGTCGCCGATCATCGGTGGGCGGGTCGTGCGCGGGATGGCGGACGTCTGCCTGACGGCGATCGGGGTGGAGACGTCTGCCGCGGCGGTGGCGCAGCATTACGGGGCGCGGTCGGCGGACGGCCTGCTCGACGCGTGGCTGCTGGCCGAGGAGGACGCGGCCGCCGCGGCGGAGGACGAGCGCAGCGCAACGCTCACCGCCGCGCGTGCCGCA